>NZ_CP189561.1:5492540-5811044 GCF_050154705.1 Muricoccus radiodurans | reverse complement strand
CGGAGCGTATAGGCCAGCGGGGAGTGCGGCTCGGTCTTCTCAAAGAAGTCGGCGATCTTGTCGAGGGCCTCCAGCGCCGCCTCCCGCGAGGCGATGGACCCGCCGATGTTGAAGGCCCCGAGCGCGAAGCCGCCCGGCGCCCCGGGTTCCGCCCCGGGAACGGCGGTGCCGTCGGGGGCGATCTCCGTCGCGGCGGCCGGCGCAGGCCCGCCGGCAAGCTTCTCGGACACTTCATGCAGGCGCTGGAGGACGGTGTTGACACGCGAGGTCGGGACCTCGCCGAAGCCCGAGAACTTCTCGGTCAGCAGGGCGTCGAACTTGCGCCAGATGTCGAGCGCCTCGGCGGCCAGGTTCGCCATGCCTCGCAGGGCCGGGCGGTTGAGGCTTGCCTCCGCCTCCAGCACCGCCATCTCCGGCACGCCGGCGGCGTAGCGGCGCTGCTTGTATTCCTCGTCCGCGCGTCCGGCGACCTCCTCCGCCTGGTCGTAGCGGTAGAGCGGCAGGTTCGTGCCGTCGGTGCGGCGGAAGAGCGGGAGCCGGCGCAGCGGCTGCATGATCGTGCCGTCGCCGGAGGCCCCGGAGAGGCCGCCCAGGATGGTGGCGCGGTCCTCGATCCCCTCCTCGTCCGGCAGCGGGAAGCCGGCGTCCCACATCGTCTCCAGCAGGCCCATCAGCAGCTTCGTGCCGGTGATGAGTCCGTTCAGCCCGTCCTGCCGCACCATCGCCTCGGTCAGCCAGGACGCGACCTCGAAGTCCTTCGCGCTATTCGTTAAGATCTCCTCACCCGTCCGGCGCACCACGCGCCAGCCCTCGGCGACGGGCGCGTCCTCCTCCCCCTCGGAATCGCGGTCGCGCTCCTCCAGCCGCGCCTCGGAGCGCGCATCCTTCACGCGGCGATAGGGCGAGACGGCGGAGGGATCCTCGCGCGGATCCGTGCCGGCGCCATCCCCTTCGGCCAGCGGTGCGAGGAGCGCCGACAGGTCCAGCACGTCCGTTGCCATCGGAATCCCTCCGCATTCTCGCCCCCAACGCTAAGGGGAGGCGGTGGGAGCGGCAACCTCGGCCGCGACGCGTCCCGCGCGCCGCCACGTCACGCGACAGACGCGACGCCCGGCGGCTCCGCGACGATGGCGCGGACACGCGCGACCTGCGGCGCGACAGACGCGACATTCGCGTGCAGGCGGTGGACAGTGCTCTTCCAGGCCCATTCCGCGGGGCTTTCCGGCGATTCCCGGGCGGCGTTGTGTCGCGCCGCTGTCGCCTTCCGAGGGGGGCCGGAAGCTGGACAGGGAAGCGGCCGCGATCATAGGCTCCGCAACGAATTCAGGACGCGCTTCCTCATTCGCCACGACGTGGCGAGGCAGGTCGCGAGAGGGCGGGAGTGCAGCGCAGGTGGTAGCGATCGATCTCAAGGCTCTGGTGTCACGCCTGACGGGCGTCGTCCGTCGCCAGCTGGAGGCCTCGGCCGGGCTGACCCTGTCGCGGACCCACTACAACGTCGAGATCGAGCACGTCCTCCTGAAGCTGGTGGAGACGGCGGGCAGCGACGTGTCCCACGTGCTGAAGTACCAGAACGTGGACCCGGCGCGCGTGATCGCCGAGCTGAACCGCGCGCTGGACAAGTTCAAGACCGGCAACTCCCGGGCCCCTTCCCTCTCCCCCGACCTGGTCACCTGGCTGCGTGAGGCGTGGCTGATCGCCTCCCTCGAGGGCTCGTCGGGCCGCATCCGGTCCGGGCACATGCTGGCGGCGCTGATCGCCGACGAGAACCTGCAGCGGACCCTGCGGGAGAGCGCGCCGAGCCTGGCCGCGATCCCCGAGGCGGTGGTCCGGAAGGACCTGGTGCTGGTCGCGAAGGACAGCGAGGAGCAGGCGCAGGCCGGCGCCGAGGCGGCGGCCCCCGGCGGTGGCGCCCCGTCCGCGGGCGGTGCGCCCGGCGCGCCGGGCTCTGGCGACGGGCCGCTGAACCAGTTCTGCGCGGATCTGACGGCGCAGGCGAAGAGCGGGAAGATCGACCCGATCCTCGGCCGGGACGACGAGATCCGGCAGATGATCGACATCCTGACCCGCCGCCGGCAGAACAACCCGATCCTCACGGGCGAGGCGGGCGTCGGCAAGACCGCGGTGGTCGAGGGCCTGGCGCTGCGGATCGCGGCCGGCGACGTGCCGGAGGCGCTGAAGAACGTGCGGCTGCTGTCGCTCGACCTCGGGCTCCTGCAGGCGGGCGCCGGCGTCAAGGGCGAGTTCGAGAACCGGCTGCGGGGCGTGATCGACGGCGTCAAGTCGTCCCCGACGCCGGTGCTCCTCTTCATCGACGAGGCGCACCAGCTGATCGGCGCCGGCGGCTCGGCCGGCCAGAACGACGCGGCGAACCTGCTGAAGCCGGCGCTGGCGCGCGGCGAGCTGCGCTGCATCGCGGCCACCACCTGGGCCGAGTACAAGAAGTACTTCGAGAAGGACGCCGCTCTCACCCGGCGCTTCCAGGTCGTGAAGGTCGAGGAGCCGTCGGTGCCGCTGGCGCAGGCGATGCTGCGCGGCCTGGTCCCCGTGCTGGAGAAGCATCACGGCGTCCGCATCCTGGACAGCGCGGTGGAGGAGGCGGTGAAGCTCTCCGCCCGCTACATCCCGGCGCGGCAGCTTCCGGACAAGGGCGTGTCGCTGCTGGACACGGCCTGCGCCCGGGTGGGGATGAGCCAGGCGGCGATCCCGGCGGCGATCGAGGACAAGCAGCGCCGCGCGGCGCTGATCGAGACGGAGCTGAAGGCCATTCGCCGCGAGGAGGCGACGGGCACGGACCACACCGCCCGCCGCACCGCGCTGGAGGAGGAGGCGAAGTCCGTCGCGGACGAGCTGGCCGCGCTGGAGGGCCGCTGGACCTCGGAGAAGGACCTCGTCACCAAGGTCCTCGAGATCCGCAAGGCGCTGGAGAGTGCCGAGGCGAGCGAGGACGCCGCCGCGCGACGGGACGAGCTGGCCGCGACCTCCTCCGAGCTGAAGGCGCTGCAGGGCGAGAACCCGCTGGTTCACCCGGTGGTGGACGGCGTGGCCGTCGCGGAGGTGGTGGAGACCTGGACCGGCATTCCCGTGGGCCGGATGGTCTCGGACGAGATCTCGACCGTCATGAACCTCAAGGACAAGCTTGAGGAGCGGGTGGTCGGTCAGTCCCACGCGCTGGAGGCGATCGCGCAGGCGATCCGCGTCTCCCGCGCCGGGCTCGCGGACCCGCGCAAGCCGATCGGCGTCTTCCTCTTCGCCGGCACGTCGGGCGTCGGCAAGACGGAGACGGCGCTGGCGGTGGCGGAGCTGCTCTACGGCGGCGAGCAGAACCTGACGACGATCAACATGAGCGAGTTCAAGGAGGAGCATAAGGTCTCCCTCCTGATGGGCTCTCCTCCTGGGTATGTCGGCTACGGCGAGGGCGGCGTCCTGACGGAAGCCGTGCGCCGCCGCCCCTACTCCGTGGTCCTGCTGGACGAGATGGAGAAGGCGCATCCCGGCGTGCAGGACGTGTTCTACAACGTCTTCGACAAGGGCAACATGAAGGACGGCGAGGGGCGGGACATCGACTTCCGCAACTCCGTCATCATCATGACGTCCAACGCCGGCACGGACACCATCGCGAAGCTCTGCGCCGACCCCGAGACGGCGCCCGGGCCGCAGGAGCTGGCGGAGGCGCTGCGCCCCGACCTGCTGAAGGTGTTCAAGCCCGCCTTCCTCGGCCGCTGCAACGTGGTGATCTACTACCCGCTGGCCGACGACACGCTGCGCCTGATCGTCGGGCTGAACATGAAGCGCATCGCCCGGCGCGTGCGCGAGAGCTACGGCGCCGGCTTCGAGGTGTCACCCGAGGTACTCGACGCGATCGTGTCCCGCTGCCAGGAAAGCGAGACGGGCGCGCGCAACATCGAGAACATCCTCAACCGGACGATGCTCCCCGAACTCTCCTCCCACGTGCTGGAGCGCCTGGCGAACGGGGAGCAGATCGGGACCATCAAGGTGGGCCTCGCTCCCGAAGGCGCCTTCACCTACGCGCTGGCCTGACGGCCCGCGCGCAACCCCTCGCCACGAACCGCCGCCGCAGCGGTTCGTTGGCCCCCCTCTCAACCGCGGCGTAAGGAACGTTGGATCATGGCTATCTTCCTCAAGTACGGCGACCTCAAGGGTGAGGTCACCTCCGTCAGCCACAAGGACTGGATCGAGTGCCACTCCTTCCAGTGGGGCGTCGGCCGCGGCATCTCTGCCGGCGTCGGCGGCGGCTCCAAGCGCGAGGCGACCGCCCCGTCTGTCAGCGAGATCATGCTGACGAAGACGATGGACATCGCCGACCCGCTGCTCCTGAAGGAGGCGATCGGCGGCAAGGGCATCACCGCCTTCGTCGAGATGACGCAGACCGACGACAGCGGGAAGCACATCCCCTACCAGAAGTACAAGCTGGAGGACGCCATGATCTCCGGCTACTCCATCACCACCGGCGGCGACCGTCCGTCCGTGTCCTTCAGCATCAACTTCGACAAGTTCGACAGCGAGTACGTCGCGATCGACTCGAAGTTCAACGCGGTCAGCAAGGGCCACGTCATCTACACGATCAGCGCCGCGAAGTCGGGCTGATCGGGTAACGCCCCGGCCCCGCCCCTCGCGGCGGGGCCGGATCGCGCGGAAAGGGAATCACGGGCTTGAGCGATTCGAACGTCATTTCGCAGACCAGCCGTATGCTGCGGATCACGTCGCCGCTGGGGCCCGACGTCCTGGTGCTGCGCCGGATCACGGTTCGCGAGGCCATCGGTGGCCTGTACCGGATCGAGGCGGAGGTGCTGTCCGACACGACCAACCTCGATCCCGAGGCCCTGATCGGCAAGCCCATCACCTGCACGGTCGAGAGCACGCTGCGCGGAACCCGCCATTATCATGGCATCGTCAATACCTTCGTCCGCATCGGCGAGGACGGGCGCGGCCACGCGACCTACCGGCTGGAAGCGGTGCCGAGGCTCTGGTTCCTCTCCCGGCGCGTGAACTGCCGCATCTTCCAGAAGGAGAAGCCGCAGGACATCATCACGAAGCTGGTGACCGAGGACGGCGCCGGCACGATCGCCTTCGGCAACGGTACCGAGGCGCCGCCGCGGGAATACTGCACCCAGTTCAACGAGAGCGACCTGGATTTCATCCTGCGGCTGATGGAGGAGCACGGCTGGGCCCTGTTCTTCCAACACGAGCAGAACGACCACAAGGCGCATGTCGTCAGCATCAACGCGAGCTTCCCGCTGCTGCCGAGCACGCAGACCGTCCGCCGCGACATGGTCGGCGCCGGCGTCACCGCACTG
The DNA here is from genome assembly GCF_050154705.1 of Muricoccus radiodurans. GTDB lineage: Bacteria > Pseudomonadota > Alphaproteobacteria > Acetobacterales > Acetobacteraceae > Roseomonas > Roseomonas radiodurans. Next base: position 5,805,726 of record NZ_CP189561.1, on the reverse strand, counting down.
ACGCGCTGGGAGCCGCGCTCGACCCTGCCGCCTGGCAGCGCGAAGGCCTGGGACCATGACCAGCTGGGCAAGTTCACCAACCTGAAGCAGTCCAGCGCCGACACGATCCTGCACACTGCGCACAAGGCGCATGCCGAGGTGTTCCGCTGGCCCGGCGGCCAGACCGTGCGCCCCGGCGCCGATCCGGCGAAGCTCATGATGGAGGGGCCGGAAGCGGGCGCCGACCGTGTGGGCGCCGCGGGCACTGATCCGTCCCTGTACGCCGGCAGCCGGGTGAAGGTGAAGTCCGGGATCGACGGCACCGTCTCGAACTGGCTCGTGACCGAGATCACCCATCAGGGCTTCGACGATACGCATCTCGATGGCGGCGGCACCGCCGGCTACTCGAACTCCTTCGTGGTGATCCCGGCGGAGCGGCCCTGGCGGCCGCTCTTCCCGCGGCCGCGGCCCGTGATGGGGGGCGTGCACCACGCCCTGGTCACCGGGCCGAAGGGCGAGGAGATCCATTGCGATGAGTACGGGCGCATCAAGGTGCTGTTCCCCTGGTTCCGCGGCGGCCGCTTTGCGGAAGGCGGTGCGGAGATCCTCGGCGGTGGCACCCCTCCTTCGCCAGGGAACGAGAACTCCTCCTGCTGGGTGCGGGTGATGCAGGCCTCGAGCGGGGCCTGGGGCGGCAACTGGTACCTGCCGCGCATCGGCGACCAAGTGATCGTCGCCTTCGTGGATTCCGATCCCGACCGGCCGCTGGTCATGGGCGCGGTGTACGGCGACACGTTCAAGCCGCCCTTCCCCTTGCCGGCGAAAAAGACGCAGACCGGCTACAAGACGCGCTCGACCAAGAACGGCGCGGCGAGCAACTTCAACCAGATCATGTTCGACGACGAGAAGGGCAAGGAACTGGTGGATATGCAGGCCGAGAAGGACCTGCACCTGCTGGTGAAGAACAATCGCACCGTGGAGGTGAACAACAACCACACGGAGACGATCGGCAACAATCGCACGGCCACGATCAAGAAGGGCAACGAGACCCTGACGGTCGAGACCGGGAACATGACCACGACGGTGAAGAAGGGGAACCAGGAAAACACCGTTGAGATGGGGAACCAGACGAACACGGTGAAGATGGGGAACCAGACCAACGAGGTCTCGATGGGGAACCAGACCAACACCGTGAAGATGGGCAACATCACGGAGAAGGCGAACCTCGGGAAGATCGACATCGAGGCGATGCAGTCCATCACCCTGAAGGTCGGCGGCTCCTCGATCGAGATCAGCCAGATCGGCGTCACCATCAAGGGGGCGGTCATGGTGGATGTGAAGGGTGTCATGGTGCAGCAAAGCGCGGACGCCATAATGACCATCAAGGGCGGCCTGGTGATGATCAACTGATGACCGACCAGGTATCGAGGCCTGCGGCGAACAAGCTCGCGGGCGCCCTCCCCCCTCTCCTCCCCCGGCTCGAGCTGGAGGCGGAGCACGCCGCGCTGCTGGACGGCGTGGCCGATGCGGCCGCCGGCGTGGAGCGGCTGGTGTCCGCCAACGCGATGCCGGAGGCGGTGCGGCTGGTCGCCCACGCCCTGCCGAAGCGCGAGGCGGTGTGGTGGTGCTGCATGTGCGCCCGCGCCGTGCCGGATCCCGCCCTGCCCGCCCCGGACGCGGAGGCGCTGGCCGCCGCCGAGAACTGGGTGCGCCGGCAGGACGAGGCGACGCGCCGTGCCGCCATGGCCGCCGCGCAGCGCACCGGCTTCCGCTCGCCGGAGGCCTGGGCCGCGGTGGCCGCCTTCTGGTCCGGCGGCAGCATGGCGCCGGAGGGTTCGCCGGACGTGCCGCCCGCGCCGCACCTGACGGGTGTGGCGATCGCGGGCGGCGTGATGCTGGCCGCGGTGCGCGTCACGCCCGCGCGCGCGCCGCTGCGCTTCCCGCGCTTCCTGACGGCCGCGCGCGAGATCGCCGGCGGCGGCGCCGGCCGCATGCCGCCCGAGGAGAGCTGACGCCGTGGGAATGCCGGCTTCGCGCATCGGTGACATGCATGTCTGCCCGATGGTCACCCCCGGGGTGCCGCCCATCCCGCATGTCGGCGGGCCGATCATCATGGGCTCGCCCACCGTGCTGACGGGCAAGATCCCGCAGGCGCGGATCACCGATCAGTGCATCTGCGTTGGCCCGCCGGACGTGCTGGTGAAGGGGTCCGTGACGGTGCTGGTGAACAGTCTCATGGCCATCCGGATCGGCGACATGACGGTCCATGGCGGCACGGTCATCGTTGGGCTGCCGACGGTGCTCATCGGGGGCTGACGGGCTCGGGCCGTGCGGCCCATCCATCAAGGGAAATGGCGAAGTGGACGGTTCGGCGCGCCGAGGTGCGCGGCCGGACCCCGTGCCCGTGCGCCGGGATCGAGTGCGGGCGGCTCAGGGGAACGACGATGGCCACGCATGTTGTCAGCTACCAGCGCGACACGTCCTATGTGACGAATATCAGCAAGGGCGCGACCTGCTACGCCGTGCTCGGCACGATGACGGTCGGGGGTACGACCTTCCGCACCTTCGAGCGGTTCAGCATGATGGCGGACCGGCCGGAGAACGATTTCCCGCACCTCGCACCCGGCGACTACACCACGGCCGTCATGTACTGGCACGGCAAGCTGGGGCGGGTGATCAACCCCTACAACGGGACGGGACCGTCCAAGCGTTACAATAACGTGCTGGTCCATGCCGGCAGCCGGCCGTCGCATTTCGAGGGCTGCATCGGGCCCGGGACGCTGGAGGGCGCGGGAGTCACGGCGAAGATGACGCGCGGCGACCAGGCGATGGCGTTCATCTGGAAGAGCTGCGGCGGCAACGCCGCGGACAAGAAGGGCTGGAGCATCCGGGCGCTGAAGGTGCTGCTGCGGGTGGAGAACGCCTTCCCTGGCAAGGCGGGGCTGACGCTCTACACGGGCTGATCCCCGGTCCCGTCGCGCCGTGCGTCCGGCCCGCTTCCCGTCTCACCAAGTCGCGGCGAAAAGCTGACGGGGATCCCGCCCCTCTCAGCCTTCCGCGGCAGCCCGATGAGAAAGGATGAGTTGGGGTCCGGGGGAGAGAAATCCTTCTCTCCTCCGAAGTCACGCGTGTGCCGCCTCAGGACAGCGTGTCGTCGCTCGCGTTCGTCGAATCGCCGATCCGGATCACCACGGCGGTGACGTTGTCCCGAGCCCCGTGGGAGACCGCGTCGGCAATCAGGGACTCCGCGGTCGCACCGGCGCGCAGGCGGGCGGCGATGCCGGGTTCCTCAATCGCCTTGAACAGTCCGTCGCTGCACAGCAGGAAGGTGTCGCCGTCGGCGTAGCGACCGGTCACCTTGTCCAGCTCCAACTCGCCCTCCGCGCCGATGGCGCGGGTGATGACGTTCGCCTGGGGGTGGCGCTCAGCCTCCTCCTCGGTAAGCGCGCCCGATTCCACCAGCTCCTGCACGAGGGAGTGGTCGCGGGTGATGCGCACCATCTCGCCGTGGCGCAGGAGGTAGGCGCGGCTGTCGCCGGCCCAGAGGGCGGCGAAATGGCCGCCGCGCATGATCATCATGACGACCGTGGTCGCCATCGGCCGCGGGCGGCGCTCCGCGGCGCTGCGGGCCTGAAGGCTGGCATGCACGCTCGAGAGGCGAAGGCGGAGCTGAGCGAGGATCTCGGCGGCGGAGAGTCCGGCGGGGATGGATTCCAGCGCCTCCGTCACGGCGGCGCTGGCCACCTCGCCGCCGCCATGGCCGCCGGCGCCGTCCGCCACCGCCCAGAGGCCGAGGCGGGGGCGAGCGAGGACGGAATCCTCGTTCCGGGACCGCACGGTGCCGCGATGCGTGCAGGCGGTGCAGTAGGCGGACGGGACGGGGGTGCGGATCATCCGGGTTCGAGCCCGAGGAGGAGCGGGAAGCGCCAGGGCGGCGGGAGGCCGGCGGAGACGAGGAGCGTGCGATCCTCGGTGCGCCAGAAGCGGCAGGCGCCGTCCAGCGTGGCGTCGGGATCGCCGGGGTCCGACGGCAGGGGCAGGAGGGCGGCCAGGGCGTCGGCGTCGAGCGCGCCGGCGACCGCGCGGGCGCCCGCCTCCTCGGCCACCGCGAACCAGTCCGGGGGCGGGTCGCCGGCGTTGGGGAGCAGCGCCGCGAGGGTCAGGGGGAAGCGGCGGCCGACCATGTCGGTGCTGGGGAAGGCGACGCCGATCGCCGCCTCCCGACCACAGGCGCCGGGGGCAAGGCGGAAGCGGAAGGGGAGCGCCGTATCCCAGGCATCGCGCCAGGCGTCCTCGCCCAAGGCCTCCGCCGCGGCGACGAGGCCGGCGGAGAGCCAGGCGTCCCAGGGCTCCACGAAGCGGGCGGGCAGGCCGCGCCGCACGAAGTCGCCATGGGCCGGCAGCTTGCCGAAGACCCCGGCGACCGAGGCGTCCAGGGCGCCGCTCATCACCCCCTCCTCACCGGCCTGGCGTGGGCAGGACGGGGCAGCGGAACTCGGCCAGGTCCCGCAGGTTGAACGGGTTGTTACTGCTGGTGGTCTGCAGCAGGAACTCCGTCCCCGGGCCGGCCTGCGGCACGATCAGCCGGAAGCGGTCCGGCTGGTTCGTGGCCTGCAGGCGCCCGAGCATCGCGAAACGCAGCGACGCCCAGGGTCCCTCGAACTGCCAGGGGCGGTCCGCGGCCGGGTCGAGGGTGAGGCCGACGGGACCCCGGGTGGAGGGCCAGCTCATCTCGATCGGGCGGGGCGGATTGGGCGGCAGGGTAGCGGGCGTGCCCTCGTTGTCCACCGTGCCGGCGGTGGTGCCGGCGGGCAGGCTGACGAAGGTCAGGCGCCAGCGCAGGCCGAGCCCGACGCCGGGCACGCCGGAGGGGAAGAAGGCGTCGCGGATCGCCTGGGCCCGCTGGAACTGCAGGATGTCCGCCTGGGAGACGGCCGGGTTCAGGCCGTCCACCGACACGGGGCGCCAGGGGCGCTGGGTCGTGTCCACGTGCGGGCGGACATACTGGGTGAAGAGCTGGTCCATCGCCCCACCCGGCGCGAAGAGGCGGACGAAGTCGTCCAGCGGCATGTCGGGTGCGGCCAGAGAACGGCGGAAGGGAAAACTCGTCTCGACGAGGCGGCAGGGGCCGCCGCGCGCTGCCCCGGCGGCGGCGCCACCGCCCCCACCACCACCGCCTCCACCGCCACCGCCACCGCCGCCACCTCCGCCGCCACCACCGCCCCCGAGCAGGGCAGCGGCGCCGGCCGCGACGTTCTGCTGGGCAGTGCCGGCCTCGGCGCGCTGGGAGGCGCGGCCGAGGGATTCCAGCCAGCCGCGCAACGGCTGCGGCTGGCGCACGGCCTCGGCCAGCAGCTTCTGGCTGGGCGTGAGGCCGGGGGTGGGCGCCGTCACCGTGCCCTGCGGCGCGGAGGCCAGGCGCGCCACCTGGACGTAAAGCTCGTTCAGGATGGCGATGATGCCGTCGAGCGGCTGGCCGGCCGCCTCGCGGATGTCCTTGAACTGGTTCTCGATCACGCGGGCCACCGGCTCCGCGCCGCTGCTGGTCGCGGCGCCGAGCACGGCCGCCGCCCGGCCCGCGGCGCCACCCGTCGCGGCGTTCGCTGCGGCACCGGCCGCCGCGGCGGCCGCGCCGGTGGCGCCGGCCGGCGGATCGGGCGGCGTGCCGGGGGAGAGCTGCCGCGCGATGCCGCGCAGCAGGTCCTTCAGCGGCGAGTTCGGCGCGCCGAGGAGGTTCAGCTTCTCCGCCGCGTCCCGCAGCCCGGCCGGGGCCGGCAGGACGAGGTCGTTCAGCAGCGCCTGCCAGGCCTGGGCGTATTCCGCGGCGTAGAGGGCGAGGACGTCGGCCTCCAGCGTCCGGGGGTTGCCGGCCTGGGTGGCCACGACCGGGCCAAGGACCCAGGCCTCGGACGCCGCTTCCAGCACCGCCTGGGGCAGACGGGGCAGGACGACGCGGTAGAGGCCCTCCACGGTGTAGAGGCCGGGCACGCCCTCGGTCAGCGGGCGGCCGGAGGCGCGGGCGAATTGCCGCGCGCCCGCGGCGCCGAGCACGTCGGCCGGGCGCCACTGCGGCAGGTCCACGCCCAGGGGCCGCAAGCGGGCATAGACGCGGTTCGCCATGGGGATGCGGGAGAAGACGCGGCGCGCCTCGTCCACCAGGGCGCCGTCCACCGGGTAGGTCGGGAAGTCCTCCGCCAGCAGGGCGTTGAGGTGGGCGGTCAGCGCCTCCCGCTGCGGCTGGTTCACGGCGCCGGGGAAGGCCTGGTTCCAGTCGATCGCAAACCATTCCCGGATGAGGGCACGGTCCAGCGGGCCCTGGCGGCCGAGCATGAGGTAGACGCGCGTCGCCTCGTAGAGCAGGTCCGGGCGTTGCAGCGCGCCGCGGATCTGCTCCTCCACCCGCGCGATCAGGCGGGGCAGCAGCACGCGGCCGAGGGAGCGACGATAGGCGGCGCGGGTGGCACCACGCAGATCCTCCTCCCGGCTGAGGCCGAAGCCGGGTCCGTCACCCTCCGCCGCCGGAGGCAGGGCGCGGTTCGCCTCCAGGTAGGCGAGGGCACGGGTCAGGTCGGAATCGGCGATGCGGTCGTGCGGGCCGGCGGGACCCGCGGTGTTCTCGGCCTGCAGCACGGCGGCGGCGACGCGGTCCGCGCGCGCGTTCTCCAGCTGGGTGGCGTGCCACGCATAGGCGCCGCCGCCGATCGCGAGGAGCAGCGCGACGGACCACGCGACGGCCTGCATGAGCACGCCGCGGCGCACCGCACCGCCCTCCCGCGCGGCCAGCCGCGCTTCGTTGAACACCACGTCCTTGAGCAGGCGGCCGAGGAAGTACGAGCGACCCTTCTGCCCCATCACCGCCGCGGGGCGGCGCGGGTCGAAGCCGAAGGAGCGCGACATGGCGCCGGCCAGGCGGTCGAGCGGCGTGCCCTCCTGCGTGCCGGAGGTCAGGTACACGCCGCGCAGGAAGGGCGCGGGGTCGAGCCGCGAGCCGCCGAAGGTGGAGCGCACGAAGCCGGCCAGCGGTCCTTCGAGCGCGGCGAGCTGGCCGGGAAGGCCGGCGATGAGCGCGCGCTGCGACGGACCGCGCTCGGTCTGCAGGCGCTCGATGACCCGGCTGTTCAGGCGCTCCTGCAGAAGCGCGAACTCGCGGGTGAAGGCGGGGATGGCGCCCTCCGGCCTCTGCCCTTCCTTCGGGTCGAAGGTGAAGCCCCAGACCTGCTCCCGCGCGCCGCGGTCGAGGTCGTCGAAGAACTCGACGAAGCCGGCCATGAGGTCGGCCTTGGTGATCAGCAGGTAGACCGGCAGGCGGAGACCGAGCTTGCTCTCCAGCTCCCGCACGCGGCGGCGGATGGCCTGGGCGTAGGTCTCGCGCCCTGCCTCGTCCAGCCGGGCCAGCAGGTCGGTGCCGACGGCGACGAGCACGCCGTTGAGCGGCAGCTTCGGACGGGTCCGGCGCAGCAGGTCGAGGAAGCTCTCCCACCCCGCCTTGTCCGAGGCGGATTCGGAGTCCTGCGTGGTGAAGCGGCCGGCGGTGTCGATGAGGACGGCGCGCTCCGACAGCCACCAGTCGCAGGCGCGGGTGCCGCCGACGCCCTCGACGCGGCCCTCGGCAAGCGGGAACTCGATGCCGGAGTTGCGCAGCGCCGTCGTCTTGCCGGTGCCGGGGGGGCCGATGATGACGTACCAGGGAAGCTGGTACAGGGCGCCGCCCTTGCCGCCGGCGGTGCGCTTCAGCGCGTTCAGCGCGGCGGTCAGCTTCTCCCGCTGCTTCGCCTCCTCCTCGAAGAGCGCGGTGTCCTGCGCGGCCTTCGGGTCGGGCTTCGCCACCTCCTCCACGATCGTCGTGTCGCGCTTCGAGCGCGACCGGCCGATGAGCAGGCTGATGATGAGCCAGAGAAGGAAGGGAATGGCCGCGGCGACGCCGCGGATGATGTCGCTCTCGAGGAGGTCGCCCAGGCCGGGAATCGCGGGCGCGAAGAACCAGATGAGGCCGCCGAGGATCAGCACCGCGAGCAGCGACACGATCCCCGTGACGGAGAGGAAGACGCTCTTCATCGGGCCTCTCCCCGGCGCAGCAGGACTTCGATGCGGCGGTTCGCGTCGCGCCCCTCCGCCGTCGCGTTGCTCGCGATCGGTTCCTGGTCGGCGCGGCCCTCGGAGCGGAAGCGGGCGGCGTCGCCGTTGGCGCGGCGGATCACGTCCATGGCCGCCTCCGCCCGCGCGGCGGAGAGCGCCATGTTCGAGGGGAAGCGCGCCGTGCGGATCGGCTGGTTGTCGGAATGGCCGAGCACGGTGACCGCGCCCGGCTCCTCCTTCAGCGCCTCCCCGATGCGGCGCATGATGTCGGCGAAGGCGGGGTTCAGCGCCGCGGAGCCGGAGGGGAACATGCCGGAGCCCGCGATGCGGACGAGGATGTGCTGGTAGTCGTCCTCCACATAGACGAGGCGCTGCTGGATCTCGGGCGCGAGGAAGCGGCGGAGCGTGCGGGCGGCGTCGAGCGGCGGCGGCACGTCCGGCGGCGGTGCCGGAGGCGGCTCGGGCGGGCGCACGATGGCGGCGCGCGCGATCTCGGGCTGCGTGGAGGGCGGCAGGGCGCCGATGCGGCCGATGAGGTCGTCGGCGCGGGAGCCGTTGCTGCCGGCCGCCCAGTACCAGGCGCCGCCGATGAGCGCGAGGGCGACGGGGATCGCGACCCAGGCAGGGACCCCGGTGCCGGGGCGGCGATGCGGCGCGTCCACGCCGCGCCAATGCGGCGACAGCTCCTTCTCCGTGGTGCCGCGCAGGCCGGTGAGGAGCTGGTAGAGCGAGGTGCGGAAGCGCTCGAGCTCCGCCGGGCCCTGCGGCGCGAGGCGATACTTGCCCTGCAGCCCGAGGGCGAGGGCCATGTAGCCCACCTCCAGCACGCCGCGCCACTTGCCCGGCTCCCGCTGCATGGCGGTGAGACGGTCGAAGACGTGCTCGCCGGAGCGGACATCCTGGTGGAACGTCGAACCAAGCGAGCGCACCGCCCAGCCGGAGCGCGCGCCCCAGGGGGTGGAGAGCACCACGTCGTCCAGCATGGCGCAGAGGATGTAGTGCGCCTCGCGCATCTCCTCCGGGGACGCGCCGGCGGCCTGGGAATCCTTCTCGAAGGCGCGGAGCGCGGCGAGGGTGCGCTGGTGCAGCTCGTCGGGGTTCGGGGTGGCGGTCATGCCGCCATTGGCGATGCGCGCGCCCATCTCCAGCAGCGGCGCGGCGGCGGCGGCGATGGGACCGATGCCGACATGCGGCACGCTCTCCGCGCCGGCCGCGAGGGCCGGGGCGGAGACGGCGGGCGCCGATGCGGAGGGCGCCACGCCTGGCGGGGCCATGCCCGGCTGCGGCATCGGTGCCGGGGCGGGCGGGCGCGGGGCCGGGCCGCGCATGATCGTCCGGTCGGTGTCGTCCGGCTCGTCGAAGGGATTGTCGCTCATCCGCGGATCGCCCACAGCGTCAGCTTGAGGTTCGGGAAGTCCTGGGAGACGTGGACCGCGAAGCCGCACGCATCCCGCATCAGCATCCATTCCGGACTCGCGCAGTCCAACTCGAAGTAGGCTGCGCCGGCGTGGAAGGGGATGCAGCGCGGCGCACCGCGCATCGGGCGGATCCCGATCCCTGGCAGCGCGGCCGTCACCAGCTCGCGGATGCGCTCGACCGCGCCCAGCGTCGCCTGCTGCGGGAAGAGACGGCGGAGCAACTCTTCCGGCCGGTCCGCCATGACGGCGAGCACGCATTGCGGAAAGCGCAGCAGGTCACCCCCGATGACGCGCGCGACGTGCACGCCGGGACGCCGCTCGTGAAGCGTGATCTCGCGGATGTCCGGGTCCACGAGCCCGGCGGTGAGAGGCCAGGGCGCATCGCTCATCCGCGGATCGCCCACAGCGAGAGCTTGAGGTTCGGGAAGCCTTCCTGCACGTGGATCGCGAAGCCGCCCGAGGTCTGCATCTGCTGCCAGTGCTGCGAGCCGCGATCGAGCTCGAAGTAGGTCGCGCCGGCATGGAAGGGGATCTGCCGGGGCGCGACGGGAAGCGGGCGAATGTCGATGCCGGGCAGCGCGACCATGACGAGCTCGCGGATGCGCTCGACCGCGCCGATCTTGACCTGCTGCGGGAAGAAGCGGCGGATCTGCTCGCCCGGCAGGTCGGCCATGACGGTGAGCACGAACTGTCCGTAGCGCAGGATGCCGCGGTCCGTGATCGGTCCGACGCGCACGCCGTGGCCGCGGTCCTGCAGCGGGATCTCGACCGCGTTGTACTCGATGACCGAGGCGTAGAAGCGCCGGAGGTCGGCGACGACGGGGGCGAAGGAGCGCTGCAGGTCGTCGTGCCGGTAGGCCGGGTAGTTGGCCGCGCGCTTGTCCGGGGCGAAGAAGGTGGCCATCTCCCCCGCCATCTGCGCGAAGGTGGCGTAGAGCGTCTCCGGATGGACATTGCCGGTCTCGGCCCAGTGGGCGAGTAGCGGCGTCCAGCGGTTGAGCACCTGGAGCGTCAGGAAGTCCGTGATCTCCGCGACGCCGCGCGCGCCGGGCTGGGAGAGGCGACCGGCCAGGGCCTCCGCGCGCTGGTGGCTGAGGCCGAGGAATTCGGGGACGAGGTTGCCGAGGGACGGCGCCGCGGAGACGCGGAGGCAGGGCGGGATGTAGCCCGGCTCCACCTGCACGCGGCGATCGGCCTGCACCTCCACCACGCGGGCGAGGCCGATGCAGGTGAAGCCGTCGCGCTCCTCGGATTCGAGCATGAAGCGCAGCCGGGGACGCGCGACGGCCAGCTCGGCGGCGAGCGAGGCGCCGGAATGCGTGTCGAAGGCCTCGAAGGCGCGGAGCAGATAGCGGGCGCCGGCGGCGTCAGGCCCCTCCACCGCGGCGATCTCGGCGCTGCCGGGCTGGCGCACGGGCATGGCGAGGTAGACGACCTGGTTGCGCGTGCCTTCCGGCAGGTCGAGCGGCGCGGGCTGGTCAGCGGTGTGGGGAATGGCGAAGGGGGTGCCATCCGGGAAGACGCCGGCCGCGCCGGCGAGGGCGAACTTGCCGGCCGCTAGCAGGTCACGGTCCAGCGCCAGCTCCGTCACGCCCCAGGGATGCGGCCGCAGCGCGGCGACGCGGCTCTCCAGCCGGTGCTCGGCGTAGCGGTCGGCCTGCTGGAAGTGCTGCGCCTGGAGGAACATCCCCTCCTGCCAGACGACCCTGTCCTGCCAGTGCATCTCGCTCCCACATCCCCCTGGCCCGGCGATCCCCGGCACGGGCCCTTCGTGTTTCCGTGTCGCCGCGCCGGGCGGTCCGGCGCGGCCGCGCTATTCCGCCTTCCGCCCGGCCTCCCGTGCCGCCTGCTCGTAGGCGCGCGCGAAGGCACGGCCGAAGGCGCTGTCGAAATCATCCTCGAACTGCTCGATGAGCTTCGCGTGGAGCGCCTTGTAGGCCTCCCAGAGGCGCTTCTCCCGGGCGCCGGGCAGGATGCCGCCGGCATTCGTGTTGCTCGCCTCCACCTCGGCGGGCGAGACGCGGTCGAGCAGCGCGCGCGCGGCGGCCTGGGTGGCCGCGAGCGTCGCGACCTGGTGCAGCGTGAGGTCCGAGACCGTCTCGTCGAGCGCCGCGGGGCCGCGGCTGCCGGCGGAGGAGAGAAGGGCGTGCAGCGAGGCTTCGTCCGTCGCGGCGAACTTCACCGGGTTGTTGTCGCGGCGGGCGAGCATCGTCTGCTCGATCCGGAAGGCGCGCTTCACGTCGGAGCGGGCGATCAGCAGGGAGCGGATGCCGCCCACGGAGGCCCGCAGCACGGCGCCGGCGGCGTGTAGCGCGGCGGTGGGGTCGGTGCCCGGCGGCAGCGGCGGCAGGCCGGCGCCGCGCAGCAGCGCCTCCAGCCCGGCGCCGGCGTCCAGCGGCGGGCCGGCCGGGGGCGCGGGCGGCGGGGGCGCGGCCGCGCGGACCGGGGGAATGTCGGACGCCTCGGTGAAGGGGTTGGGTGGCGCGGCGGGGGGGCGGGGCGGCTCGGGCGGCGGCGCGAAGGGGGGCTGCGCGGGCCAGGCGCTCGGCGGCGGCGCCTCGCGCGCGGCCGGGGAGGCGGGCGCGGCGGAGACCGGCGGGAAGGGATCCGTGCCGGCCGGCGGTGCGGCCGGGCGCGCGGGCGGCTCCACCGGCGCGGCGAAGGGCGACGACGCGAAGGGCGGCGGATCGGCCGGAAGCCCTGAGGGCGCCGCGGCCGGACCGGGCGGGAATGGCGGCGGCCCCGCGGGAGGCGCGGAGACCGGTGGCGGCGTCTCGGGCGGGGCGAAGGGCGAGGCCGCGAAGGGCGACGGCTCCGTCGGCGAGGTGAGGGGCGAGGCCGTGGGCACCGGGGCGAAGGCGGCGGGGTCGGGCGGGGCCGTCGGGGCGGCCGGTGGCCGGGCCGCACCCGGCGGGGTGAGGTCCTTCAGCAGGTCGTCCCAGTTCGGCTCCTGCCAGCCGGCGGATGGTGGCCCCGGCGGGGATGGCGGCGACCAGTCCCCTGCCCCGCCGGGTTCCGTCCGGACCTGCGGCGGCACGAAGGCGTCGCTCGTGGAGGGGGCATGGTCCCCGCGCGTCGGGCCCTCCGGCACCGGGCGGTCGAGGCCCACCGGATTGGCGAATCCGCCGCCAAGACCTGGGCCGCCAAGACCGTGACCGCCGAGCCCCCCGCCGGGAGCGCCTGGGGGCGTGCCGAGCGGGTCGAAATCCATCGGCAGCGACGCGGGCGGCTGGGCCGCGAAGGGCGAGGGCCCGAAGGGGGACGGGCCGAAGGGCGAGGGCGGAAAGGGCTGCGGCCCGCCGGGGATGGGCGCGCCGGGCGTGCCGAGCGCCGGCAGACCGCCCTGGGCGATCTCCTCGTTGAAGCGCGGGTCGAAATCGCCGCGCGGCGGCGGCGGCGGGGGCGGCGCGAGCGGGTTCGCGAAGGGGTCGTGGGACTGGCCCGGGAAACCCGCGGGCGGCGGGCCCGTGAAGGCGTCCGGCTGGCCCGCCGGCGTGCGCCAGGCCGCGACCGGGTCCTCCGCCTCCACCCGCACCTCGATCTCGTAGCCGCCGAGGCGGAGTCGGTCGCCGTCGTTCAGTGCCGCGACCGCGTCGCGGCCGACCGGCGTGCTGCCCATGTTGACGAAGGTGCCGTTGGTCGAGAGGTCGCGGACCTGCCAGAAGCCGCCGCGGAACTCGAGCGTGCAGTGGCGCTTGGAGAGGACGCGGTCCGGGTCGGCGAGGACCCAGTCGCAGCCCTCGGCCCGCCCGAGGGTGAAGTCGCCACCGGGCACCCGGCGCGTGCCGGGCACGGCGGCGTCCGGGCAGCGCAGCACGGACAGGACCAGAACCATGCGCTCCCCTTCGTCACGCGGCCGCGGATCATGCGCGTGGGCGCAGCGGAGGCACAACCCGGCCGCGCGTCACGTTCGTCGTGCGGAACCTCGCGGAGGTTCCCTGAACGAGGTCCCTATCGCTCGACCGTCTGCACCACGACCGGTCGCAGCGCCACGCGGCGGCCGGCCTGCCGGGCGGCGCGGAGCGCCGCGGCGAAGCTCTCCGCGTACTCGGCCTGGCTCTGCGCCTGGGGCGCGCCGGACGGGAAGAACGGGCCGTCCGACACCACGACGAGCAGGAGGTCGGTGCCGAAGGGCACGTCGATCGGCCAGCCCTCGAAGCGCCCGCGCGGCTCGCCCAGCCGGACGCGGCTGCCGGGCTGGCGGGCGGAGCCGGGCTCGATCCGTCCCACCTGCCCGTCCGAGGAGGCGTAGGCGACATGCAGGTTGTTCGCCCAGGTGGGCATGGTGACGTCGAAGCGCAGGAGCTCGTCCTTGCGCAGCGGCATGGTTCCGGCGACCGCCACCTCCGGCGCCTCCCCCGGTTGCGCGAGGGCGGGGCGAAGGGCGCCGACCATGTTGCAGAACGGCCCCTCGAAGACTCCGAGGTTCAGCCGCGCCGCGCCGGGCGGCAGCGCCCGGGCCTCGAGGCTCGCGCGCAGGCGGCCGGCCTCGGCACTGGGGAGGACGCCCTGGATGTCGAATCCGGAATCCTCCGCGCGCGCGGAGAGGAGGCCGCAGGGCGCCGTGGCGATGGCGGCCTGGGCGACGGCGCGCATGTCCGGACGCGGCACGGCGACCGAGGCGGGCTGGGCGGGCGGATTCCGGGGCGGCGGCTCCACCGGCGGCTTGACCTCGCCGATGCCGAGATTGGCGGTCTGCGTCGGCGGGGTGGTCGGGTTCTGGCTGCCGGGCTGGGTGGGGAGGGGCTGGTTCGGCGGGGGCGTCACCACCGCCGGCTGGGTCGGCGGCGTGGTCTGCGGCGGAACCGGGTTGGGCTGGGAGGTGGTCGGCTGCGTCGGAGTGGGCTGCGTGGGGGTCGGCTGAGTCGGGATCGGTTGGTTCGGGGTCAGGACCGGCGGGACGACGACCGGCGTGTTCGGCCGCGGCGGGGTGACGGTCGGCTGGGTGGGGATGGGCTGGGTCGGAAAGGGCGTGATCGCGACCGGCACGTCCGGCGACGGGGGCGTCGTCGGGAGGGTCGGCGGCAAGTTCGGCGTCGGCACCGGCGAGAGCCCCGCCAGGGAGCCGGGGCCGCTTGTGGTGGGCGGCTCGGACGGTACGGGGACGGAGGTGGTGGGACCTGTCCCGATCCGGGGCGGCGGGTTGACCGGGTTCAGGTTGGGACCGGTCGTCGGGGCATCGGGCCCCGGCGGCGTGGGCACCGGGTTCAGGCCCGGAGTCTGCGTCGGAGGGGTCACGGGCGGCACGTCGGGGCCGGTGCCGATGACCGGCCCGATGGGCGGCTGCGGGGTGGGCGGAACGACGGGCGGGGTCGAGGCCGGCCAGAGCAGGAAGGCAGCCACGCCCGCGGCCACCAGGGCGCCCGCGCCGCCCGCCGGGATCAGCCAGCCGGGCCGGCCGGAGGAGGCCGGGGCCGCCGCCGGGGCGGGAATCGGGGTCGGGACGGCGGTGGGCGCCGCGACCCCGTCCAGGCGCAGCCCGGCCGGGGCGGTGACGAGGGTGACGTCCTCCTCCGCGGCGCCGGGCGATGCGGCCGGGGCGGTTGCGGCGAGCGCGATGGCCTCTGCGAAGGTCTTCGCGTCGGGCCAGCGCTCGTCCATGCGCTTGGCGAGGGCGCGCATGACCACCGCGTCCATCGCCCGCGGCACGATGCCTGAGATCTCGGAGGGCAGGGGCGGGTCGGTGGTCAGCACGCGGTGCATCAGCGCCGACAGCCCGCCGGAGAAGGGCTTCTCCCCCGTCAGGAGCTGATAGAGGATCACGCCGCAGGCCCAGAGGTCGGCGCGGGGATCCACCGGCTCGCCGCGGAACTGCTCCGGCGCCATGTAGGCCGGCGTGCCCATCAGCGTGCCGGCCTGGGTCATCGCGGAGTTCTCGATCCGCGCGATGCCGAAGTCGGCGATCTTCGCCTGCCCGTCCTCGGTCAGCATGATGTTCGCGGGCTTGATGTCCCGGTGCACCACGCGGCTGGGACGGGTGTGGGCGTAGTGCAGCGCCTCCAGCACCTGGGTCATCAGGCGGACGATGGTGGGCAGCGGCATCCGGTCGCCGCGGTCCATCAGGTTCTTGAGCGTGCCGCCGGTGACCATCTCCATGACGATCCAGGCGGTCGTTTCGTTCTCACCGTAGTCGTAGATGCCGACGATGCCGGGATGCGTCAGGCCGCCGGCGGATTCCGCCTCCCGCTGGAAGCGGGAGATGGCCTCCATCGCCTCCTGGTCGTCGGCGGCGGGCTTCTTGACGACCTTGATGGCGACGCGCCGCTTGATGCGGCGGTCGAAGCCATCCATGACGACGCCCATCGCGCCGGCGCCGAGGGTGCCGCGCAGCTCGTACTTCGCGTCGCCTCCCCATTCGCCGAAGCCGGGGGGCAGGAGCTGGGACACCAAGCTCTCTCCTGTCATGCCCGTGCATTCTACGGACCGGGAAGGTGGGGCACCACTCCCCTTCCCGGCCGGCGCAAGCGCCGCGTGGTCACATTCGTCGCGCGAGGGCCTCGCGCGGCGGCCACCGGCGCGGTCAGGGCGCGGAGAGGATCGTCATCGGGTCCGCGGCGAGCGCCACCTGGCCCTGGTGCTGCAGGAGCAGGCCCGGGTCGCACCAGACCTCCCCGCCCGCGGCGCGCCAGCGGTGGCAGAAGAAGTAGTCCTCGCTGACGTAGCGGCCGGGGGTTCCGTCGGGACGCCGCTCGATCCCCGCGTCGAAGAGGGCGTGGGCGGGCTCGCCCTCCTCGGTCACGTAGCGGGTCTCGGGCAGGGCCTCGGCCAGGCGGGTGAGGACGTCACGGTGGATCAGCAGGAAGCCGGCGCCGAGCATCGCCACCTCGATCGCGCCGGTGCCGGTGTCGCGGCGGACGGTGCCGTCCTCGGCGGTCGCCCAGGCCGCGACCCATTCCGTCCGGTCCACGCGCTTGCTGCGGTAGAGCCCGCCGATCAAGGGGCGGCCGTGTCCGAGCAGGCGGAGGACGGAATCGGCGCCGAAGCCGATATCCGCGTCCACGAAGAGGAGGTGGGAGGCGGAGGAGGCGAGGAAGCGCGCCGCGAGGGTGTTCCGCGCGCGGGTGACGAGGCTCTCATTCGCGAGCGTCGCGCAGGCGAAGGGCAGGTTCAGCGCGGCGAGCGCGGCCTGGGTCTCCAGCAGGCCGCGCAGGGTGGCCGCGGTCAGCATGCCGCCGTGGCAGGGCAGGCCGACCATCAGGCCGGTGCTCTCGATCTCCGAGCGGAAGGCGGGCGCCGCGGGCGAGACCCAGGGGCCCGCCGCGCGGTGTTCGAGGTGCAGGCGCAGGTCGCGTCAGCCGGCCGCGGCGCGCGCCGCATCCGCCGTGCGGGCGGGCGCGGCGCCGGGGGTGGGCCCGGGGCCGATCAGCGCGAAGGGGGCCCAGAGCGCGGGGTGATTCGCGCCGGGGACGCGGAGGAGGTCGAGCTGCGCCTTGCGCAACGCCTCGGCCGGGGCGTCGCCCCCCTGCACGTTGCGGAGCGTGAAGGCGGCGACGCGCGCCGCCGCGACGTCGTTGACGTACCAGTGCGTCACCAGCAGCCCGCGCGCGCCGGAGAAGAAGAAGGACCGCGCGAGGGTGGAGAGGCTCTCCCCCGCCGCCGCGCCGCCGCCGGAGTTGCAGGCCGAGAGCACGATCAGGTCGGCGTCCAGATCGAGGTCGAGGATCGTGCCGGAGGTGATGAGAGCCTGCGCCGCGTCCGGTCCGTTCGGGGCGGGAGAGGCGATGATGGCGGGCTCCGTCAGGCAGGAGAGCTCGCCTGGCAGCACGCCGTGGGTGGCGAAGTGCAGCACGCGGTAGTCGCGCAGGCGGGTGGCCCGCACGGCCTGGGCGGTGAAGGCGGGGCCGGTGCGGCGCTCCGCGGGCGTCGCGCCCATCACCTGCGCGGCGGCGGCGAGCTCGATCTCGGAGGCCGGCAGGCGCGGGAGGGAGGCGAGGCCCTGGCCGCAGGTCGGCGCCGCGGGGAAGGTGCGGGCGGCGAAGTTCGCGGGCACGGGCCGCGGATCGCCGAAGCCGAACCAGGGCCGCTGCGCCGCGGAGCGCCCGGCCCGGCGAAGCGCGACGAGGCTGGACGCCGCCGGCACGTGCGAGACGGGCATCTTCGAGAGGAGGAAGGCCACGCCGTCATGCCCGCGCGGCGCGGGAGGCGGCTCCGTCACCAGCACGCCGTAGGGCAGCGAGAGCATCGGCCCCTCGGGCGAAGCGACGAGGGACCGGGCCCGGGACATCGGCTCCGCCACGCCCGCGAAGAGGGCGCCGTGGAGGGCGTGGGCGGCCTCCGCGTCGAAGGGCTTGTCGGCACTGCCGGACTGCACGCTCTCCCGCACGCGGGTGACGAGGGCGGCGACGCCCGCCGTGTCGGCCCCGACGCGCGCGGCGGTGACGGTCCCGTCCAGCAGCACGAAGGTCCAGCCGCGGCGGCCGCGCGGCAGAGTGTTGGCCACCAGCGCTTCCCCGGGGCCGAGGGCGGCGAGGACCTCCGCGGTGGGGGAGACGGACTGGACGAGCTGGGCGTAGCCGGGCGCGGCGGACTGGGCGGCGGCGTCGGCCTCCGCGGCCGCTGTCTCGGCCTCCGCGATCGAGCGGTTCAGGGCGGCGAGGTCGCCGCGGCCCTCCGCCGCGGCGTTGTCGCGCTCGCGATAGCGGGCGGAGAGGGTCCGGTCGGCGGCCTCGCGGCGGCGCAGCGCCTCGGCCACGGCGGGGTCGCGGGCGCCGGCGGTCAGGCGGGCGGCGGCGGTCGCGATCTGGGTGGTGGTGACGCCGCCCTGGCCGAGCTGCGCCGCCTCGAAGGCCTCGGCGAGGCCTTCCGGCGTGCCGGTGGCCGCGAAGGCGTCGACGCAGGGCGCGATCCGCTCGGGCGTCGTGCCCTCCCGCAGGTTGCGGAGGATGCCCGCGGCTTCCCGGCAGGGGCCGATCGCCTGCGACGCGGAGACGTTCGCGGCGCGGAGCAGCAGCGTGTCCGCCAGCGGCCGGGAGCGCGGGGCGGTGCGGCCGAACCGGGCCGCCGCGCGGAGGAAGTCGCGGTCGGCGGCGCCGGAATTGCCGCCCTCCGCCGCGATCGCGCCGCCGGTGCGGGCGAGGCGCGCGATGACGAGGTCCGCGCCCTCCGCGCCGCGGCCGGCAGCGGCCAGGCGCTCGGCCTCGGCGGTGGCGGTCTCCGCCTCGGCGTTGCGGCCGGCGGCGCGCAGCAGGGCGGCGGCGTTGCGGCGCGTCTCCACGAGCCCGACGAGGGCGCGGGAGGCGACGGGATCGGTGAAGACGGGCGGGCGGCCGGACCCGGCGCGCATCTCCGGTGGCAGGACGCGGGAATAGGCGGCGGCGCCCTCGTCGAGCGAGGCGAGGGCCGGGCCGGTTCGGCCGCGATTCGCCTCGTGCAGGCCTCGGTAATGGGCGAGCATGGCACCCGCCAGAGGATCGGCCGCGCGGGGGGCGAGGGCGGCGGCGCGGGCGAAGAGCTGCTCCGCCTCCGGGAAGCGGCCCTGGTTGGAGAGCTGGAGGGCGAGCAGCACCATCGGCTGGAAGCGGTCCGGCGCGTTGGCGCCGAGCGCGCGTTCCTGGAGGGAGAGCGCGGCGCGATAGGCCGTCTCCGCGGCGACGAAGCGCTCCGCTTGGTTGGCGTTGCGACCCACGGCCATAAGGGATTCGTAGCCGCCGATATCCCCGGTGGAGAAGGCTTGGCGGGCGAGGCGCGCGGCCATCGCGTCCAGCGCCGCGGAGGAGAGCGGGGCCGAGGTGGCGGTGATCTGGCCGCCGAGGACGCCGACGCCGCGCTCCGCCGCGGGATAGGCGGGCAGCACGCCTTCGGCCAGGTAGGTGCGGTTGCCGGACTGGGTGACCAGGACGAAGGCGGGCCAGCCGCCGGAGCGGCGGCGGCAGTCCATCAGCGCGGCGGGCTGGCCGCCGAGCGCGGTGGTCGGGCGCGGGGCGTCACAGTCCAGGCGTGTGGCGAGGCCGGCGCGGGCGTCGGCCGCCGCCTGGGATGGCGGGGCATTCGGGACCTCCCGGATGCGCGCGGAGGGGGAGGACCACTCGCCGCACCAGATGTCGGCGCCCGCCCCGGAACGGGAAAGGCGGCACTCCTCCCCGGCGGCGGTGCGACCGACCTCGACGAAGCGTCCCGCCGCCCCCGAGGGCGTGGAGATGTAGGCGGAGGGCGGCGGCTCCGTGCAGGCGGCAAGGACGGCCAGGAGCGGGGCGAGGCGGAGAGGAAGGTGGCTGCGCACGGTCTAGAAATCCTCGCCCCGGATGTTGGGGGGTGACAGATCCTCCTCCTCCGACTGGTCGCGGCTGAGGCGGACGGTCACGTCCGGCGTCGGGGGGCGGAGGCGGTCCAGCGGCGCGGCGTCGAGCGTGGGATCGAGCACGCCGATGACCTCCGAGGGGTTGTCGGCCACGGTGACGGGCACCCGGACCTCCGGCGTCCGGGGCGTCTCGGGCGGAACCACGGGACCGCAGGCGGCCACGCCGATCGGGCAGGCATTGAAGAGGAAGGCGTCCTGGTTCGGAAGCGGCTCGGACAGGACCGTCCCGCCCGCCGTCGCGCGTCGGCCGATCGCGGCCGCCGCGGCTCCGTTCGTGCCGGCGATGCTGCCCGTGAGGTCCACGGTCGCGCCGCCCGCGACCACGAGGCTGCCGGCCGCGAGGTTGCCGCCCGTCGCCGTGCCGGCGGTGCCGAGTTCGAGCAGCACCGCGGTGGCCGCCGCATCGAGGTTGCCGAAGGTGATGCGGGGCGCGTTCACGACCAGCCCCTGCCCGACGACGCGGCCGGCGAGGGTCGCGACGTTGCCGGCGTTGATCCGGACCGTCCCGGCGGCGGAGAGCAGGCCGTTGAGCTCGAAGCTGCGGCCGCCGAGGGTGAGGTCGCCGCCGCGGGCGATGGCGGAGTTGCCGTTCACCTGCAGCGCGCCGGTGGCGGCCAGCGTGGTCGCGTTGCCGCTGACCGTGCCGTCCACCACGAGGTTGCCGGACTGGTTGATCCGCAGGAGGCCGCCGGCGTTCACGAGGCTGCCGAGCGGCACGACGAGCCCGGTGCTGGTGTTGGCCAGCAGGAGGCTGCCGCCCGTGCTGGAGGCACCGAGGCCCGTCAGCACGTTGGCGCCGAGCAGCGTGGCGGCGCCGGGGGTGGAGACGCTCAGCGTGCCGCCGAGGATGCGGCCGGCCCCGACCTCCAGGATGTCCTCGCCGGCGGCGAGCGCCACGTTCGGCGCCCGCAGGGTGCCCACGATGTCCAGCGAGGTGGCGGTGGACAGGGCGAAGCCCGAGCCGGCGGTGAAGTCGGACAGGACGGGCAGGCTGTTGAGCGCGCCGGTGAGAGCGACGCTGCCGCCCGCCGACCCGGTCAGCACCCCGGCCGAGACGGGCACCGTGGCGGACTGGATGATGTCGCCGAGGGAGCGGAGCTCCAGCGTATTGGCGAAGGCGAAGGGGCCGTTGAAGAGGATGCCCGTGGCCGTGGTCCCGCCGCCGCCGATGGTCGTGGCGCCAAGGCGGAGCAGATCCGCGGTGATGAGGCTGCCCAGGCGCGGGTCCATGCGGAAGTCGCCCGGCGCGGCCGCGCCCGCGACGACGATCCCGGCAGCGGAGAAGGGCGCGATCTCCACCAGCGGGGCGAAGATCCGGCCGAGTTCCGGAAGGAAGGGCGTCGGCCCCTGCACCGAGAAGGAGCCGGCGCGGATGGTCGCGTACTCGTCGAGGGAGACCGTTCCGCCCGCGCCGAGGGCGACGTCGCCGGCCGTGCGAAGCGTGAGGCTGCGCGCGGTGATTCCCCCGTGGAACTGGTCCGCGAGGACGATGTCCGACGTGCCGTTGTCCAGCAGGAGGTTGCCCGCGACGGTCGCCTCGTTCAGGCCGGCGAGGCTGTTCGTACTGCTGCCCAGCAACGCGTCGCTGCCCGACAGGACGAACAGATTGCCGCCGACGATGCGCCCGCCGGTCTGGACGATGCCGCCGGTGCCGGCCCCGAGCTGGATGGTCGGGATGCTCCCACTGTGCCGCACGAGGCCGGCGAGGGCGAGCGCGCCGGGACGGGTCGGGTCCGTGTTGAGCGTCGCCGGGTCCACGGCGGCGAGGAGCGCCAGGCCGCCATTCCCGTTGGCCAGCGCCGCGCCCGTCGCGGCGAGGTTGATCGTGCCGGCCGCGAGGGCCTGGAGGCCCGCACCCGAGAGGGATCCGAGGATCGCCAGGTCGCCGCCGAGCGCCTGGACCGCGAGGTTGCCGCCGGCGAGCACCTGCGCGCCGGTGGGCACGGTGAGCGTCGGCGAGCCGGTGACGAAGAGGATGTCGCCGCCGGCCGTGGCGTTGCCGAGTTCCGGGACGAGGTTCGCGCCGCCGAGCAAGGCGTTCAGCCCGGCATCGAAGGAGAGCGCCGAGGCGACGATGCGGCCCGCACCGCTTTCCAGCAGGCTGCCGCCGGCGGAGAGGTCCACGCCCGGCGCCTGCAGGGTGCCGATGATGGTCAGGTCGCCGCCGGTTCCGAGGGTGAAGCCGCCGCCGGATACGAAGTCGCCCAGGACGGGGATCGCGTTGCCGGGGTTGGCCAGGACGACCGCTCCCCCTGCCGCGCCGGTGAGGGCGCCGACGGAGAGGTTCGCGCCGGCTTCCTGGCTGATGGTCCCCAGGGCGCGCAGGTCCAGCGTGCCGGCGACGCCGCTGGCGCCGCGGAAGACGATGTCGCCCGCCGTGGTGTTCAGGCCGGCGAGCTCGGTGACGGCCCCGAGACGGAGCGTGGCGGCATCGATGTTCGCCGCGGTGAAGGGCGTGAAGCCAAAGGTGCCGGCCGCGGGGGCAGCGCTGACATCGATCGTCTGGCCCACGGTGAAGGGGGCGATCTCCACCAGCGGCGCGGCGATGCGGCCCGGCGTGCCGGCGGGCGTCGTCAGGAAGCGAAGGCTGCCGGCGCGCAGGCCGATGCGGTCCGTCGCGGAGACGAGCGTGCCGGTGGAGACGGAGATGGCGCCGGCGGTGGTGACGTCGATGGTGGGCGCGAGGATGGTGCCGCTGAGCTGAAGCGGCGTCACGCCGTTGTTGAGGACGAGCGCCCCGGCGACGTTCGCGTTGCCGAGGACGAAGATCGCGTTCGGCGTGGCGGCCCCTGCCCCGTTCAGCAGGACGGCGCCGTCCGAATCGAGGAGCAGGGTGTTCAAACGCACCCTGCCACCGCTCTGGACGATGCCTGCCGCCCCGGCCGTCAGGAGGGTTTCGCCGGGGCCGAAGTCGAGCGTGCCGCCGAGGGTGATGCCCTGGTCGCCCGTGACGCTGAGGGTCGAGAAGGAGGAATTCCCACCTTCCAACGTGCCGCCGCTGAGAAGACGGACGAATCCCGTCGCGGTCAGGGATCCGCCGCCCACGCTTATCGTGCCGGGGATCACGAGGTCGCCCGTCACGTCCAGGTCAAGCGAGGCCGTGTTGATCGCGCCCCCGACCTGTAGCGTTCCCGCGTTCCGGTAGGAGACGGTGCCGGCCTGCAGGCGGACGATGTTGCCGACGAGGTTGTCGCCGGTGAGCACGATATTGCCGAAGGGGGGCGCCACGGCGTCCAGCGAACCCGCGCTGATGCGCGTCCCGGCGGCCTGGGTGATGTTCCCACCGGCCTGGAGCGCGACGGTCGTCGCATCGATGTTGCCGGTAAGGCTCAGCGCGCCCACGGTGCGGAGGGAGAAGTCGTCCACCGTGAAGGCGCCGATCACCGGAAGGTTGTTCCCGGCTTCCTGAAGCAGGAGGTCGCCGCCGACCTGCCCGGTGAGCAGGGCCGCGCCGACGGAGGAACCGGCGCCCTGCGTCACGTTGCCGCTGGCGCGGAGGTCGAGGCCGCCCGCGACCGCGCTGGCACCGCGGAAGATGATGTCGCCCGCCGTTGTCGTGGTGACGCCGCCGAGCGTGGTGCCGCCGAGGCGGAGCGTGCCGGCATTGATGTTCGCGGCGGTGAAGGGTGTCAGGCCGAAATTGCCCGCCGCCGGAGTGGCGCTGACCTCCAGGGCCTGGCCGGCGGTGAAGGGGGCGATCTCCACCAGCGGAGCGTTGAGCGAACCGACGGTGTCCGAGAAGATCAGGGGCTCGAAGGTCAGGCCGCCGGACCGGACCGAGACGCGCTCCGTGCCGGTGACGGCCGTGTTCTCGCGCACGGTCACCGTGCCGGAGGTGATGAACAGGACCGAGCGGGCGCTCAGGTTCCGGCCCCCGCCGGAATCGTCGGAGCCGATGCCGAGGCTCACGGCGTTCGGGCCGGTGTCCAGCACGAGGTCGCCACCCACCGTCGCGGATTCGAAGGTGGCGATCCGGTTCGGCGTGGTCGCGCCGTTGAGCAGGGCGTCGCCGGTCGTGTCGACCGAGAGGTTGCCGGCGATGACCTGCCCGCCGGTCTGGATGATGCCGCCCGTGCCGGAGAGAAGCGCGACGAAGTTGCCCCCGCCCGCGTCGCCCAGCCGGCCGAGAAGGCCGATGCCGGCGACGGAGCCCGGGAGGGGGAGGCCTGTGGCGGGATCGACCCCCGCCGCGAGATTCACGAAGCCGGAGCCAGGCGCCTGAATCGCGCCGAGAGTGTCGAGGTTAATGCTGCCCGAGGCGTTCAGGAAGACGTTCAGGCCGCTGACAAGGCCGAGGATCGAGAGATCGCCGTCCTGCCGGATAACGACGCCGCTGTTGCCGACCACCTCGGCGCCCGTCCCGACAAAGAGCACGGGCGCCGTGTTGTTCAGCACGAGCCCGCCATCCACGGTGGATGTCGCGAGCACGACCACCTGGTTGGCGCCGGTCAGCGAGGCGTCGGCCTCGGCGTTGACCGAGAGGGTGGTGGTCAGGATCCGGCCTGTGCTCTCCGTGATGCTGCCGCCGAGGGCGGTCAGGGTGACGGCGGGCGCCTGGACGGTGCCGACGATATCGAGGCCACCGCTGGTCACAAGCTCGAAGGGCGCCGTGAAGGGAACGCCGGCGCCGGCGATGAAGTCGCCGAGGACGGGGATGTTGTTGGTGGGTTCGGTCAGCGCGACGCTGGCCGCCACGTTCCCCGTCAGCCCGGCCGCGGTGAGGCTGCCACCGGGCGCCTGGGTGACAAGGCCGAGGGAGCGCAGGTCGAGCGTGCCGTTGATGACGGTCGGGCTGTTGAACTGCATGCTTCCGGCGGTGGTCTCCAGCACGCCGTTGAGGGTGCTGGCGCCGAGGCGGATTGTGCCGGCGGTGATGTTGGCGAGCGTCGTCGGGGTGGGGTTGAACCCGCCGCCAGCGGGGGTAGCGGTCACGTCGACAAAGGTGTTCGCGGTGAAGGGCGCCAGCTCCACCAGCGGCGCCGTCACCGTGCCGCCGGCCGGGCTGCGGAGGTCGCCGACGCGGAAGGACACGCGGTCGGTGCCGGTGACGCCGGAACTGGCCAGCAGGGTCACGGCGCCGCCCGTGCGGACCGAGACGGTGCCGCCGGTCACGAGGCCATTGATCGCGAGATTGGTGATCCCGTTGTCCAGGACGAAGTCGGTGCCGGCGCTGGAGCCGAGGAGCGTGGCGATGGCGTTCGGCGTGGTGGCGCCGTTCAGCAGGACAGCGCCGCTGGATTCGGCGGTCAGCGTGGAGCCGATGATCTGGCCGGCGGTCTGGACGATGCCATCGGTGCCCGCCGTGAGGACGATCGTGTCGCCGCCACCCACACGCCCGATCCGGCCGCCGAGGGTGATCCCGCCCGGCAGATCGGGATCGGTGAACGCCGTGTCGAATACGTTGGCGGCGTTCAGGATGACTGCGCCGCCGCCGCCCGATTCGATGAAGCTGCCGGCAGCGGTCAGGATGGAGCCCGCAGCACGGATCTCCGCGCCACCGCCGCCGCTGATCGAACCGGTGCCGGTGAGCGTGAAGTCGCCCACCACGTCGAACTGCGCCCGCGAGCTGCCGCCCACGACGACCTGCCCGGTGACGCGGAGCGACTGCTCATTGCGGAGGCTGATGAGGTCGCCGCTCAGGTCGGCCACCTCGTTGATGAGGTTGCCGGTGTTGGTGAGGAGGAAGCCACCGAACGGCGCGTCGCCGGCCAGGACGTTGGCCGTGATCGTGGTGCCGGCGTTCTGCCGCGCCTGACCGGTCAGGGGGTTGAGGGTGAAGGTGCCGCCGACGACGATCTGGCCGAGGAAGAGGTCGCCGAAGCTTTCCGTGCTCAGCGTGACATCGCCCCCGGCATTCACGTTGGCCAGAGTTCCGAGGAGATTCGGCGTGTCTCCGCCCGGCAGGTTCACGCTGCCCGGCGTCGTGAAGGAAAGCTCTCCGGCCTCGAAGAAGCCCGCGAGCTGTGAGATGCCGCCGAGCCCCGCCTGCATCGTGAGAGGGGAGAACGGGGACGACTCGCCGGCTGGCGGCGACTGAACCGTGCCGCGCAGGACGATCCCGGCCGTAGAAGCGGTGTCCAGCCCCGTCAGTCCCGGCAACTGGCTGGACAGGAGGTCCACACCGGCTCCGCGGATGACACTCCCCACCGCCGTGTCGATGCTCCCGGTGGTGCGGAGCTGAATCGAGCTGTCGCTCAGGATGCTGCCGGCGAGGAGAAGGCTGCCCCCATCCACGTCCACGGCGACGCCACTGAAGCCGTCCATCGTACCGTTGACCGCGAGGTCGACGACGTTGCGGAGCCGGATCTCGCCGAAGTTGGCCCGCAGGTTCCCGACCTCGGCGATCCGGTTGTCCGCGGCCCCCAGCTGCACTTCGCTGAAGCCGTCCGGGTTGGACATGGTGATCCGGCCGGCCGTGATGACGCCGCCTGCCGTCTGGGTGATGAAGCCGCCAGAGCTCTGGAAGGCGGTGAAGGTGACGGTCCCGGCCGCGACGTTCACCGGCCCGTCGAAGGAGAAGGTCTGGGCCTCGAGGTTCAGGTTGCCGGTGCCGAGCGTGATAGAACCGTTGGTCGTGACCTCCAGCAGGCCCGAGCTGCTGGAGAGGGCGCGCAGCGTCAGGTCGTTCGCCGGCATGTTGATCGCGGCGTCCACCGTGAGGTTCTCGGACGCTTCGAGCACCACGTTGCCGTTCAGGGCGGCGGCGGCGATCTGACCGTTGGTCACGGTCGCGGTGGTCGGGCCTTCATTCTCGCCCAGCACGCCGTCCGCCGCGAGCACGTCGGCGCTGCCGCTGCCGGCCGGGCCGTCGATGACGGTCAGGTTGCTCGGATCGATCAGGAAGGTGCCGGCCCGTCCTCCCGCCCCGGCGTTCACCCGCACCTCGCCGACGATGTCCAGACCGCGGCGGCTGGAGATCTCGATGAAGCCGCCATTGCCGCCCTCCGGCCCGCCCGTGGCGGAGAGGAGGCCGGCGTGGACCGTGTAGTCCCAGGCGTTGAGGACGATCTGGCCGCCGTCGCCGGCGGCGGTTGCGTCGGCGCGCACGGTCGCGCCCTGGGCGATGCCGGCGCGGCGCGCGAGGCGCGGGTTCGGATTGTCGGCCACGGTGGTGCCGATGCCGATGCGGCCGCCGCCGGCCTGGCCGGAGGCGTCCACCGTCGCCCCGCGGGCCACCAGCACGCGGTCGGCCACCGCCTCGATCGTGCCGCCGCGCGTGCCGGGGGCGGTGCCGGTCGCGATCATCTCGCCCTCGATCCGCACGGCGCCGCCGGTGCCGGAGGCGACGATGCGGCCGGCGCGGCCGGTGGCGGGGTCGGTGTTCGCCTCGATCCGGCCGCCGGCGCGGACGAGGTCCTGCACGAGGCCGTCCACCGCCTGGGCGGTCAGCACCACCGTGCCGCCCGTGGCGGTGATGGTGCCGGTGTTCGTCACCAGCGCCTCTCCGTTCGCCGGGCGCTGGCGGACGGGGGAGGTCACCTCGAGCGACATGAGGCCGTCGCCGTAGAGGTCCACGACGCTCGTCTCGGCGCCGGCGAGCGCCACGCGGCCCATGCGGGCGGCGATCACGCCGCGGTTGGCGACCTGCGGCGCGACGAGGGCGGCGAGGCCCGCCTCCCGCACCGTGATGGTGCCGCGGTTCTCGATCCGGGCGTCGGGGCGGCCGGGCTGGTCGAAGGTGAGGCGGCCGCCGCGCATGAAGGCGTCGTTGCCGATGTTGGCGGTGGAGACGACGAGGCCCGCCGCATCCACCTGCGCGCCCTGGTGGAAGACGACGCCGGACTGGTTGACGATCGCCACCTGCCCGTTCGCCTGGATGCGGCCGGCGATCTGGGAGGGGTCGGGCCCCGTGACCCGGTTGAGGGTGAGCGAGCCGGTGGAGGGCTGCTGGAACTGGACGGTGTGGTCCCGCCCCACGTCGAAGGAGCGCCAGTCGATGGCGGCACGGTCGGTGGACTGGGTGATGCGGGTGCGGGCGGCGTCGCCGGCGATGACGGCGCTGCCGGCCACCACCTGCCCGCCCTGCGGGCGCGCATCCGGCGCCTGGGCCCGCGCGGCGGGCAACAGCCCCGGCATGACGAGGGCGGTGCCGCAGAGGAGCGCGGTGCGGAGGCAAGCGGAGGCGTTCATGCGGCGGACCGGTCCTCTCTTCTCTCCGGGGGTGGTCCCCCGGCCGTCTCGGGCCCGAATCGGAGGACGATCCGGACCCTTAACCTTTTAAGACTGCCAGTCCTGGAACGCCGGCGGCAAATCGCGTCCGCGTGGCCACGCCCCGGAACGGGGCGGGCGATGCGTCAGAAGCGGGCCAGGACGCGCCAGAACAGCGCATCCTCCTTCTCCGGGCGGGCGTTTCCACCGCTGGGGCGGCGGCTCATCCGGTGGACGCCCTCGACCTGCGCCTCGAGGCGCTCGTTGATGCCGAGGCGCAGGCCGAGGCCGGTTGATTCGAGGCGGCGGTCGGGGTCGCTCGACAGGTTCTCCCAGGTCCGGCCGTAGTCATAGAAGGCGTAGACGACCGGATCGAAGCGCAGCGCGCGGCCGAAGACCGTGGTCTCGATCGCGCTCATCGAGAGCTGTAGCTCCAGGGAGGTCGCGAAGGCGCGGTCGCCCGTCACCTCCCCGGAGTAGTAGCCGCGGCCCAGCCGGTTGCCGCCGAGGTAGAACTTCTCTGATTGGGGCAGGATGTCGTTCGTCCACTGGCCCGCGACCGTGGCCTGGAGGGAGACGAGCGCGCCGGTCCAGGGGGTGAAGAGCGCCTGGTTCCGGGTGATCTCGAAGGCGATCTTCGTGAAGTCGGTCTCGGCGCCGGCGCGGGAGGCGTCGGGGTCCCCCGTGTTCTCGGCGCCGAGGATGTCCAGCCCCTGGGAGAGGCGGAGGGTGAAGAGGTTGCTCCCCGGGCGCGTATCGCCCGCCAGCAGGTCATAGACGGCCCAGTCGCCGCCGAGGCGGAGGATGCGGAGCGAATCCCGGCTGAAGCGGGTGCTGCGGCCATTGGCGCCGTCGATCTCGATCTCGCTCTCGATGGCGTCGAAGTTGCCGACGAGGTTCAGCGTCTGGGAGCGGCTGCGGATGAGGGGATAGGTCACGGCGAGGCCGCCGATCGTCGTCTCGCCCTCGTAGCCGAGCGCGCGCAGCGCGTCCGAGGGATGGGCGCGGCCGCGGCCGGCATAGAGGCGCACGCGCAGGCCGGAGGAGCCGATGAAGACCTCCGTGCTCGCCTGGCCGAAGAGCTGCGTCGCGCCGTTGCCGTAGAAGAAGGCGAACTCCGTCCGCTCCCCGAGTTCCGTGAAGGAGTTCAGCTGGACGGCGGCGAGCGCCTGGAAGGGGCCGGTGAAGCGGGAGCCGCGGTTGTCCGCGGTGACGTAGCCCGACACCGCGCGCCGCTGCACCTGCGCGACGAGGGAGAGGGCCCCCGGCGCCGTGCCGGAGGGGCGGAGGACGGAGCGCAGCGAGACGCCCGGCACGTCCTGGGCGAGGAGGAGCTGGCGCTCGAGCGTCTCCACGTTCAGGGGGCGGATGTCGCGCAGGCGATTCAGGAAGCGCAGGACCTGGGTGCCGGCCGGGCCGATGTCGCCGTCGAGGCTGACCTCGGCGATGTAGCCCTCCGCGATGCGGAAGCGGAGCACGCCGTCGGCGCCGAGCGAGGCGTCGGCGGTGACGAAGGGGTAACCGGCCTCCCGGTAGAGGGTGACGATGGCGGCGCGGGCGTTCTCCATTGCCGAGACCGGGACGGAAGGACCGGTCACCTGACCGGCGGCGGCGCTCAGGCGGGATTCCGGGAAGGCCGTCGCCCCCTCGAACGCCAGGCCGCGGACGGCAACGTTGCCGGCGGGGGTGGCGCCCGGCGTCGCGCTGCCGGGACCGCGCAGGCCCGGCCCGACGGCGGGCGGCGCGGCAGGGGCCAGCTGCGGGACGGGGTTGCCCCCTTGCGGGACGACGGCGGCGGACGGCGACTGGGCAAGGGCCGGGGCGGCAGCGAAGGAGAGACCGATCGCCATCGCGAACCGCCCGCGGGCGCGCCCCCCGGCGCGCCTCTTTGTCATCCGCATGTGCCGGCCCCCGCGTGCGCCCGGCGGAACGATGCCGGACCGGGCAAATTGTTAAACAGGCGGGCTGAAGGGCGGAAGCGGGGGCGCCGCCATCCGTTCGCGGGTGTGGCAGATCGGCCCCGTTCCGGCGGGTCCCCGTGTTCTTTCGGGAGACGCGCGTCCGGCCACGGGACGATCCGGGTCCGGCGCCAAGGGACCGGGACGGCCGGCGTGGCGCGCGGACGGACCGGATGACGCGACCGGCCGGCCGCCGATGGGGCCGCACGGGGCCGTGGCCTGGTCACCCGGGCCGGCAGGTCCCGCCGGCGGCCATGCGTCAGGACGGCCTGAACCCCAACGCCGCGCGGAGGCGGTTCTTGACGTGCACGCCGTCCCGTGGCGGCAGGACGCGGGGCGGGTTCTCGGCCCGGATCTTCACCACCGCGAGGTTGAGGCCCTCCTTCGCGTGGAGGCGGCGGCGGAGCGGCTCGATATTCTGGCGCTCCGTGATCAGGTCCGTCACGGGAAAGCCGAAGGCCTCCGAGACCCGGGTGAGCTCGATGCCCTGGCCCGCATGGCTCGGCTGCATCCCCGTCTCGCCGAAATGGCCATTGTCGAGAACCACGATGGAGAGGTTGCGGGGCTTGCGCAGGGCGATGGTGGCGAGCGCGCCGAGGCCCATCAGCGCCTCCCCATCCCCGGTGATCACGGCGACCGGGAGGTCGGGCTGCGCGGTGGCGAGGCCGAGGCCGACTGTGACCGCGCTGCCCATAGCGGCCCAGAGATAGTAGTTCCGGTCGTGGTCGCCCGCGGCCATCACGTCGTAGCTCGGAGAGCCGAGGCCGCTGACGACGAGGAGGTCGCCGCGCTCCTTCAGCAGGTCGGCGACGACGGCGCGGCGGTCGAGGGTTCCACCGATCACTTCACCCACTCCTTCTCGCCGATCAGGCGCTGGCCGAGCAGCACGGCGCAGGCACCGTCGCCCTCGAAGGCCATGGTCGCGGCGCCCTTCAGCAGTGGCGCGACGTCCTTCGGTTCGTCGGCGCGCCAGACCATCACGCCCATCGCCTTCAGCACGGTCTCCGTCGCCTGGCCCATGGGGTTCTGCCACTGGTTGAACTCGGCCCAGTCGCCGCGCATCGTCACGACGGCGAGGAAGGGAAAACGCGCGGAGGCCACGAGGCCGAGCGTGTTGACGCAGTTGCCGACGCCCGAGGACTGCATCAGCAGCGCACCGCGCTCGCCGCCGAGCCAGGCGCCGGCGAGGTAGCCGATGCCCTCCTCCTCCGTGGTCAGGACGACGGCGTGGATGTCGGGGTCTGCTTCGGCGAGGCGGATCGCGGTGGCGTGGCCGGCATCGGGGACGTAGGCGATGTGCCGCACGCCCGCGGCCTTCAGCACGTCGAAGACGTCGGTGCGCCAGGACTGTGCCATCGCCCCGTCAACGTTGAGATCCATTCGACTCCCCGGTGCCCGCGACGGCGGGTCGGACCTTTCTAGAGCCTCGTCCCCTCGACGAACACCGGGCGCCGGCGATGCGGCGCCCTGACGTGGGTCCGGGCCGTGCCTGTCCCTGCCCGAACCGGGGGCGCTAGGATGCCCGCCATGTCCCATGCTCCGACGGCGGCCGCGCGGCTCGTCTCCATCCTCGCCGCGCACGGCATCGACCGCGCCTTCTGCGTTCCCGGGGAGAGCTACCTGCCCCTGCTGGACGCGCTGCACGCGCATCCCTCCATCGACCTCGTGACCTGCCGGCAGGAGGGAGGGGCGGGCTTCATGGCCGTCGCGGACGCGAAGCTGACCGGGCGTCCGGCGGTGGTCCTCGTCTCCCGAGGGCCGGGAGCCTGCAACGCCGCGATCGCGCTGCACACGGCGGAGCAGGACGCCGTGCCCCTGGTCCTGCTGGTGGGGCAGGTGCCGCGCCGGTCCCTGCGCCGCAACGCCTTCCAGGAGGTGGATTACGGGCGGATGTTCGGCGACATCGCGAAATGGGTCGGGGAGGCGACGGAGGCCGAGCAGGTCCCGGAGCTGATGGCGCGCGCCCTGGCCGCTGCGACGGGCGGCGTGCCCGGCCCCGTGGTGCTGAGCCTGCCGGAGGACGTGCTGGACGCGCCCTGCGACATCCCCTCCCCGGCCTTCACCGTTCCGCGCCCGGCGGCGCCCACGCCGGAGGATGCCGCGCGCCTCGCGGCCCGTCTGCGGAAGGCGGAGCGGCCGATCCTGCTGGCGGGCCACGGCTTCGAGGCGCCGGGCGGCCGCGCGGCGCTTCTCGCCTTCGCGGAGGCCTGGCGGCTGCCCGTGGCCGTCTCCTTCCGGCGGCAGGACCTCTTCCCCAACGACCACCCGCTCTATGCCGGGGACATGGGGCTGCGGAACCCGGACGCGCAGCGGGCGGCCTTCGCGGAGTCCGACCTCGTCCTCGCGCTGGGGACACGCCTGACGGACATCACGACCCAGGGCTACACCTGGCCGGCGCCGGGGCAGGCGCTGGCGCATGTCTGCGCCGATCCGCGCTTCCTCGGCTGGCAATTCCCGGCCGACCTGCCGATCGCGGCCGACGCGCTGGCGACCGTCGCGGTACTGGCGTCCGAGGAGGCGGGCGCCCCGGCGGGGCGGGAGGGCTGGATCACCCGCCTGCGCGGCCTGCAGGAGGCGGAGACGCGGGTCGCGCCGCGCGACTGGCCGGATGGCATTCCCTTCACCGAGGTTGCGAAGCTGGTGGAAGCGGTCGCGCCGCCGGACGCCATTGTGGCGCTCGATGCCGGCACCTTCGGGGCGCCCTTCTATCGCAAGGTGGCGTGGCGGACGGGACAGCGGTTGCTGGCGCCGATCTCCGGCGCCATGGGCTTCGGCGTGCCGGCCGCGGTCGCCGCGGCGCTGCGGTGTCCCGGCCGCACGGTGATCGGCGCGGTCGGAGATGGCGGTGCGCTGATGACGGGGGGCGAGCTCGCCGTCGCGGTGGCGCGCGGCGCGGCCGTGAAGCTGCTGCTGTCGGACAACGGCTCCTACGCGTCCATCCGGATCCACCAGGAGCGGGAGTATCCGGGCCGGGTCAGCGGCACATCCCTGGAGAACCCGGACTTCGCCGCCTGGGCCGCCGCCTTCCGCATGCCGGTGCTGCGGGTGGAGACGCGGGCCGACCTGCCGGCCCTGGGCGAGGCGCTGCGCGGTCCCGGGAGCGTCGTCGCCGTGATCCGGACGTCGTTGCAGGCGGTCCTGCCGGCGGGACAAGGCTAGCTGGCGCGGCGGACCGGCCGCGCGGCGCTTGCATTTGCTGATGTGAAAATGCAGCCTGCCCCGCAAGAACACGGGTGGGGAACGGTCATGTTTCCAGCACGTCGCGGGATCTCCCGCCGACGCCTGTCCGCTGTCCTGGGCGGCGCGGCCCTGATCCCCTCCCTCGCCCGTGCCCAGGCGGATTTCCCCAACCGGCCCGTTCGGATCGTCGCCGGCTTCGCCGCGGGAGGCGGGATCGACCTCGTGGCCCGGCTGCTGGCCGAGCCGATGCGCGTCCTGCTCGGCCAGCCCGTGGTGGTGGAGAACCATGCGGGGGCGAGCGGGCAGATCGGCGCGCAGGTGATCGCCCGGTCCCCGCCGGATGGCTACTCCATCCTGCTCGGCTCGGCGGGTGAGATCGCGGCGGCGCCGCAGCTCTACGGCTCCCGGCTGGCTTATGACCCGGCGACGGCCTTCCTGCCGCTGTCCCTGGCAGTGCGGGTGCCGAACCTGCTGGCGGTCGGTGCCGGCGTGCCGGCGAACAGCGTGGCGGAGCTGGTCGCGATGGCGCGCGCCCGTCCGGGTGAGCTCAGCTACGGCAGCGGTGGCGTCGGCAACCTGACCCACCTGAACGGGGAGCTGTTCGACCGCGTGGCCGGCGTGCGGATGGTGCACATCCCCTATCGCGGCACGGGCGCGCTGCTGGCCGACGTCGCCTCCGGCCGCGTCACCATGACCTTCGCGGGGCCGCCTGGCCTGCTGCCGCTGATCCGGGACGGGAAGATGAAGGCGATCGGCCTCACCTCCCGCGAGCGGATGGCCAGCCTGCCCGGCATTCCCGCCATCGCGGAGCACCCGCCGCTGGCCGCCTATGAGATGGTGAACTGGTACGGCTTCTTCGCCCCCGCGGGCACGCCCGCCCCGGTGGTGGATCGGCTGAACGGCGCGATCACCGCGGCGTTGCGCGATCCGGAGGTGGTGCGGCGCCTGGCGGAGCAGGGCTGCGAGGCCGCGCCCACCGCGCCGGAGGAGTTCCGCCGCTTCGTGGCCGCGGAAACCGAGAAGCTCGGCCGCCTGATCCGCGAGGCCGACATCCGGCCCGAGGGCTGAGCGCCCTCCCCTGCACTTCTTGGAGAGACCGCATGGACACGAACGTCAGCACCGCCGCACTGGACTTCCAGACCCTGCACGAGGTGGTGCGGGCGGCGCGCGCGCGCCTGTCGGATCATCTCTGGGGGTATGTCGTCGGCGGCGCGGACACCGAGACGACGGTGGCTCGCAATCGGCAGGCGCTGGATTCCGTCGCGCTGCGGCCTCGCGTGCTGCGGGACGTGCGGAGCATCGACACGGGGCGGGACTTCCTCGGGCGCGCGATGCGGATGCCGGTGATGCTCGCGCCGATCGGCGGGCTGGAGCAACTGGAGGCGGGCGGGGCGGCGACCGTGGTGCGGGCGGCCGCGGCCTTCGGCGTCCCGGCGATGGTCAGCTCCGTCACGCACCCGAACCTGGAGGGCACGGCGGAGGCGGCGCCGGACGGGTTCCGGATGTACCAGCTCTATGTCCGCGGCGATCAGGCGTGGATGGATGACCAGGCGGAGCGGGCGATCGCGGCGGGCTACCACGCCTTCTGCTTCACCGTGGACACGGCCGTGTACAGCCGGCGGGAGCGCGACATCGCCGGGCGCTTCAGCAAGCCCTGGCGCCGCGGTGCGACGGCGTCGGGGATGGACTTCCAGGCCGGGCTGAACTGGGAGCATGTGCGGCGCTTCAAGGACCAGTACCGCATTCCCCTCATCATCAAGGGCATTGCGACCGCGGAGGACGCGATCATCGCCTGCGATCACGGGGTGGAGGTGGTGTACGTCTCGAACCACGGGGGACGGCAGCTCGATCACGGGCGCGGCACGCTGGACGTGTTGCCGGAGGTGCTGGAGGCCGTCCGCGGCCGGGCGAAGGTCATCATCGATGGCGGCTTCATGCGCGGCACGGATGTGGTGAAGGCCATCGCGCTCGGCGCCGACCTCGTCGGCATCGGGCGGCTCTACGGGCTCGGCATGTCCGCGGCGGGGGAGGCCGGCATCCTGCGGGTGCTCGAGCTTCTGGAGGAGGAGATCCGCGGGACGATGGGGTTGCTGGGCGCGACGAAGATGGACGCGCTGAACGGCTCCTTCCTGCATCGCGCGATGCCGGTCGGGCTGCCGCATGTGCTGAGCGCCTTCCCGCTGCTGCACCCGTCCGAGGTGCCGCCCACCATGGGGCCGGCGGGGGACCGCCCGCCCTCCGAGGGATGATCGATCGCGTCGCGGCGCACCAACCATCGGAGAGGCCGCGGTCCGCTTCGTGATACGAGACCTTCGCGGGTGCCGAGAGCGGCCGATCCGTCAGCGCGTCTCCATCAGACCGCGCAGGCCTTCCAGGCCCTCGGACACACCCTGGAGATGCCGGAGAAGCAGCGCGGACGCCTCGGCATGGCGCCGAGCCTCCAGCAGATCGAGCAGTTGAAGATGCTCGAGGATCTGGCGCGTGAAGCGCCGGCGATCCGTGAAGGTGCGGTAGACGAGAAGCCGGCGCACCCGGTTCAGCTTCTGCAGAGACTCCAGGAAGAACGGATTGCCCGAGGCGCCGACGATCGTCTCGTGGAAGCGCACGCCGCGCTCGTAGAGCGTGTCCACGCTGACGCGGTCGATGCCGCCGGAGAGGAGGTATTCCTCCGCGGCGCGGCAACGCGCGGCGTCCGCCGGAAGCAGGCGGTAGGTCGGCTCCAGCAGCGCCGCCGGCTCCAGCGCGCAGCGCAGGCGGTAGGTCTGCTGCAGCGCATCCGGCGTGGTCAGCACGGGGGAGAAGCTCCAGCCGTAGCCCGGACGCCGCTCCGCCCAGCCCTCCGCCGCGATCCGGTTCAGGACCTGGGCGAGCTGCGCCCGAGTCATCCCATAGCGCTGGCGCAGTGCGGTCTCCGTCACGCGGTCCGGCAGGCGGCCGGCGACGCGGTCCTCGGCCATGCGGAAATAGACGTCGCTCTCGCCGATGGAGGAGAGGGAGGCGGCCACCGCGGCGCCTTCCGGCGCGACGGTGAAGCCCCGTCCGGGATCGGCGAGCACCACCCCCTGCGCCGCCAGCAGGCGCAGCGCGCGGCCGATGGGGGAGCGGGACACGTGCAGGCGGTCCGCCAGGGCCTGCGCGGGCAGGCGCATGCCGGGCGCCAGCGCGCCGGAGGCGATCTCGGCGGCGATCCGCGCCACCGCCTCCGCGGTGGCGCCCTGGCCCGGTCGGGCGGCCGTCATCGCCGGGGATCGTGACGGCGTTCCGCCGCGCCGCGAAGGATTGCCCCGCCGGGCATGGAGGTTCGGGTCCCGGTTCAGCCGAATAGCGCCTATAACCGGCCTGAACTCGCCCGGCCATCGGCCGGCCCATAAGCTTCGCCCAATGCGGCGTCCGGGAGGAATGGACATGGTGCATCACAGACGCGGCGCATGGCCGCTGGCCCGGATGGCCGGCCTCGCCGCCGCGCTGCTGCTGGGCGGCCTCGGCCCCGTCCGCGCCGAATACCCGGAGCGGCCGATCCGGGTGATCGTGCCCTTCGCCGCGGGCGGCGGCGGCGACGTCGTGGGACGCATCGGTGCCGCCTGCATCACCGAACGCCTGGGGCAGCCGGTGGTGGTCGAGAACCGGCCCGGCGCCGGCGGGACCATCGGTACCGACGCGGTGACGAAGTCGGCGCCGGACGGGTACACGCTCGGGCTTCTCTCGCTGTCTTCCGGCGTGCTGAACGGGTCGCTCTACCAGCGCCTGCCGTACGACCTCCGTCGCGACCTCGTCGCGGTGACGGAGGTCGGGCGCGTGCCGAATGTCGTCACGGTGCGCCGGAACCTTCCCGTGCGCGATCTGGCCGGGCTGATCGCCTATGCCCGCGCGCAGCCCGGGCGCGTCACCTACGGATCGGGTGGGGCGGGGACGATCGTGCACCTGGCGACGGTGCTGCTGGGGCAGCGCACGAACACGGAGTTGACGCATGTGCCCTTCCGAGGCGCCGGCCCGGCGCTGAACGCCGTGATGGCGGATCAGGTGGACCTTCTGATCGCAGAGCTGCCGACACTGATCGGGCAGATCCGGGACGGGTCGATCCGCGCCCTGGCCGTCACCGCCTCCCACCGGGCCGACGCGCTGCCGGAGGTGCCAACCACCGCCGAGGCAGGGCTGCCGGACTTCGACATGCCGAACTGGTTCGGCTTCTTCGCGCCCGCGGCCACGCCGCGCGGGCCGATCCAGCGCGTGGCGGCCGCGATGGCGGCGGCGGTGAACGATCCCACCTGCCGCAACCGCATGCTGCCGATCGGCATCGAGCCGACGGGCAGCAGCCCCGAGG
This sequence comes from Muricoccus radiodurans, assembly GCF_050154705.1. Classification (GTDB taxonomy): domain Bacteria; phylum Pseudomonadota; class Alphaproteobacteria; order Acetobacterales; family Acetobacteraceae; genus Roseomonas; species Roseomonas radiodurans. The sequence continues at coordinate 5,768,349 of NZ_CP189561.1, read as the reverse complement.
CCTTCACGGCCTTCTGGCACCGGGAGCTGGACCACTGGGGTCCGATCGTGCGGTCTTCCGGCGCGGTGGTGGACTAGGCCCGCCGGGCGCGGCGGTCAGAAGCCGTAGAGGCGCGCAGGGTTGTCCACGAGGATCCGGCGCGTCAGCGCCGGATCACCTGCCCAGGCCGCGAGGCGGTTGAGGGCCGCGCCGTCATCCACGGGGACGAAGGGCTCGATGGTGGCGGCGGGGTCCCCGTCCCGGCCCGCGCCACCGGTGTGGGGCCAGTCGGTGCCCCAGAGCACGCGGTCCGGGTTGGCGGCGATGAGCGCCCGCGCGATAGGCGCCGCGTCGGCAGTCTCCGGATGGGACGAGATGCGGTTGGCCGCCGAAAGCTTCACATACGCCCGACCGCCGCGAAGCAGGGACAGCAGCGCGGCGAAGCCCGGCTGATCCGGGCCGCCCGATGCGGCGGCACGCCCGAAATGGTCCACCACGAAGGGAATCGGGAGGGCCTGGATCACGTCATGCAGGGCGTCCAGCACGCTCAAGCGCGTGTAGGCCTGCAGGTGCCACCCGAGGGGGCCCACGGTGTCTGCCGTGCGGCGCAGGAGGTCGGCCGCCAGGCCGGGGTCCTGCCGTCCCTTCAGTTCCAGATTCACTCGGGCCCCACGGATTCCGTCGCTGTGCATCGCGCGCAGCGTGGCCGCCTCCGTCGACGGAGCGATGACGCAGACACCGCGTGCCCGGCGCGGGCCGAGTTGCCGCAGGGCATCCAGCGTCCGGCGGTTGTCGGTGCCGTAGGGGCCGGGATGGACGATCACCACGCGGTCCAGGCGGAGCCCGCGCTGCAGGTCCAGCAGGTCGTCCACGCCGGCCTCGCCGGGGGTGTAGGTGCGGTCGGGCGACCAGGGATAGCGGCTCGCCGGGCCGAAGACGTGGACATGGCAATCGCAGGCGCCTGGCGGGACCGCGAAATCCGGGGCGCTCTGCGGCACGCCGAGGATGGTGCCCGCGGTCATGGGGAGAACGCCGCCTCCACGATGCGGCGCTGATCGGCCTCATGGTCGTCGTGGAAGCTGCCGGCGGGCGACGGGGATTCCGGCCGCCCCACATAGTCCACCCTTGGCCGCGCGACGCCCGATTTCGTCAGGGCGCGTTCCAGGCGGCGGTCGAGCCAGATCCAGGCGCCCATGTTCTCCGGCTCCTCCTGCACCCAGCGGAAGCGGGCGGCCGGCCAGTGGCGGAACAGGGCGGTCAGCTCCTCCTCGGGGAAGGGGTAGAGTTCCTCGATGCGGAGGATGGCGACACGGGCCGCGCCGCGCCGGGCGCGCTCCTCCTCCAGCTCGTAGGCGATCTTGCCGCTGCACAGCAGGACGAGGTCGGCCGCGATCTCCTCCGCCGGGCCGATGACGGGACGGAAGCGTCGGCCGGGGGCGAAGTCCGCCAGCGGCGACACGGCGGCGGGGAGGCGGAGGAGCTTCTTCGGGCTCATGACGACCAGGGGCCGGCGGTCCTGCGCCAGCGCCTGCCGCCGGAGAAGGTGGAAGTAGTTGGCGGGGGTGGAGGGCTGGACGACCCGGATGTTGTCCTTCGCCGCCATCTGGAGATAGCGCTCGATGCGGGCGGAGGAGTGCTCCGGCCCCTGCCCCTCCAGCCCGTGCGGCAGCAGCATCACGAGGCCGGAGGCATCGCACCATTTCTCCTCCGCCGCGGTGACGAACTGGTCGATCACGATCTGCGCGCCGTTCGCAAAGTCGCCGAACTGCGCTTCCCAGATCGTCAGCGCCTCCGGGCGTTCGAGGCTGTAGCCATACTCGAAGCCGAGCACCGCGTATTCCGAGAGCGGGCTGTTGAAGGCGGAGAAGCGGGCCTGGTCCGCCGACAGGGTGTCGAGACCGAGATGGATGCGGCCGTTCGCCGTGTCCACGAGGCCGAAGTGCCGGTGGGAGAAGGCGCCTCGCACGACGTCCTGGCCGGTCAGGCGGACCGGCGTCCCCCCAGTCAGCAAGGTGGCGAAGGCCAGAGCCTCGGCGTTCGGCCAGTTGACGGTGCCGTCCTCCGCGACGGCGCGCTGGCGCAGTACGCGGCCTATGCGCGGATGCAGGGTGGCCCCTTCGGGCGGTCGGGCCCATCGCGTGGAGAGGGCGGAGAGCGTGGCGGTGGCGATGCCGGTCTCGGGATCAGCCGGTGCGCCGGGTCGGGCGCGGCGGCCATCCGGATAGCCGCTCCGGTTCGGGCGGTGGGCAGGCGCCTCCTCATAGGCGCGTTGGAGCCGCTCGCGGATTCGGGCGCGCGCCTCCGTCACCTCCGCCTCCGCCATCGTGCCGGCCTCGACGAGGCGGCGGGCGAAGCGCTCCGCCACGGGCTGCTTCCGCGACACGGCCTCGTAGAGGAGCGGCTGGGTGAAGCCGGGCTCGTCGATCTCGTTGTGGCCGTTCCGGCGGTAGCAGACGAGGTCGATGACCGCGTCGCGGGCCTGGGTGCGCCGGTATTCGAACGCGAGGTCGGCAGCGCGGCAGGCCGCCTCGGGGTCCTCGGCGTTCACGTGCAGGATGGCGGCGTCGATCGCCTTCCAGGCGCCGGTGCAGTGCGTGGCGGTGCGGGCCTCGCGCTCCTCCGTCGTGAAGCCGATCCGGTTGTTGATCACGACGTGCAGCGTGCCGCCAGTGCCGAAGCCGGGCGTCCCGCCGAGCTGCAGCGTCTCTGCCACGATGCCCTGGCCGATCACGGCCGCATCGGTGTGCAGAATGACGGGCAGCACCTTCGTGCGACCTTCCGGGCCCTCCAGGTCCTGCAAGGCCCGCGCGCGCCCGAGCACGAGCGGGTTCACGGCTTCCAGGTGCGAGGGATTGGCGAGAAGGCTGATCCGCAGCGGGTGGCCGTCGAGGTCGAGCGTCGTCTCAAGGCCGAGGTGATAAGGCACGTCGGCCGCGCGCGGGGTGTCGGCGGGGAAAGGGTGTCCGCCCTTGATCTCCCGCATCATCGCGACGAGGGACTTGCCGAGGACGTTGGCCATGATGCTGAGCCGGCCACGGTGCATCGTGCCGATCACCACGTGGGTGACGCCACTTGCCGCGGCCTGGGACAGGAGGCGGCGCAGCAGCGGCACGATCGCCTCCGCTCCTTCGGCGCCGAAGCGCTTCTTCGTCGGGTGCTTCACGCTCAGGAAGCGCTCGAACTCGTCAGCTTCTAGCAAGCTCTGGAGCATTTGCCGGGGGTCGGCAACCCCGTTCGGCGGCTGCGTCCGCTCGAATTCCGCCCGGAGCCAGGCGCGCGCGGTGGGGTCGTCGATGTGGGCCGTCTCGACGGTCAGCGATCCGCCGTAGAGCGCAGCCAATCGCTCCGGGTCACCAGACGTTGTGGGGACGTGTTCGCGCAAACGCCCGGGGTCAGGAGCAGCATGCGTGTCCGCCAGCGGGTCCAGCGCGGCGATCCGGTGACCCCGCGCCCGGATGGCTTCGCTCAGCAGGACCTCGGCAGCCGCCGTGCCGTCCACCGGGGACGGGCGGAAGGTGCCGTCCCCGATCTCGTCCAGCACCTCGAACAGCAGCCGCCAGCTCACATCGACCGATCCGGGGTCATCCCGGTAGCGGCGCTGCAGGTCCTCCAGGTTGCCGATGCCCATGGCCAGCAGCGGCGATGACCGGACGCTCATATCGGGTTCCTGCTCGGATGGCGCCGGCGCATCGGGCGAGCGCGCCGGGTGGCAAGGATGCTCGCGCGCGTTCGCCGCGCGGGTTCGAACGGACCTGCCCGAAAGCGGGGAAGCACGCGATCCGATGCAGGCTGGGACAGGCTTACGTCCGCGTCGGGTGCGGAGCGAGGTTGGGAGGGCTATATGAGCTATAACAAGTTTGGGGAGGATGCGTGTGGAACTCCTGCCGCTGCGCTACTTCGTGGAGATCGCCAGGGATGGCAGCCTCAGCCGCGCCGCGATCCGTCTCGGGGTAAGTCAGCCCGCGCTGAGCCGCCAGCTCCGCAAGCTGGAGGGCGAGGTGCGGACGGAGCTCTTCTACCGCCACGGCCGCGGCGTGGCGCTGACAGAGGCAGGTCAGCGCCTCTACGCCGTTGGTGCCGAGGTGCTAGAGCGGCTGACGGGCGCGAAGGAGGAGTTGCTCGCCAGCCGGCGGGAGGTGGCCGGAACCATCACCCTCGGCCTGCCGCCCTCGATCGCCAGCACGCTCGGCGCGCCGCTCGCCTTGCGCTTCGCCGCGTTGTTCCCGCAGGCGCGACTGCGCATCCGGGAGGGCTTCAGCGGCGTCCTGGTCGAGTGGGTCGAGAACGGGCGGCTGGATCTGGCGGTGCTCTACGACGCCCGGCGCGGCCCGACTACGCTCGTCACGCCGCTTCTGCTGGAGGACCTGTTCCTGATCGAGCCGCCGGGGACGGCCGGCACGGGACCGGCGGTGCTGACGGAACTTCGATCCGCCGTGCTCATGCTGCCGGGCCCCGAGAACGGCCTTCGCAGGGTCTTCGACGCGGCCTGCCGGAAGGTGCGGGTCGAGCCGCGCGTCGTCATGGAGATCGACTGCGTGGCCGCGCTCCGCCAGCTGGTGGAGGACGGTCGGGGCCGCACGGTCCTTCCCTTCGGCGCCGTGCATCGCGAGGTGCAGGACGGGCGGCTCTCGGCCCGTCCGTTCCGCCACGCCAGCATGAAGGCGATGCTCGTCGTCGCGACGCCCGCGCATCGCCCGGTCACGCGCCTGGCGCGGCTCGTCCTGGATCTTCTCCGCGCGGAGGTGCGGCAGCTCGTGGAGCTGCGGACGCTGCGTGGCTCGACGCGCGGCCTGTCCGGGCGGGGTGCGGCGCCGGAGGCGGGCACGCCATCACACCGCCCCTCCACGGCCGCGGAGGAGGCTCCGGATGGCGAGTTCCTGCCTGTCTCCGCACCGGGGTCCCGCGCCGGCTCGCCCACGCGCGGGCTGCGGGAGATGCGATCGGGCCGATGATCCCCGCTCCGGCCTCCGCCCCGCATCCCGTTCCCTCAGTACGGGAGGGGGGATGATGACGCCCGCGACGTCATGGCGGTCGCTGGACGGGCACCCTGTCCCCGGTGCAGTAGGTTCCATCGAAACAGAGGAGCGTCAGGGATGGCGTTGAAGGGAGCGATCATCGCGGTCACGCCGTTCCAGCAGAACTGCGCGGTGCTCTGGGACGAGGACACGCAGCGCGGCGTGGTGGTGGACCCCGGCGGGGAGGTCGACCGCATCCTGGCGGCGGTGACCGAACTCGACGTGACGGTCGAGCGCATCCTGCTGACCCACGGGCATATGGACCACGCCGGCGGCGCGGCCGAACTTCGGGAGCGTCTGTCCGAGGCCGGCACGCCCGTGCCGATCGAGGGGCCTGACGAGCGCGACCGCTTCCTGCTCGACGATCTGATCGCCAGCGGAGCCCGGTTCGGGCTCGAGGGGGTGCGGAATGTCGCGCCGGACCGCTGGCTGGCCGAGGGCGACACGGTCGAGATCGGCGGCCATGCCTTCCAGGTGCTGCACTGCCCCGGCCACACCCCGGGGCATGTCGTCTTCGTCAGGCCGGACGCCGGGCTGGCGATCCTGGGGGACGTGCTGTTCCGCGGCTCGGTGGGCCGCACGGATTTCCCCTATGGGGACGAGCAGGCGCTGCTCGCCTCCATCCACGGCAAGCTGCTGCCGCTCGGCGACGACATCCAGTTCCTCTGCGGCCACGGGCCCGGCTCGACCCTCGGCCAGGAGCGGCGGACGAATCCCTTCCTGCGCTCCTGACGGGGTCCGCCGGGATCAGACCGGGCGGCGCACCCGCAGCACGTTTCCCTCCACGGCCTCCACCCGCACCGTCTCGCCGGGGGAGAGGGTGCGGTCCGCGACGTGGCGGGCCGGCCAGTCGCTGTCGCCCACCCGCACCCGCAGGCCGGGACCGGACAGGGGCAGCACCACCGCCTCCCGGCCCACCAGACCGGATTCGGGGGTGTTGACGGTCCGGGGACCGTCAGCGCGGCGCTGGCGCAGCGCGACGGCGATCCCGGCCGCCAGCAGCAGGAGGAAGACCGCCACCTGCCACTCGAAAGCGATCGCGGTGGCCAGCAGCGCGATCCCGGTCCCGACGGCGGCCAGCCCCGCCCAGAGCAGGAAGACGCCGGGCAGGATCAGCTCCGCGCCGAGCAGCGCGAAGCCGGCCAGCACCCAGATCAGCCAGCCGACCATGGCCCGATCCCGGAACGGGGCACCGAGGCGCCGGCCGATGGCGGGGCCGCGTGCGCCGAGGGGGGTACGAAGGGCATGGCCGGCGCCACTGCCGGCATCGCGGCGGCGCTGCCCGCGGGGCCGGAGGTGGAGGGCACCCGGAGGAGCTCCAGCGCGGCGGTGACGCCGCCGGCCAGCCCCGCCGCCTCCATCGGCACGATGACGAGGCGCGAGGCCGGGCTGGCCGCGATGGCCTGGAAGGCGGCCACGTATTTCTCCGCGACGAAGTAGCGCAGCGCGTCACCGCCAGCGCCGGCCGCCGCCTCGGACACCATGCGGGTCGCGGCGGCCTCGGCCTGGGCCATGCGCTCCCGCGCCTCGGCGTCGCGGAAGGCGGATTCGCGGCGGCCCTCCGCCTCCAGGACCAGGGCCTGCTTCGCGCCCTCGGCCTTGGCGACGGTGGCGCGCCGCTCGCGCTCGGCGGTCATCTGCAGGTTCATCGCGCGGATGAGGTTCTCGGGCGGCTCGATCTTGCGGATCTCCACGCGGGCGATCTTCACGCCCCACGGATCGGTCGCGCCGTCCAGGATGGACAGGAGCTGCGAGTTGATCCGGTCGCGGGAGGAGAGCGTCTGGTCGAGGTCCATCTCGCCGATGACGGCGCGGATGTTGGTCATCGCGATCGCCGAAAGCGCGGCCTGAAGATTCTGTACCTGGTAGGCGGCCTTCGCCGGATCCATGACGCGGTAGTAGACGATGCCGTCCACCGTGACGGTCGCGTTGTCCCGCGTGATCACCGACTGCTCGGGGATGTCGAGCACCACCTCCTGCACGTTCATCTTCTGCCCGATGGCATCGATGTAAGGGATGATGAAGTTCAGCCCGGGATTCAGCAGGTGGGTGAAGCGGCCGAAGCGCTCCACCGTCCAGACCTGGCCCTGCGGGACGGTCCGGATCCCCTTCGCCGCGGTGACGAGGGCGAGCAGGACGAGTGCGACGAGGACGATGGTGGTGCCGGATATCCAGACGGGCATCGGGCGGCGGTCTCCCTGGCGTTGGCGCCGAGGCTACCCCGCTTCCGCCCGCGCCGGCAGGGCCGGGCGCGTCGCGTGTGTCGTCTCTGCCCGGCTCAGCCCGCCAGGGCCCGGCTGAGTCCCGCCGCGGCCTCGGCCACCAGCGGCCGCACCTTCTCCACCTCGGGCAGCAGCCGGTCGCCGGAACCGGAGACGGTGAGGGCCCCGCGGAGCTCCCGGTCTGACCCGAAGACGGGGGCCGAGATCGCGGCCGGGTCCTGGTCCCGCGCGCCCTGGGTCACGATCACCTCCGCCCCTTCCGGCGGTGCCTCTTCCCCGTTGCCGCCCCAGATGGCGAAAACCCGGCCGGTGGCCGCGGCGCCGTAGGGCATCACATCCCCCGGTTCCACGGCGACGCGCCGGGTGCGCGGCGGCGCCACGCGGTAAAGGCAGATACGGCGCTCATCGTCCAGGCGGACCCAGAAGGCGGCGCCCTGTCCCGTGGCCTCGGTCAGAGATTCCAGCACCGGCGGGACGAGGGCATCGAGGCCGAGCCCGCGGGTGTAGAGGGCGCCCCAGTGGAAGAGCATCGGCCCGAGGCACCAGGTCCCGTCATGGCAGCGCCGGACGCAGCAATGCTTCTCCAGCGAGGCGAGCAGGCGGAGGATCGTGCTCTTGTAGAGTCCCGTGCGGGCCGCGAGCACCCGGAGCGGCAAGGCGGTGTCGCCTGGCCGGAAGGCGCCCAGCACGGTCATGGCGCGGCCGACGGAAGCCACGCCCGCCGCGGTGGAGGCGGGAGAGAGAAGCCGCAACCGTGGTGCCCGGACATCCGGGGCGGAGGTGGCGGCCTTGACTCGGGAGGGACCCGTCGTGTGCATCGGTCAGCGCCTCCGGCGAGAACTGGGCGGTTGCTTGGCCGAAGGCCGGTAGGGGTGTCAGCTTCAACCCGGAGTATCGGCAACGTGACCGGCCCGGGGGAAGGGACATGTGCCAACCGGCAGAACGGCATCGCAACACAGCTCACGACACTGCGCGGTGATGGCGAAAGCAGGGTTGTTAAGGATAACGAAACCGTGTGCCCCAAGGTTGCACGCGCGTGACACGAGTTCTTGCGCCGCGGTGCTCCCGGCAGGCGCGCACCCGCGAATCGACCGATATCGACTGATACAGAGTCGCAGCGCTTGACGCGTTGCACCATGGCTCCGACCTTGCCGGCAACCGCTGGCGCCCGGCGCCGCCCTCCCCTTCCGGATCGTCCCATGCTGCGCGTCGTCCCGCTCGCCCTTCTTTTGCTCACCACCCCGGCCCTCGCCCAGTTCGGGCCGCAGGGCCCACCCGCCGTCGGCGTGCAGGAGGCCGCGCGCCGCCCGGTGACCGAGAGCACCGAGTTCGTCGGCCGGGTGGAGGCCACCCAGCGGGTGGAGCTCCGCGCCCGCGTGACCGGCTACCTTCAGGAGGTGCTGTTCCAGGAGGGCCAGGAGGTCCGTCGCGGCGCGCCGCTCTACCGGATCGAGCGCCAGACCTTCGAGGCGGAGCTTGCCCGCCAGCAGGCCCAGACCGCCTCGGCCGAGGCGTCCCTGGCCAATGCGCGGGAGGCGCTGGCGCGCGCCCAGGAGCTGGTCCGAAGCGGTGCCGGCACCCGCGTGACCCTGGACAACGCGGTGGCGCAGGAGCGCACGGCGAACGCCAGCCTGTTGGCCGCGCGGGCGGCACAGCGGGCGGCGGACATCAATCTCGGCTACACCGAGATCACCGCGCCGATCGACGGCAAGATCGGCCGCACGAACCGCACCATCGGCAATGTGGTCGGCCCGAACGACACCACGATCCTCGCGACGATCGTCTCCCAGGACCCGATGCGGGTGGCCTTTCCCGTGTCCCAGCGTCAGGCGGTCGAGCTGCGCGACCGCTACGCCGCCCGCGGCGGCGTGGAGGCCGTGCAGGTCCGCTTCCGCATGACCGACGGGCGGGTCTATCCGCAGGTCGGTCGGATCGAGTTCATCGACAACCAGATCGACCGCTCCACCGACACGATCCTGATCCGCGCCCTGGTGCCGAACCCGCCGCGGGGCGCGGCGGCGATCCCCGCCGCCAACGCCGCGGACGGGCGGCCCGGCGGCGACCGGGAGCTGATCGACGGCCAGTTCGTCACCGTCTTCGTGGAGGGGGTGGAGCCCATCCTCGCCATCACCGTGCCGCGCGCCGCCGTGCTGCAGGACCAGCAGGGCAGCTACGTCTTCATCGTGGACGCGGAGAACAAGGCGCAGCGCCGGAACCTGCGGCTCGGCCGGAACACGCCGGAGGTGGCGGTGGTAGAGAGCGGCCTGAACCTGGGCGACCGCGTGATCGTGGAAGGCATCCAGCGCGTCCGGCCGGGCCAGGTGGTGAACGCCGCCCCGGTGGGTGGACCGCCGGGCGGCGCGCCCGGTGCTCCGGGCGGTGCCGCCCCGGGTGGCGGGGCCGCGGCCGCTGGCGGCGCCCCGGCGGCTGGGGCGAGCCCGGCCAGCAGCGCCCCCGGCGGCGCGGCGCCGGGGCGGACCCAGCAGGGCGCGCCGGGCGGGGCAGGCGGATCGCCGGCCGGCGCGCCGGCGGCGTCCAGCACCGGCGCTCCGGGCACAGACCAGCCCGCCGCGAGCCAGGGCGGCGGCGCGGGCGGACCGCCCGCCTCCCCGCCCGGGGCGGGCGGCAGCACGACCGGGACGGGCCGCTGAGTCCATGATCTCCGGAACCTTCGTCGATCGCCCCCGGCTGGCGATCGTCATCGCCATCCTCACGCTCATCGCCGGCGCGATCTCCATGCTGCGCATTCCCGTGGCGCAGTTCCCGGACATCGTGCCGCCCCAGGTCTCCGTTACCGCCCGCTACCCCGGCGCCTCCGCCCAGGTGGTGGAACAGACCGTGGGACAGGTGCTGGAGGGCGTGATCAACGGCGTGGACCGCATGATCTACATGCGCTCCAACTCCGCCAACGACGGCACCTATGCGCTGAACATCTCCTTCTCGCTGGGCACCGATCCCGACCTGGCGACGGTGAACGTGAACAACCGCGTCCAGGCCGCCCTCGCCCGGCTGCCGCAGGAGGTGCAGCGCAGCGGCGTGACGGTCCGCAAGCAGTCCTCCGCCGTGCTCATGTTCGGCTTCCTCTATGCGCGGGAAGGCGCGGAGCAGTCGCCGCTGTTCCTGTCTAACTACTTCACCATCAACATGCTGGACGACCTGGCCCGGGTGGGCGGCGTCGGCCAGGTGAACGTCTTCGGCGCGCAGGACTACTCCATGCGCATCTGGTTCGAGGTGGACCGGCTGATCAGCCTCAACCTCACGCCACAGGACATCATCACCGCCATCCAGGCGCAGAACGTACAGGCGGCGGTGGGCCGCATCGGCGGCCGCCCGATCTCGGAGGACCAGTCCTTCCAGATCAACCTGGAGACCCGCGGCCGCCTCACCACGCCCGAGGAATTCGGCAACATCGTCGTCCGCGCCAACCAGGACGGCTCGGTCCTGCGCGTGCGGGACGTGGCGCGGGTCGAGATCGGCGCCGCTAACATGGACACGGAGAACCGCTTCAACGGCCAGCCCGCCATCGCCTTCGGCGTCTACCTCGCGCCGGGCGCGAACGCGGTGCAGGTTTCGGCGGCGATGCGCCAGCAGCTGGAGACGCTGAATGCCCGCTTCCCCGAGGGGCTGGACTACACCGTCTTCTACGACAGCTCCGACTTCGTGTCCGAGACGATCCACGAGGTCATCAAGACCTTGCTGGAGGCCTTCGTCCTCGTCGTCATCGTGGTCTACCTCTTCCTCGGCTCCTTCCGGGCGACGCTGATCCCGACGGTGGCGGTGCCGGTCTCCCTCATCGGTGCCTTCATCATCCTGCTGGGCATGGGGTACTCGGCCAATACGGTGTCGCTGCTGGCCATGGTGCTGGCCATCGGCATCGTGGTGGACGACGCCATCGTGGTGGTCGAGAACGTTGAGCGGGTGATGGAGGAGCACCCGAACCTGACACCGGCCGAGGCGACGAAGCAGGCCATGTCGGAAATCACGGGACCGATCATCGCGATCACCCTCGTGCTCCTCTCGGTCTTCGTGCCGATCGCCTTCATTCCCGGCCTGTCGGGCGTGCTGTTCCGGCAGTTCGCGGTGACGATCTCCGCGGCGATGGTCATCTCGGCCATCAATGCGCTGACCCTCTCTCCCGCCCTCTGCGCCATCATCCTGAAGCCGCATCACGGACCCCGGCGAGGGCCGATCAAGTACGTGCTGCGGTCCATCGACTGGACGCGGGACCGCTACGCCGGCGGGGTGAAGCGGCTGGTGCGGGTGGCCGCCCTGTCCATCCTGCTGACCGGCGGCTTCGCCTTCGGCATCTGGACCATCAGCAAGGTCACGCCCACCGGCTTCCTGCCGCAGGAGGACCAGGGCGCCTTCTTCATCCAGGCCCAGCTCCCGCCCTCCGCCTCCGTGTCCCGGACGCGGGAGGTGGTGCGGCAGATCGAGGGGCTGGTGCGCCAGAACGAGGCGGTGCAGGGCACGCTCGGGATCGTCGGCTTCTCCCTTATTGATGGCGGCGCCCAATCCAACTCGGCCTTCATGGTCGTGCGGATGAAGCCCTTCGCGGACCGGACCCGCGTCATGGACAGCGTCCAGGCCGCGATCGGCCGGGTCTTCGGCCAGACCCAGTCCATCCGCACGGCGAGCATCTTCGCCTTCAACCTGCCGCCGATCATCGGCCTCGGCACCGGCGGCGGGTTCGAGTACATCCTGCAGGACTATGAGGGCCGCGACATCGCCGGGCTCTCCTCGGCCATGCTCGGCCTCATCGTGCCGGCGAACCAGGACCCGAACCTGACGGCGGTCTTCTCGACCTTCGCCGCCACCAACCCCTCGCTGTACCTCGACGTGGACCGGGACAAGGCGCAGGCGCTGGGCATCCCGATCGCGAATGTCTTCGCCGCCCTCCAGGCGACGCTCGGCGGCATCTACGTGAACGACTTCAACCTCTACGGCCGCGTCTGGCAGGTGAACATCCAGGCGGAGGCCGCGGACCGCAACGACATCGACGACATCTGGCGCATCCACGTCCGCAACTCCCGCGGCGACATGGTGCCGCTGCGGGCCTTCGCGGACGTGCGGACCGTGCTCGGGCCGCAGACGATCTTCCGCTACAACAACTACCGCGCCATCTCGATCAACGGCGCGCCGCGGCCGGGCATCTCCTCCGGCCAGGCGCTGTCGGCGATGGAGCGGCTGTCCAACGAGGTGCTGCCGAACGGCTACGGCTATGCCTGGACCGGCACCGCCTACCAGGAAAAGCTCGCCACGGGGCAGACGGTCTACATCATCGCCCTCGCGGTGCTCTTCGCCTACCTCTTCCTCGTCGCGCTCTATGAATCCTGGACCATCCCCGTCCCCGTGCTCCTCTCAGTGGTGGTGGGTGGCCTGGGGTCCTTCGGGGCCATCCTGCTGGCGGGGCTGTCGCTCGACATCTACGCGCAGATCGGGCTCGTGGTGCTGATCGCGCTCGCGGCGAAGAACGGCATCCTCATCATCGAGTTCGCGAAGGAGGCCCGAGAGAAGGGCATGTCCATCCGCGACGCAGCGACGGAGGGCGCACGGCTGCGGTTCCGGGCGGTCATGATGACCTCCATCGCCTTCGTCCTCGGCCTCGTGCCGCTGGTGACGGCGACTGGCGCGGCGGCGGTCTCCCGCCGCGCCGTGGGCACGCCGGTCTTCGGCGGAATGCTCGCGGCCTCGCTGATCGGGATCTTCATGATCCCGATGCTCTACGTCGTCTTCCAGTGGGTGCGGGAGAAGGTGAAGGGCACGCTTCGCATCGAGACGAAGGCCCCGCCGGCGGCGCCGGCGGCCTGAGAGCGTCTCGCGGGCGACCCCGGGGGAGAGAAGGAATTCTCTCCCCCAGGCCCCCTCTCATCTTTTTCTGTCAGGCTGCCGCGGAAGGCGGGGCCGTTCCGCCTTCCGCGGCAGCCTGACAAGAGAAGATGAGGGTGGGTTCGGGAGGGAGAATTCCTTCTCCCTCCCGAGGGCCGCCCGCGTCACCCCGCAAATCGGGCGCGCAGGGCGCCGAGCTTCTCCGGGTTCCGCACGACATAGATCCCGGCGATCCGACCGTTCCGGATCTCCAGCGCCGTCGTCTGCGGCAGCCCGTCCGGCTCCAGCGTCACGAAGCCCGGCAGGCTGTTGACCCGGCCGAGATGCAGCAGCGACGACGGCGCGATCAGCGCGCGCTTGCGGGCCAGGGCGGCGAAGAAGCGGCTGACCTTGTCCGCCCCGATGATGGGGTTGAGCGCGGCCGGGCGGATGCCGCCGCCATCGGTGTGCAGCACCACGTCGGCGGCCAGCAGGTCGCGCAGGGGCGCCTCCTTCCCGTCCCGCACCGCGGCCAGGAACGCGCCGGCGATCCGCCGCGCATCCTCATCAGTAACGGCCTGGCGCGGCGCCGCGGCATCCAGCCGCTCCCGGGCCCGGGTCGCGAGCTTGCGCATCGCCGGCTCGGTCTTGTGGAGGAGGGCGGCGATCTCCGCGAAGGGCGTCTCGAACAGGTCGTGGAGGATGAAGACGGCCCGCTCCGCCGGGGAGAGGCGCTGGAGGGTGAGGAGGAAGGCGACCGACAGGTCCTGCGCCCGCTCATGCGCCGCCTGCTGGGGCGGCTCCTCCGAATCCAGGATCGGCTCCGGCAGCCAGGGGCCGACATAGGTTTCCCGCCGGGTGCGGGCGGATTTCAGGTGGTCCAGGCTCAGCCGGGCCGTCACCTTCAGCAGCCAGGCGCGCGGCACCTCGATGGCCGCGCGGTCGGCCGCGTTCCACCGCAGGAAGGCGTCCTGCGCGATGTCCTCCGCCTCCGCCAGGGAGCCGGTCATGCGGTAGGCGAGCCCGATCAGCTCCGCGCGCAGCGGGGCGAAGTGCTCGGCCGGATCGGGCCCGCCCGCCATCTCAGGCCGCCTGCGCTGCCGTCGGCTCCAGGGCGGGGATGCTGCGGAAGCCGATCGCGATGCGGTTCCAGCTGTTGATCGTGGCGATCGCAAAGGTCAGGGCGGCGATCTCCGCCTCGGTGAAGTGGGGCTTCAGCGCCTCGTAGTCGGCGTCGGGGGCGTGGGTCTGGGATACCAGGGTCAGCGCCTCGGTCCAGGCCAGGGCCGCGCGCTCCCGGGGCGTGTAGTGCGGCGCCTCCCGCCAGGCGTTGAGGAGGTAGAGGCGGGCCTCGCTCTCCCCGGCCTTGCGGGCGTCCCGGGTGTGCATGTCGATGCAATAGGCGCACCCATTGATCTGGGAGGCGCGGGTTTTCACCAGCTCATACAGGCTGTGCTCCAGCCCGGCGGAGGACACCGCCTTCTCCAGCCCGAGCATTCCCTGCATCAGCTTCGGGGCGATGGCGGCGTAGTTCAGTCGGGGGGACATGGTCCGGATCTCCTCTGGGTGGGACACCCTTAGGACGAGGCAGCCGTGCCGGATGTGACAGCCCCGGCCCGGTCTTGCCACTCTGCACCCGGAATCCGCATGATCCCGGCATCAAAGGGAGCGACACCATGGCGAAGTTCGGCCTCAGCCAGCCCATGCGCCGGATCGAGGACCCCCGGCTGCTCAAGGGCGGCGGGCGCTACACCGATGACCTGGTCGCCAAGGGGATCCTGCCCAACGCCGCGATCGGCCACATCCTCCGTTCCCCGCACGCCCATGCGCGCATCGTCTCGATCGACACGGCGGCCGCCAAGGCGATGCCGGGCGTGCTGGCGGTGCTGACGGCGGCGGACTGGAAGGAAGAAGGGCTGGGCGAGATCCCCTGCGCCATCCCCATGAAGAACCGGGACGGCTCTCCGCGCGGCGAGACCCCGCGCGGCGGGCTCGCGGACGGCTTCGTGCGGCATGTCGGTGATCCCGTCGCCTTCATCGTCGCCGAGACCCACGCCCAGGCCCGCGACGCGGCCGAGGCGGTGGAGATCGACTACGAGACCCTGCCCGCCGTGACCGACCTCGCCACCGCGACCGAGGCGGGGCAGCCGCTGGTCTGGCCGGCGATCAAGGACAACGTCGTCTTCGACTGGGCGACGGGCGACGAGGAGAAGACGAAGGAGCTCTTCGCCACCGCCGCCCATGTCACGAAGCTCCGGCTGGTGAACAACCGCGTGGTCGTCGCCAGCATGGAGGGCCGCGCGGCCCTGGCCGACTACGATCCGGCGACGGAGCGCTTCACCCTGCATGCGGGCACCCAGGGCTCCTGGACGGTGAAGGACCTGCTCGCCAGCGCCGCCTTCAAGATCGACAAGGAGAAGATCCGGGTCGTCACCCATGACGTGGGCGGCGGCTTCGGGATGAAGATCTTCCTCTACGCGGAATACGCGCTCTGCATGATGGCGGCGCGCCGCATCAAGCGCCCGGTCCGCTGGACCTCGGAGCGGACGGAGGCCTTCCTCTCCGACACACAGGGCCGCGACAACATCACCGACGCCGAGCTGGCGCTGGACAAGGACGGAAAGTTCCTCGCGCTGCGGACGAAGAACGTCGCGGGGATGGGCGCCTATCTCTCGACCTTCGCGCCCTTCATCCCGACCGGCGCGGGGACGAAGGTGCTGGCGTCCGTCTACGGATTCCAGGCGATCTACGCGAACGTCATCGGCGTGGTGACGAACACCGTGCCGGTGGACGCCTATCGCGGCGCGGGCCGCCCGGAGTCGAACTACGTGGTGGAGCGTCTGATCGACGCCGCGGCGCGCGAGATCGGCATGGACCGGATCGAGCTGCGCCGGCGCAACATCGTCCCCTCCTCCGCCATGCCCCACACCACGCCGGTCGGGCAGAAGTATGATTCGGGCGACTTCAACCTCGTGCTGGATTCGGCGCTGAAGCTGATGGACTGGTCCGGCTTCCCGGCCCGCCGCGCGGCCTCGGAGGCGCAGGGCAAGCGCCGCGGCATCGGCCTCGCCTACTACCTGGAGGCGACGGGCGGCGCCCCGAACGAGCGCGCCGAGGTCCGCTTCGCCAAGGATGGCTGGGTGGAGGTGCTGGTCGGCACCCAGTCCACCGGCCAGGGCCATGAGACGGCCTATGCGATGATCACCGCCCAGGAACTCGGCGTCCCGGTGGACCGCATCCGCGTGATCCAGGGCGATTCGGACGAGATCCCCACGGGCGGCGGCACGGGCGGTGCTCGCTCCCTCTACTCCGAGGGAACGGCGCTGCTCGCCACCACGGCGACGGTGATCGAGAAGGGCAAGCAGGCCGCGGGCGAGGTGTTGGAGGCCGCGCCCTCTGACATCGAGTTCGAGTCCGGCCGCTTCGCCATCGCGGGCACGGACCGCGGCATCGGGATCATCGAGCTGGCCCAGCGCCAGCGGGAGCGCGCGGCGGCCGGCCAGACCTCCCTTCTGCTCGATGCCGCCGAGGTCGCGGACATCCCGCACCACACCTTCCCCAATGGCTGCCACGTGGCCGAGGTGGAGGTGGACCCGGACACCGGCCACATCGCCATCCCCCGCTACATCGTGGTGGACGATGTCGGCCACGCGCTGAACCCGCTGATCGTCCGGGGCCAGGTGCATGGCGGCGTCGCCCAGGGCGTCGGCCAAGCCTTCCTGGAGCGCACGGCCTACGACCCCGACAGCGGGCAGCTCCTCTCGGCCTCCTTCATGGACTACGCGCTGCCGCGCGCGGTGGACCTGCCGGATATCGAGGTGGAGCTCGTCTCCGTCCCCTGCCTCACCAACCCGCTCGGCGTGAAGGGCGCGGGCGAGGCCGGGGCGGTCGGCTCGCCGCCGGCGGCGATGAACGCGCTGGTGGACGCCCTCTCCGGCACGGAGATCGACATGCCGGCCACGCCGGAGGTGGTCTGGAAGGCCCTCGCCAAGGCCGCCTGACCAACTTCTCGATGCGGGCGCGAAGGGCGCGGCCTCCGGGCCGCGCCCTTTCTCGTTTGAGCGGCCCGATCGGAACTGTTGCTGTTTTGTGTCAGCGGACCCGCCAACAGCGGCTATCCGCAACTTAATCGAGATTCGTCCAGCTTCGCGTTGACAGCGTGCAACATTGATCGCCAAAGCAGTTTCTGCCAGCCGCAACGCTCGTTCCGGCCTCACCCTGCAACGACCCGCCCCGGCCGTCCGAGGACATCCCTTGATCCCCGCCCTCCTGGTCATTGGCGAGAACGTGGAGTTCGAGCCGCAGCGCTTCGATGGCAATGCGCCGACCGGCGTCTTCGTCGTCGTCGGCATCCGCCAGCGTGAATCCGGGACCTTCGAGTACCGGGTGCGACATCTGGCGGACGGCTACGACCTGATCGCGCGGGGAAGCGAGATCCGTCGCGTCCCCGGTATCCCCTCGCCCGCTCCGGGGCCGGATCCGATCCGGCACGCGCCGCTCCGGCACTAGGGCCGGCGGCGGGAGGGCGCGGCGGCCCTAGCGGAAGCTGAGGTCCACGACCTCGCAGAGGTCGAGCGCGCGCCGCTCCTCGGACCGGCCATCCATCCAGACCACCCGCAGGTCGTAGGCGCAGCGGCCTTCCGGAAGGCGGATGGGGTATCGCCCGCCGGGCTGCACCATGTCGTTGCCGAGGCGGTCGGGCCCCCACGGCTCCTCGGACGCCGGGCGGGCATAGAGTTCCCGGATGGCTCGCCGCCCCCCGTTCACGAGGTTGAAGGACGGGTTGCCGCGCCGTTCGTTGCCGGGCCGGGGCGCGGCGGACGGGCCCGAGGGACGTCCGGGCGCGGGGCCCATGACCACCTCCCGCGTGGCGCACGTGTCCAGCGCCCGCCGCTCCTCCGACCGCCCGTCCGCGTAGACCACGCGCAGGTCGTTGTGGCAGCCGCCGCCCGGGCGCATCCGCACGGCGAAGGAGCGTCCGTCGGGCAGCGTCGCGTCGCCCAGGCGGTCCGTGCCCCAGGCGCTCTCGGTCACCGGGCTCGCATAGATCTCGTTGATGACCTGGCCGCTGCGGTTCACCAGGGTAAAGGACCCGTCCTCGCCGGACCCGCCGGGCGCGGATTTCTGCGCCGCCGCTGGCAGGGCCGCGATAGCGATCAGGCCGAGTACCGCCAGGCGCCGCACCGGGATCCGCATGAAGCCGTCCTTGACCAATCGGCCCCCGCAGGCCGGCACCGCCATGCACCACCGGGGTGCGCCGCTTCCCTCATACAACACTCGCCGGGCTGGCGGGCATCCCTCCTCTGTTCACCTCGGTGCCGCGAGATGCGGTGCCGTACAAGCCGCCCGGCGGACAGGATGGGACGGCCGGCGGCTCCGCCAGGCTCAGCGCATGGCCAGCACCGTCGCGGGCCACGGGCGCGCGGCGGGCTCCAGGAAGCGCACCCCCACCACGCGGAAGTCGGTGCCCTGCCAGGCGAGGTCGAACGCCACGCCCCCCTCGCCGCGGGCCGGGCCGTACTCCACCCGGAAGGCGCCGAGCCCGGTCGGACGCGCCGCGCGCAGGGTGGAGAGCGGGGCCGGACTCCCCTCCCCGTTGCCTCCCCGTGCCCGCAGCGCGAGCCATGCGCGCATTCCCTCCGGGCGCTGGAGGGAGGAGGCCATTCGCGCCGCCATGTCCGAGAGGTAGCGCCGGGCGCCCTCTCCCATGCCCTCCTGCACCTCGGCTTCCAGCCCGGCGCGGATGCTGGCCAGGGCGACCGGGGCGTCGAATTGCCGCAGCAGGGCGGGGGCGTCCCCGCCGCCAATCGCCGAGGAGAGCCGCGCGGCCAGCATCCAGGGAAGCGTCAGCCAGAGGGCGAGGAGCACGCATCCGGCGAAGCCCGCCATCACCGCCTGTGTCCAGGGCCGCACCGGCCGCACCCCGGCGCGGGCAGCGGTCACGCGCTCCACGGATCCGTGCCGGGCAGAGGCCACGGCCCGGGCGGGGCGTGTGCCCCGGACGCTGGCCAGCGTCATCTGGCGGGTGTCATACTCCGCCCAGACTTCGTCCCACTTGTCGGCTTGCACAACGTGCGGCATTGCCATCGTCCCGCTTGTCTCATCGGCCGGGCTTCCTGCCGCGTTTGTCTCATGAATGAGATTGTCGTAGATTCGTGAGCGCGCCGTTAAATGAGCCTCGGAGGCGCATAATTTTCGAGACTGGAGTGAAGATCTCTTCGACACCGCCTTCGTGCCCGGGGCGGTTCACAGGGCGTTTCCCGTGCGGGTCGACGTGCCCGCCGGCAGGCTGAGCCGCTGAAAGCCTGATGTCGCGATCAGGCCCTGATCAGAGACCTGAGGTTGCCGGCGGGACCAGAGGACCGACGTCACGTCGGCCAGTGCTCCCGGTCGCACGGATGCCGGCGCGAGCCCTCGCCGGCCCAATCTCGCGCGGAACGCCCGGCGGACTGGGCCGCCTCCGACACCCTGCCGGAAGCGCCATCCCCCCTATACGGCGGCATGCTTCAGGCGTGAGGAAGCGGGCGCCGATCGGGCGCCCGCGCCGGCGGTCAGGCGTGGCTGGCCAGGTCGCTTTCCAGCCGCGCCAGCACGGCCCCCAGGGCGGCCACCATGCCGGCGGCCTGGGCATCGGGGCTCAGGGGGCGGTCGGGCGGAACGGGCATCGTAGCGGCCTCGGTGTACTGCGCCACGGCGCGCGTGCCGAACTGGCTCGTCTCGGTCAGCAGCACGGCGGACATGGCCGCCCGCGCCACCCCGCGCCCGAGATCCACGTGCAGCGCCGTCAGCTCGGTTTCCAGCTGCAGGTCGGTGGCGCCGCGCGTGCCCGGCGCCAGGACGGCGGCGAAGAGGCGGGAGGCGATGAGCCAGCGCCGCAGCGCCTCCTCCGCCGCCTCGGCGGGTGGGGCGGTCCATTCGGCGTAGTATTCGGTGGCCTCGGTCCCGTCCGCCCGGACGGAGCGGAGGAGCTTTCCGTCCACCCCCGGCGCGCCGCGGGTCAGCCGCATCAGCAGCGTCTTCCGCCCGGCCCGGCGCGGCGGCCCATCGGGCCGCGAGGGGGAGAGCGGGTAACGCCGCGGCTCCACGTAGCTCTGGTTGATCACTCCACAGCCCGCGACCAGCGGCAGCAGGAGGAGCCCGCGCCGCCTCACCGCCGGCGCTCCGTCGCCCAGGCCGGGGCCGGGGGCGGTGGCGCCAGGATCGCGGCGCCAGGCGCGCGGCGCAGCAGCTCCGTCGTGTCCCGCAGGTTGCTGGAGGTGGCCCGGAGATCCCGCAGCGTGGGCGTCAGGTCGCCGTTGATGTCGCCGACCGCGAGGCTCACCGCCCGTGCCGCCTGCTCCACCTGTCCCACGGCCGCCGGCAGGCGGGTGAGCGCCGTGCGCAATTGCTGCGCCGCCGCGTCGGTGCTGCGGAGCGTGTTGCGGATCTCCGGCGCGGTGAGGAGCCCGCGCGCCTCCGCCACCGTGCCACGCAACTCGCTGCTCAGGGCCGGCAGGTTCAGCCCCTCGATCGTCTGGCGCAGGGTCGCCAGCGTCTCCGACGCCTCGCGGGACGCGCGGGCGACGTCGCCGTCGTTCAGCTGCGACCGCAGGTCGGCCAGGAGCCCCGCGGCGTCCCGCAGGATGGCCTCGATCGGCGCGTCGGCAAGGCGTTGCGCGAGCTGCTCCGCGACCGAGGTCACCTGGGAGACGGTGCTCGGCGCGGAGGGGATGACCTCCGCGTGCGGCTGCCACGGCGTCGGTTCCGGCGGGAAGCGGGTCGCGTCCACGAAATCCAGTTCGATGTAGCTCACGCCCGTGATCCCCTGCGTGGCCAGCCGCGCCCGCAACCCGCCCTGGACCGCCGTCTCCACATTGGGCAGGTCGCGGAAGCGCGAGAGGTCCATGCCGAAGCGCACGAGCACGCGGCGATAGGCGGTCTCCTGGATGGGCGTGTTCTCGGGTGGCGGGTACTCGGCGGCGACGAGAGTGATCTCCGTCACCGACCCGAGCTGCACACCGCGGAAGCGGACCGCCGCGCCCACCGCCAGGCCCGTCACGCTCTCCCGCAGGTAGGTCTCGAACTGCCGGGCGTTGCTGCTGAGCTTGGAGGAGGTGAAGAAGAGGACGAAGGCCAGTCCCAGCCCGATCCCCACGATCAGGAGGATGCCGACCCGGAGGTAGAGGCCGCGGGCGGAGACGGCCATCAGGCGGTCTCCCGCCGGAAGAAGCGGCGCACCGTGTCGTTCGGCGGGTCGTCGCGCAGCTTGCGGGGGTCGCCCTCGGCGATCATGCCCTGGGCCTCCTTGTCGAGCATGATGCAGCGATCCCCGATGGCGAGGATCGATTGTAGCTCATGCGTGACCACCACGAAGGTGGTGCCGAGGTCGCGGGCGAGGTCCTTGATCAGCTCGTCCAGGCCCGCGGAGGTGATGGGGTCGAGGCCGGCGCTCGGCTCGTCCAGGAACAGGACGGGCGGGTCCAGCGCCATGGCGCGGGCGATGCCGGCCCGCTTGGCCATGCCGCCCGAGATCTCCGAGGGCAGGCGGTCCGCCGCGTCCGACAGGCCGACGAGGCCGAGCTTCACCCGCGCGACGCTCTCCCGCGCCTCCCGGGGCAGGTCGGTATGGGCTTCGAGCGGCAGCATCACGTTCTCCAGCAGGTTCATCGAGCCGAAGAGCGCCCCCGACTGCCACATGACGCCGAGCTGTCGCAGCAGGTTGCGGCGCGCCTCCCCCTCCGCCCCGGCGAGGTCGCCGCCGAGGATCGTCACCCGCCCCCCGGTCGGGGCGTAGAGGCCGATCATGATCTTCAGCAGGGTGGACTTGCCGCAGCCCGAGCCGCCGAGGATCACGAACACCTCCCCTCGCCGGACGGTGAAGGTCACGTCCTTGAAGAGGGTCCGCGTGCCGAAGCGCATCGCGACCCCCTTCGCCTCGATGACGGCGGGGGCGGCCTCGGCCGCGGTCTCCTCCGGCGGGGCCGGCCGGACGGAGTCGGGGATGGCGTCCATCACCAGCCCAGCCGGAAGAAGAGCACGGCGAAGATGCCGTCCAACAGCACCAGGGCGACGATGCCGCCCACCACGGCGGCCGTGGCCGCGTCGCCCACCGCCCGCGGCCCGCTGCCGGCCGAGAGCCCGGCCCGGCAGCCGATCCCCGCGATGACCAGCCCGAAGACCGCCGCCTTGCCCAGCCCCCCCATCAGGTCCCCCACGGTGATGGAGGAGGCGATCTGGTTCGTCACCAGCCGCACCGGGAAGCCGAGGGAGAGCATCACCCCCGTCATCCCCACCAGCCCCGCGAGGTCCATCAGCAGGGACAGGACCGGCATGGCGATGGTGGCCGCGACCAGCCGCGGCATCACCAGCATGACCATGGGGTCCACACCCATGATCCGCAGCGCGCTCACCTCCTCGTTCACCGTCATGGTGCCGAGCTCCGCGGCATAGGCGGATCCGGTGCGGCCGGCCAGGATCACCCCGGCCATCAGCGGCCCGAGCTCCCGCAGCAGGGAGATGCCGACGAGGCGCGGGATGAAGATCTCCGCCCCGAACTGGCGCATGGGGATGGACGACTGGAAGGCGAGGATCACGCCGATCAGCACGCCGAGCAGGACCACCAGCCCGAAGGCGCGGGTTCCCACCTCGTCCAGGTGGCGCAGGATGTCGGCGGCACGCAGATCCCGTGGGCGGCGGGCCGCGTTGACGAGGGTGGCGCTCGCCTCCCCCAGGAAGGCCACGCCGTCCCCGGCGCCCTTCACGCGCCCCACGCCCCAGGCCCCGAGGCTGCGGACAAGGCCGAGCCGCTTCGCGGGCGCGGGCGGCGCCGGCGGGGGCTTCGACGCGTCCCGGGCCCGCTCCATGACGGCGGCGACGGGGCGGGAGGCGCCCTCAATCCGTACCCCCTCCCCCGCCTCGGCCTCCGCCGCCAGGACGAGGGCGGCGCCGCTGGTGTCGAGCACCGTCAGGCCCGAGAGGTCCAGGACCCGCACGCCCTTGGCGTCCTTCACCGCGTCGCGCCAGGCGGGGCCGGCGTTGAAACTCGTCAGCGTGCCCGAGAAGCGTAGCGCGTCGCCGTCCCGCCGGACCTCCGGGGCGGGGGGCGGGGTACCGAGATCGTTCGCGGCGACCGCTGGCCCAGGCTCCGGTGGCACGTCCGGGGCGGGGCCGGGACCCATGTCCTCCGGGGATGGAAGGGGCGGGCTGCCGGGCGCGGAGCGCCGTTCCCGGCCGCCTTCCGCGCGCTGGGCGCGGCGGCTGCCCGGCGCGTCGCCGACCGGAACGGCGGCGTCACGGCGTCTGTCCTCGCGATTCATCCGCCCGAAGATGGAGCGGGAACCCGACCCGTGTAACCCGTCCGTTCTGTAACCCTTGGTGAACGCCCGAGGGTTGCGGCCGCCTCCCGCGCCGCGGCGGCCCCGCTGTACCAGGCGCCGGCGAGCGTTGCGGCGAGGCTCGTGTGGCACGCCTCCCCCGCCAAGCGCAGGCGGCCGCCGCCCAGCGGCACAGACAGGGCGGCCCGCGCCGCGCTGCCGCCCGGGCGCGCGTAGGAATAAGCGCCCCGCGCCCAGGGGTCTCGCCCCCAGCTCGCGACCGCCGCGCCGTCCCGGCGCAGGGCCCGGTCCGCCCGGGCGCCAAACATGTCCCGCAGTTCCGAGAAGGCGTGGTCGAGCGTCGCCGCATCCCCGGCGGCCGAGAGGTCCCAGGCGAGCGCCCCGCCGGCGAAGCCCGAGAGGTATGCCCGGCCGAAAGGCCACGAGATCCAGGTCATGGCCCGTTCGCCCGGCTCCAGCCGCCGCTCCAGGCCGCCGAAGGCGGGCAGGTCCAGGCGGTCCTCGCCAGCGGCGCGCAGGCCGAACTTGATCAGCAGGCCCATGGGCAGGTCATGGGCCGCTTCCTGGGTCGCCACCGGCAGCGGCGGGTCGAAGGCGATGGCGCCGGAGGCCAGCACGCCGGTGGAGACGGTGACGATCGCCGCGCCGGCCTCGACGGCGCCGAAGGGGCCCTCCGCGCGGACGCGGCGGCCGCCCCAGGAGAGCCGGGTCACCGGAGCGTCCAGGGTGATCGGCAGGCCCTCGGCCAGGACCTCCAGCAGGTGGCCGCACCCTTCGCGCGGAAGAAGGTTGCTGCCGTTCAGCATCGTGGCGCGCCAGTCCGCGAGATCCATCGCCTCCGGCTCGGCGCCGCAGATCACCGGGCCTTCCCAGTGAAGGAGGGTGGCGTCCCAGCGGCCGCCACGCGGCGCGGCATCCGCCAGGGACAGGCCGGGCGTGTCGGGGGCGAGCATCAGGGCCTCGTGCCAGGCGTGCTCGGCGGCGTCGTACTCCGCCAACTCCTCCGCCGTGGCCCAATGGCCGTCCGTCCAGGTGCGGCCGCTGCGGACGAGATCGTGGTTGAACAGCTCCAGCCCGCGTGCCTCGGCCAGCGGGACGAGCGGGTTGCTCTGCGCCGCGTGCAGCCAGGTGGCGCCGAGGTCGAAGGGGGAACCGAGGTCCTGCACGGTGTGGGCGCGCCCGCCCACGCGGCCCCGCGCCTCCAGCACGCGCACGTCCAGCCCGAGCGAGCGCGCCTCCCGCGCGGCCGCGATCCCCGCGGCGCCGGCGCCGACGATCAGAAGGTCAGGATCCCCCATGGCGGTTCAAGCGGGCGAGCGGCGGACGGGTTGCCCGCCGCTAGCTGTCCAGCTTGACGCCGGACCGCTCGACGATGGCGCGCCAGACCGGGGTCTCCCGCTGGATCTGGGCCGCCAGGGCGGCCGGGTTCTCGCTGAGCACGGTGTCGTAGCCCAGCGGCTTCAGGCGGGCGACGAAATCCGGCTGGCGGGCCACCTGGCGGATGGCCTCGACGAGGCGCGCCACCACCGGCTCCGGCGTGCCGGGCGCGGTCATCAGGGCGTTCCAGGTCACCATGTCCAGGTCCCGCAGGCCGAGGTCGTGGAACTCCGACATGCCGGGCACGGTGGGCAGGAAGTCCATGCGCCGCTGGGAGGACAGCGCCATCGCCTTGAACTTCCCGCTCTCGACATGCGGCACGAGGGCGGGCGTGACGTCGAACATCATGTCGATCGTCCCGGCCAGCAGGTCGTTGATGGCCGGCCCGCCGCCGCGATAGGGCACGTGCAGGATGCGCGCCCCGGTCGCGGCGTTCACCGCCTCGATGCAGAGATGCGACGTGGTGCCGGTGCCGGAGGAGCCCATCTTCACCTGTTCGGGGTGGGCCTTGGACCAGTTGATCATCGCCCGGAAATCGGTCCAGCCGTTCCGCTGCGCGGTCTCCGCGTTCACGACGCAGAGCAGCGCGCCCGAGGTGATGACCGTCAGCGGCTGCAGGTCCCGCACGGGGTCGAAGGGCAGGCGGTTGTAGAGGGTGGGGAAGGCGCAGAGCGTGGACACACCGATGACGCCGATCACCGTGCCGTCGTTCGGCCCTTTCGCCACCGCGTCGGCGCCCAGGATGCCGCCGGCGCCGCCGCGGTTCTCCACCACCACGTTCTGGCCGAGGGCTGGGCCGAGGCGCTCCGCGATCAGGCGGCCGAGCAGGTCGATGGCGCCGCCCGGCGGGAAGGGGACGACGACCCGCACCGGCCTCCCCCCGGCCACCGGCTGGGCGCCGGCCGGCAGGGGCGCGGCCAGGGCGGTCCCGGCGGCCAAAAGGGAGCGGCGTCGCATCATGTCACTCGTCTCCGTCCTGATCGGCTCGCGGGCCTCGTTACGGGGCAGCATGGGGCGGGTCGGCCGGCGGCGCCAATCCCCCTCGTCGCCCTTGCGCCGGCCAGCCGCGCCGCCCTCCTATGCGGCCAGGAATCCGGAGACCCCTTCATGGCCAAGCTTCCCGTCCCGACCCGACGCGGCCTCCTGGGCGGCGGCGCCGCCCTGGCCGGGGCCGCGCTGACCCGTCCCGCCTACAGCCAAGCCGATGCGCGCGTCCTGCGCTTCGTGCCGCAGGCGGATGTCAGCGTGCTCGATCCGTTGACGACCACGTCCTACGCCGTGCGGAATCACGCGCATCTCTGCTGGGACACGCTCTACGGCATCGACGAATCATTCCGCCCGCATCCCCAGCTCGCGGAGGGGCACGTCATCGCGGACGACAACCGCCGCTGGACCTTCACGCTGCGCGAAGGCCCGACCTTCCATGACGGGGAGAAGATCCTCGCGAAGGACGCCGTCGCCTCCATCCGCCGCTGGATGACGCGCGACACGCACGGCCAGACGCTGGCGGCGCGCACGGACGAGATCCGCGCGCTGGATGACCGCCGCTTCGAGATCCGGCTGAAGCAGCCCTTCGGCGCGATGCTGGACGCGCTGGGCAAGTCCTCCTCCTATCCCTGCTTCATCATGCCGGAGCGCTTCGCGGCGGTGGCGCCGACGACCGGCATCACGGAGATCGTCGGCTCCGGCCCCTACCGCTTCGTCGCGGCCGAGCGGCGCGCGGGCGACATCGCGGTCTACGCGCGCTACGACCGCTACTCCCCCGCGCCGGGCGGCCCCGTCTCCGTCACCGCCGGCCCGAAGATCGCGCATTTCGAGCGGCTGGAGTGGCGCTGGCTGCCGGATCCCTCCACCACGGGCGCGGCCCTGCAATCCGGGGAGCTGGACTGGTGGGAGCGTGTGGCGCCCGACCTGCGCGCGCTGCTTCAGCGCCGCCGCGACATCGTCGTGGACCGGATCGAGAGCGGGGGCACGATCGGCATGCTGCGGCCGAACCACCTGCACCCGCCCTTCGACGATCCGGCCGTGCGCCGCGCCCTCTGGCCCGCCCTGAACCAGGGCGAGTTCATGCAGGCGATCATGGGCGACGACACGACCCGGTACCGCGTGCCCGTCGGTCCCTTCACCCCCGGTTCCGCCATGGCGTCCGACGAGGGCATGGAGGCGCTGACCGGCGCGCGCAGCCTGGAGCGCGCGCGTCAGCTCCTGGCCGCCACGGGCAAGGCGGGAGCGAAGGTGGTGACGCTCAACCCGGCAGACCAGCCGAACAACTCGGCGCTGACCATGGTCGCGATCGACATGATGAAGAAGGCCGGGCTGGATGCGGAGGCCGCGACGTCGGACTGGAGCACCATGCTCGCGCGGCGGGCGAAGAAGGAGCCGCCGGCACAGGGCGGCTGGAATGCGGTCTACGTCGCCTTCGGCGGCGAGGACCTGACGAACCCCGGCGGCCACCCGCTGCTGCGCGGCAATGGCGGCGACGCCTGGTTCGGCTGGCCGAACTCTCCGCGGATGGAGCAGCTCCGGCTCGACTGGTTCGAGGCGCCCGACGACGCCGGCCAGCGCCGCATCGGCCGGGAGATCCAGCGCGTCTTCTTCGAGGAGGTGCCGTACTGGCCGCTGGGCCAGTACTATGTGGAGAGCGCGTATCGCCGCGGCCTGAATGTCGGCCGTCGCGGGCTGTCCATCCCGCTGAACGTCACGCGGGGCTGATCGCCGGGTGGGGTGGCCCGGGCGGGCTACCCCACGATCCCGATCTGCCAGGGGACAAATTCGTTGTTCCCGATCCCCAGGATCTCGCTCTTCGTGCGCTCGCCGCTCGCGACGCGGAGGAGGTGGCGGAAGACGGCCTCGCCCATCTCGGCGATCGTTGCCTCCCCGTCGAGGACGACGCCACAGTTGATGTCCATGTCCTCCTCCAGCCGTCGGAACATGGGGGTGTTGGTCGCCAGCTTGACCGAGGGCACGGGGCGGCACCCGTACATGGAGCCGCGCCCCGTGGTGAAGGCGATAAGGTTGGCGCCGCCCGCCACCTGCCCGGTGGCCGAGACCGGGTCGTAGCCCGGCGTGTCCATGAAGACGAAGCCCTTCTGCCGCACGGGCTCGGCGTAGCGATAGACCTCCATCAGCGGCCCGGTGCCGCCCTTCATGGAGGAACCGAGCGACTTCTCGATGATGTTCGCCAGACCCCCGGCCTGGTTGCCCGGGGAGACGCGGCCGTTGATCTGCGTGTCGCGTCCGGCGGCGTACTCCTCCTTCCACCAGCGAAGCCGTTCCAGCAGCTTCCGCCCGACCTCCTCCGATACCGCGCGGCGGGTGAGCGTGTGCTCCACGCCGTTGATCTCCGGCGTTTCCGAAAGGATCGCCGTGCCGCCGTGGCGCACGAGGATGTCCATGGCCGCGCCGAGCGATGGGTTCGCCGTGATGGAGGAGAACCCGTCCGACCCGCCGCATTGCAGACCGACCATCAGGTGGGAGGCGGGCACGGTCTGGCGCGTGGCCCTGTTCGCCTCTGGCAGCATGGAGCGGACGGCGGCGATGCCGGCCTCGATGCTCTTCCGCGTGCCGCCGACCTCCTGCATGACCATGGTGTGCAGCATCGGGCCGGTGGAGAGCCCTCCCTCCTCCATCACGCCGGAGATCTGGTTCCGTTCGCAGCCCAGACCGACCAGCACCACACCGGCGACGTTCGGGTTGCGCATGGTGCCGATCAGCGTGCGGCGCAGCAGCGCCATCGGCTCGCCCGTCATCTCCATGCCGCAGCCCAGCGCGTGGCTCAGCGCCACCACCCCGTCCACGTTCGGAAAGTCGGCCAGACGTTCCGGCGTGAAGTGATCCGCCACGGCCCGCACCACGCTGGCCGAGCAGTTCACCGTGGAGGCGATGGCGATGTAGTTCCGCGTCCCCACGCGCCCGTCCGGGCGGACGATGCCCTGGAAGGTCGCGCGCTCCTCCTCCGGCACCATCTCCACGGGGCGGAAATCGGCGCAGAAGGCGTAGTCGCGCTGCAACTCGCCCATCAGGCAGTTGTGGGTGTGGACGTAGCCGCCGGCGGGGATGTCCTCGCCCGCGAAGCCGATCACCACGTCATATTTCCGGACGGGATGGCCGGCGGGGATATCCACCGCGGCCAGCTTGTGCCCGGCCGGCACGCGCCCGAGGGCGCTGACGCCTTCCCCCGGCACCTCGGTGCCCGGGTCGATGGGAACGCGCGCCACCACCACGTTGTCCTTCGGGTGCAGCCGGATCACCGGCCCCGTGGCCCGTTTCATCGTCAGGTCGAGCATTCCCACCCCTCTTCCGTCGGCCGCCGCGCAGCGCGCCCGATCGGGCGGTCCCGGTGCGCAGGACAGCCCGGTTCCCTGGGCGCATCTCCTACCGGGTCGGCACCCTGCTTCGCCAGCCCTGCGTGAAGGCCGGCGCGCACCGGATGGCCGAGCCCTCCCGCGGCTGTCGTCTGTCATCCACAGAGGATTCGTTACGGGATGATTCCTCCCGCATGACACCCCTGCGCCGCCCCGGTGGAACCTGACGCCGGATGTAGCGTTCGCGCGATGCCAGTCCCGGAACACAACACCATGACCATCCGCCTTCGCTCCAGTTTGCTTGCCGCCGCCCTCGCGCTCATCGGCGGCGCGGCGCAGGCCCAGCCGGCGCCGGACACGCTGGCCGCCGTGCGCGCCCGCGGCACGCTCGCCTGCGGCGTTTCCACCGGCGTCGCCGGGCTGTCGCTGGCGGACAGCCAGGGGCGCTGGACCGGGCTGGACGTGGATTTCTGCCGCGCGGTCGCCGCCGCCGTGCTCGGCGATCCGGAGAAGGTGCGCTTCGTGCCCACCACGCCGCAGACGCGCTTCACCGCGCTCCAGTCCGGGGAGGTGGACGTGCTCTCCCGCAACACGACCTGGACGACCGCGCGGGACGTCGGCATCGGCCTCGCCTTCGCGGGCGTGCTGCTGCATGACGGGCAGGGCTTCATCGTGAAGCGTGAGTCCGGCGTCACGTCGGTGCGCGGGCTCGATGGCGCCACCATCTGCCTCCAGCCCGGCAGCACGACGGAGCTGAACCTCGCGGACTGGGCACGGGCGAACAACATCCGCTTCACCCCCGTGCTGATCGAGAATTTCGGGGAGGTACAGGCCGCCTTCTTCTCCGGCCGCTGCGACAGCTACACCACGGACCTGTCGGGCCTGACCTCCATCCGCGCCGGACAGGGTCCGCGCGCGAACGACTACGTCATCCTGCCCGAGACGGTCTCGCGCGAGCCGCTCGGCCCCATGGTTCGCAAGGGCGACTGGCGCTGGTTCGACATCGTGAAGTGGACGCTCAACGCGCTCGTCGCGGCGGAGGAGCAGGGCATCACGCAGGCGAATACCGAATCCCGCCGGCAGGACCCGAACCCGGAGGTTCAGCGCCTGCTCGGCACCTCCGGCGAGTTCGGGCAGCAGATGGGGCTGGAGCGCGACTGGGCGCTTCGCGCCATCCGCGCGGTCGGCAACTACGGCGAGATCTGGGAGCGCAACCAGGCGCCCCTCGGCGTCCAGCGCGGGCAAAACCGGCTGGCCGCGCAGGGCGGGTTGATGTGGTCGCCGCCCTTCCGCTGACGCGTGTGGCGGCGCGCCGCCCTTGCGGGTGACGCGCCGTCCTTCTCCAATGCGCGGTCCCCCGGAGATGCCCATGTCCCCGACCCGCCGCACCCTCCTCGCCGGTTCCGCCGTCCTCGCCACGGCGCCGCTCGCCCAGCCCGCCTTCTCCCAGGTCGAGAGCCGCGTCCTCCGCTTCATCCCGCAGGCGGACGTGACGATCCTCGACCCGATGAACACCACGGCCACGCCGACGCGGAACCACGGCCACATGGTGTGGGACACGCTCTACGGCCTGGACGGGGCGATGCAGCCCAGCCCGCAACTCGCCGCCGGCCACGTGGTGGAGGATGATGGGCGCCGCTGGACCTTCACCCTGCGGGACGGCCCGACCTTCCATGACGGCGAGCCGGTCCGCGCCCGCGATGCCGTGGCGTCGGTCCGCAAGTGGATGCTGCGGGACACGCTCGGCCAGACCTTGTCGGAGCGGCTGGACGAGATCCGCGCCCTGGACGACCGGCGCTTCGAGATGCGGCTGAAGCGGCCCTTCGGCCCCATGCTGGACGGGCTGGCGAAGACCGCGTCCTACCCCTGCTTCGTCTATCCGGAGCGCCACGCCACCCAGGACCCGAACCGCGCGCTGACCGAGGTGGTGGGCTCCGGCCCCTACCGCTTCGTGCCGGAGGAACGGGTCTCCGGCAGCCAGCTCGTCTACCGGCGCTATGACCGTTACGTCCCGGCGCCGGGAGAGGCGGTGATGACCGCCGGCCCGAAGCTCGCGACCTTCGAGCGGGTGGAGTGGAAGGTCATCCAGGACCCCGCAACCGCCGCCGCCGCGCTGCAGGCCGGGGAGGTGGACTGGTGGGAGCAGGTAGCGCCCGATCTGCGGCCGCTGCTGACCCGCGCCCGCAACGTGGTGGTGGACCTGATCGAGACGGCGGGGACCATCCCCAGCCTGCGCCCGAACCACCTGCACCCGCCCTTCGACGATCCGGCCGTGCGCCGCGCCCTCTGGGCCAGCATCCCGCAGGCGGAGGTGATGACGAGCATCATGGGCGATGACCGGAGCCTCTGGACCGACGGCGTGGGCGCCTTCCCGAAGGGCAGCCCGCTGGAGAACGACGCCGGCCTTTCCGCCCTCACCGCCCCGCGCAACATCGAGGCGACGCGCCGCGCATTGGCCGCCACCGGCAAGGCGGGGGCGAAGGTGGTCGTGTTGCACCCGACCGACGTCGCGAACAACAACGCGATGACGATCGTCATCGTGGACTACCTCCGCCGGATCGGCTTCGACGCGGAGAGCGCGATCTCCGACTGGGGCACGGTGCTGCAGCGCCGCGCGCGGAAGACGCCGCCGGATGCGGGCGGCTGGAACGCCGTCATCGCCATCTTCAACGGGCTGGAGCTGATGAACCCCGGAAACAACCCGCTGCTGCGCGCGAACGGGGACGGCGCCTGGTTCGGCTGGCCGCGATCGGAGCGGCTGGAATCGCTGCGCGACGCCTGGTTCGACGCACCGAGCCTCGACGCGCAGCGCACCATCGCCCGCGATATTCAGACGCAGTTCTTCCAGGACGTGCCGCACTGGCCGCTCGGCCAGTACCAGGTCGCCAGCGCCTATCGCCGCGGCCTGACCGGCATCCGCCGCGGCTTCACCACGCCGCTGAACGCCCGGCGGGGGTAGCGGCAGCCGGATGCGGCGCCCATGATCCGGGCCCAAGCATTGACGGGACGGATCATGGAATTTCAGGGCAAGCGCGCGGTGGTCATGGGCGGCAGCCGCGGCATCGGCCGCTCCATCGCCCTCGGCTTCGCGAAGGCCGGCGCATCGGTCGCGATCTGCGCGCGCGGCGCGGACACGCTGGAGGCGACGCGGGCGGAACTCGCCGCCCTCGGCGTGCCGACCTATGCCGCGCCCTGCGACCTCGCGGACGCCGCCGCCATCGCCCGCTTCGTCCCTGCCGCGGCGGAGGCGCTGGGCGGCATCGACGTGTTGGTGAACAACGCTTCCGGATTCGGTCGCTCCGACGACGAGGAGGCCTGGGCCGCGTCGCTGGCGGTGGACGTAATGGCCGTGGTCCGCGCCAGCCACGCGGCGCAGCCCTTCCTCGAGCGCGCGGCGCCGGGCAGCAGCATCGTCAACATCGCCTCCATCTCCGCCTACCGGGCGACGAAGCGGAACCCGCCCTACGCGGCGGTGAAGGCGGCGGTGATCCAGTACACCTCCAGCCAGGCGCGGGTGCTGGCGGCGAAGGGCATCCGGGCGAACGCCATCGCCCCCGGCTCCATCGAGTTTCCCGGCGGCTCCTGGGAACGCCGCCGCACGAGCGACCCGGACCTGTACAACAGCACCCTCGCGCAGATCCCCTTCGGGCGGATGGGCCGGCCGGAGGAGGTGGCGGAGGTCGCGCTCTTCCTCGCCTCCCCGCGCGCGAGCTGGGTCACGGGCCAGGCCATTACCGTGGATGGCGGGCAGCTCCTCGGGCCGTAGCCCCGCGCTACCGCCGGGCGCACTCCATCAGCGCCCCGGCCCAGGAGCCGCGGGCGCGGTCGAGCAGCGCCACGGCGCGCAGGGCATCCTGCACCCCCAGCGCCCGCGTCATGCAGGCGCCGAAGGCGACGGTGTTGCCGGTCAGGGGATCGCCGTGCTGCGCGCGGCACGCCATCCCGTGCTGCACCACCCGCAGGCAGAAGGCCGCGTCGGCCGGCGGCGCGCCCTGCGCCAGGGCGGCGCCCGGCAGGAGCAGGGAGAGGATCAGAAGGGAACGCATCGCCGCTCCGGCGCCAGGATGGGGTCTTCTACCAGCCTGACGCCGCCGCGTCGCCCGCCTCAGTCCAGCGTCGCGCCGGACTGCTCCACCAGTCCGCGCCACAGCGCGTCCTGCTGGGTGAGGTAGCGGCCATAGGCCTCCGGGCTCTCGTCCCAGACGGGGGTGAAGCCCAGCGGCTCCAGCCGCGCCTTGAAGTCGTCGCCCCGCGCCACCTGCACCAGCGCCTGATGCAGCCGCGCGACCACCGGCGCGGGCGTGCCGGCCGGGGCGTTGATCGCGTACCAGGACTGCATGTCGATGTTGCTGCCCGGCAGCACCTCCTTCATGCCCGGCACGTCGCGCAGCTCCGGCACGTAGGTCACGCGGTCCGCGCTGCCGACGGCCAGGGCGCGGAAGCGGCCCTCCCGCACATGCGGCATCAGGGCGGGGATCACGTCGAACATCATGTCGATGGTGCCGGTCAGCAGGTCCGTGATGGCCGGCCCGCCGCCGCGATAGGGAATGTGCGTGATGTCCATGCCGGCCGCGCGGTTGACGCTGGACAGGGTCAGGTGGCTGACCGTGCCGGTGCCGGAGGAGCCCATGCTGAGCTTTCCGGGGTCCGCCTTCGCGGCGGCCACGAGCTCGGCGAAGGTGCGCCAGGGCCGCTGCGCGTTCACCACCAGCAGCACGGTGCCCGTGGTCACGCGCGTCACCGGCGCCAGGTCGCGGATCGGGTCGAGCGGCATGGAGCGGCGGTAGAGGTACTTGTTCGCCGCCAGGATCGACGCGCTGCCGAGCAGGATCGTGTAGCCGTCCTTCTCCGCCTTCGCGACGGCGTCCGCGCCGATGTTGCCGCCCGCGCCGCCGCGGTTGTCCACCAGCACGGACTGGCCGAGCACGGGCTGGAGCCGCTCCGCCAGAAGCCGCCCGGTGATGTCCACGGCACCGCCGGGGGCGAAGGGCACGATGATCCGCACGGGGCGGGTGGGCCAGGCGGCCTGGGCGCGCGCCACGAAGGGCAGGGGCAGCAGCGCGGCGGCCTGGAGAAGGGTTCGGCGGGTGGTCATGGGGGGAACTCCGGGAATCGCGCTGGAAGAACGCGCCCGCATGTGTCGCGGCGGCGGCGGCGCCGCAAGCCTGGGTCCCCCGGCGCACCGGGGTCGCCGGGGCTGACGGGCCGGCTGTCCGGGACCTTCTGCGCGGCAGATGACCCCTGAAGACCGCCCCTGCATCAAGGTTTGCGACTATGACGACGACACCGACTGGTGCCTCGGCTGCGGCATGACGAAGCGAGAGAAGAAGGCCTGGAAGCGCGCCCCGGTCTTCCGCGCCGCCATCCTGGCCGCCCTTCCCGCGCGCCTGGCGGCCCTGGCCGCCGCCGGCCGCCGGGTCGGCGAGGCGGCCGGACGCCGCGGCTGACCCGCTACCGCCGCGCCGACAGCGCGTGGATCAACACCGCCGCCGCGACGGACACGTTCAGGCTCTCCACCCGCCCCGATCCCGGCAGGGTGACCCGGTGATCACAGGCGGCGAGCGTCGCGGGGCTCACACCCCGCTCCTCATTCCCGAGGACCAGCGCGACGCAGGGGCTGGGCGGCAGGGCCTCCGGTGCCACCCCGCCCGTGGCCACGGCGGCAACGGTCGGCACGCCGAGTTGCCGCAGGGCCGCGGGCAGGTCCGCCACGGACCAGAGGCTCAGCACCTCCAGCCCACCCTCGCTCGTCCGCCAGGCGGCGTCCGACAAGCCGGCCTGGCGCGGATCGCCGGTCAGCACCATGCCGATGCAGCCGAAGAAGGCCGCGGACCGCGCGATGGCGCCGAGGTTGTGGGGGTTCGACACCCCGTCCAGCACGGGCAGGACCGGGGACATCCGCAACGGGGCCGGCAGCGGCAGGGCGAGCGCCGAGACCTTCCGCCGCGCCACCACCGCGACGATCCCGCCGTGGTGCGTGGTGCCGGCCACCCGGGCGAGCTCCTCCTCCCCTACCTCGCGATAGGGGCGGCGCATCTCGGCGAGGGCGGCGCAGAAGGGGCCGGCCTCCCGCCGGCGGGCGGGCGTGTAGAACAGCCGCAGCACATCCTTCGGCCGTCGGCCGAACACCGCCGCGACGGCGGCCGCCCCGCAGAGCCGGTCAGGCTCCGGCGGCCGCGGCGGCATCGCTCGCGGCGGGCCGGGCGTGCGGCCCCCGAAGCCGCTCAGGCCGCGCGGACCGGCTCGCCGGTCCCTTCCGCGCCGAGCACCTCGTTCCCGGCCAGGAAGCCGAGGTTTTCCTGCCTGATCCGCGCCCCCTCCTCGTCGTAGAGGAAGGGAAGGAAGGCGTAGCGCCGGCCCTGCGTCACCGGCGTCGCCTCATGCAGGAGGGAGCAGGAGAACACCACCGCCCCGCCGGTCGGGGCGCGGTAGAGGCGCGTGCCGAATTCAGGGAAGCGCAGTTCGCCGCCCTCGAACTCTTCCGAGTTGAGGTTCACCGTGACCGCGAAGCGCCGGTGGGCCGTGCCGCGGGTCGTGTTGTCGCGGTGCGCGCGGAAGAAGCCGCCCTCGGCCGCGTCGTAGCAGGCGACGATGAAGCGCTCGATCCGCGTCGCCTCGAACTGGAACGCCTGCCGGATCGCCGGCACCAGCCGCCGCTTGAGGCGCCGCTGCAGCGCGTTCAGCACGTCCTGGTCCGCGATGTCGTGGTCGGAGCGCCGCTTGAAGCCGGGATCGCTGGTGCCGACCGTCTTCCCGTTCACCTCCCGCATGAAGCCGGACGGCTTGCCGCCCCCGGTCTCGTAGAGCTCGATGAGCTTGCGGCAGAGCCCTGGCTCCAGCAGGCGCGGCAGGACGAGGACCGGGGCCATCACCTCCATCCCCGCGTGGCGCTCCGGCGGCGGCAGGCGGGAGAGGGCGCCGAGGATCGCCGGCGCCTCGGCCAGGGGTCCGCTGGCCAGGACGCGGTGGGTCGGGTCGGCCAGGATCACGGCGCCGGCCGCGGGATCGCCGCCCAGCGATGCCAGGGCCTCTCCGTCCGGATCGGCCAGGACACGGATGCCGGGAAGGCTGTCCCGCATCGGGCCGTTCGTCAGGTCCTCCGCGCGCGGCGCCACCACGAAGAGCACGCCGAAGACGTCGTCGAGCCGGGCCCGGATGCCGGCGACCGCCGCCTCCAGCGCCGCCCCGTCGAAGCCCGCGCCGCGCGGCAGGAAAAGCAGGGCCGTCCACCGCCCGGCCACCGAGCCCAGCGCGTAGCGGGGGTTGCTGATCCCCGGCAGGACGAGTGACGGAAGGGGCTCCCCCCAGGCGACGAGCGGCATCCGGCGATCCTAGGCCAGGGACGCGCCCGCTGAAATCCGGCTCCGCAACCAAGTGCGCCCGCCCTTCACCCCTCCGCCCGCGCGTGCGAGGTTCCGCCCCCTCACACGGGGAAGGAAAACGGGTCATGGCCGGCGTCTTCTGGCATGAGGGGCAGTGGTACACCGAGGAGCCGAAGATTCTCGGCCCCATGGACCATGCCTTCTGGCTGGGCTCCGTCGTCTTCGACGGGGCGCGGGCCATCCGCGGCACCGTCCCCGACCTGGACCTGCACTGCCGCCGCGCCGTGCAGTCCGCGAAGAACATGCTGATGGAGCCGACCAAGACGGCGGAGGAGATCGAGGCGCTCTGCCGCGAGGGCGTGCGCCGCATGGGGCCGGAGGCGGAGCTCTACATCCGCCCGCAGTTCTTCGTCCGCCGCGGGCTTGGCGCCGCCCAGCCGGATGCCAGCAGCACGGAGTTCGTCCTCGCCATCTACGACGCGCCGCTGCCGCCGGCGACGGGCTTCACCGCCGTCACCGCCCCCTTCCGCCGCCCTGCCGCTGACATGGCGCCGACGGATGCGAAGGCGAGCGCCCTCTATCCGAACTCCGCCCGTGCCACGTCCTGGGCGAAGGCGCAGGGCTTCGACATGGCCGTGGTCTGCGACCACGAGGGCAACGTGGCCGAGTTCGCCGCCGCCAACCTGATGATGGTGAAGGACGGCGTGGTCATGACGCCGCGCGCGAACGGCACCTTCCTGGCCGGCATCACCCGCGCCCGCGTCATGCAGCTGCTGCGGGACGCCGGCCGCGAGGTGCGGGAATGCATCGTCACGACCGCCATGCTGGACACGGCGGACGAGATCTTCGCGACCGGCAATTTCGGCAAGGTCCAGCCCTGCACCCGCTACGCCGAGAACCACATGCAGCCCGGCCCCGTCGCGGCCGAGGCGCGGCGCCTCTACTTCGAGTGGGCGGAGGGGTCGCGCATCCTGCCGAAGACGTCGGGAGGGCGGCCGGCGGCCGCCTGACGCGGGGTGGACCGAGGCCGGGACCGTCCCCGGCCTCAGCTCTTCCGCCGGTGCCGCACCCGCGGTCGGTCGGTCGTCCCCTCCAGCAGCTTGTCCACCGCCGCGCGGTCCGGGGTCTCGCCGTCCCGCGCCCGCAGGGCCCCGGCGGCGGAGGCGAAGCGCAGCGCCGCCTCGGTCTCCATCCCCTCCCCGATCGCGAGGGCGAAGGCGCCGTGGAACACGTCGCCCGCCCCGGTCGTGTTCGTGGCATCCACCGGAAAGGCGGGCTGGGTCGCGGGCTTCTCCATCTCCGGGGTCATCCAGAGCGTCCCGTGCTCCCCCAGCGTGACGGCGGCCAGCTTCAGCGGGCCCGCCTTCAGGGCGCGGGCGAGCCCCTCCTCCGGCTTGCCGGAATGGAAGATGGACAGGCCGGTCTTGGCGAAGATCGCGTGGTCCGTCAGCGGCACGAGGGCGTGCAGGATGCGCGCCTCGCTCTTCTCAGCGTCCATCGCGCTCGGAACGCCGCGCTCCTGCGCCCGCCGGAACGCGGCCTCCGCCCCCTCGGGCCAGCGCGGGTCGCAGAGCAGCGAATCGGCCTCCTCGATCAACTCCAGCGGCAGGCGGCCGGGGTCGGTCGGCAGGCCCTCCCCGCGATAGGTCACGATGCTCCTCTCCCCCCGCTTGTCCACGATCACCGCCGAGAGCGGCGTGCGGGCGCCCTTGGCCAGCAGCAGCCCCTCCGCGTCCACGCCCTCCGCCGTCAGGGCGTCGCGCAGTTCCTCCCCCGCCTCGTCCGCGCCCACGCGGCCCCAGAAGACGGCCCGGCCGCCCAGCCGCGCCACCGCGATGGCCGCGTTCGCCGCCATGCCGCCCACCACCCGGTGATAGCCGCGCGCCGTGACCTTGGAGGGCGGCAGCTCCGCCTCCTCCACGCGGAAGGTGTGGTCGGTCACCACTTGCCCCAGGCAGATCACCGTCGCCTTCTTCGTCTCGGCCATGCGTGATCCTCTTTCCCTGCCGGAGTGGCTGCGTAGCAAGCTCCTCCTCATCCGGCCCGATGCGCTCGTCCTCGACAAGCCCGCCGGGCTGCCGGTTCATCGCGGCCCGCGCGGAGGTGAAAGCCTGGAGGACTGGCTGCCCCTGCTGCAGCTCGGCAAGCGGCATCTTCCGCAGCCCGCGCACCGGCTGGACATGGACACGGCCGGCTGCCTCGTCCTCGGCCGCACGAAGCCGGCGCTGGCCGCGCTGAACGCGCTCTTCGCCGGGCGCGGCGCGGAGAAGACCTACTGGGCCGTCGTGCGCGGCAGCCCGCCCGGCGAGAGCGGCATCGTGGACGCGCCGCTCCGGAAGGTCAGCACGCGCGCGGAGGGCTGGCGGATGGAGCAGCACCCGGAAGGCCAGCCCGCCCGGACGGCGTGGCGCGTGCGCGGCCGCGGAGACCATCTCACCTGGTTGGAACTTCGCCCGGCCACCGGCCGCACGCACCAGCTTCGCGTTCACCTCGCCGGGCTGGGCTGCCCGATCCTCGGGGATCCCCTCTACGGAAAGCCGGCGGAGGGCGGGATGCACCTTCTGGCCCGCGGTATCGCGCTGCCGCTCGACCCGCCGCTGGCGGCGACGGCCCCGGTGCCCCCGGCGATGAGGCCGGCCTTCCGTCGCTGCGGCTGGTCCGGATAGACGGGCAATGCGCGTCCGACCGAACTCACGGTGCCGGAGATCCGGCGATGCTGGGTGGAGCCACGCGGGCCGGTCCTGGACTGGAGCGGCCGTTCATCCTCCTCGGATGGCCCGCTGCGGGACGTGCGGATGTGGCTCTTTCGCCATCGCCGGCGATGAAAGAGACGAGCCGTTCTCTTTGCGGCCGAGCATCGGCGTTTTCACCATCACGCTTGTTTGACGACCCGCATTCCGCCTGCCACACCGATGGCGCTGAGAGCGGAGATCGATGCAGGAAGGCGTGCAGAGCCTGCCAGCCACGCCCGCCGATGAGGGTGACATCGGCGAGGATGCCCCCGCGCGGACGCGCCCGCGCAGCCTCGGCCAGCGACTCGCCTTCGTCTACGGCTGCATCTCCCTCGCGATCCTCGTCGGCGCCGGGCTCTATGCCTGGTGGCAGGCCAGCACCCTGGCCGGGCGCAACGAGGCGATCGCGACCACCGAGACGCAGCGGCTCGCGGAACGGATCGGCTCCGTCCTCGCGCAGACCAGCCAGGGCATCGCGGTGCTCGCGGCCACCGCGCCGCTGGACCGTGACCCCGCGGCCTGCCAGGCGGCGCTCGACGCCGCCTTCCTCAGCATGTCCGCCTTCGTCCGCAACCTGCTTTTCGTGGACACGCAGCGCCGCATCACCTGCGGCACCCAGCGCGAGGCGGTCGGCACGATCGCGAGCGACAGTCCCCTGATCCGCGCCGCCGAGCTCACCGGCCGCCCGGTCATCGGCACGCTCGAGCCCGGGCCGGCAGGGACCGGCAGCCTGATCGGCATCGGCCACCCGCTGCGACGGGACGGGCGATATGCCGGCAGCACCACCGCCGTGGTCACGCTCGCCGACCTGCGCGAGATCACCCGGCGCTTCCTGCCGCCCATCCGGGACCTGCGCGTCTGGCTGCAGGATTCGGCCGGCACCAACGCCACGCTCGTCGGCCCCGAGAGTGCGCTGCCCCCGCTCCCGGACGCGCTGCTCCTGTCGCTCAGCGCGCCGAACCCGGCCGGGGCCGGCGTCGCGATGGTGGAGGGACATCTCCTCGTCGCCGCGCGCGCGACGGAGGACCTGCTGCTCATCGCCGAGGTGCCCGAATCCTTCGTCGGCGCGGCCGCGCCGCTGGAGGTGGCGATCCCGCCCCTGCTGCTGGCGGCCGTGCTGCTGGCCGGGCTCGCGGCGCTGTTCTGGGCGATGCAGCGCTTCGTCTTCGCGCCCCTGGAATCCGCCATGCGCCGGCTGGAATCCGCCGATGCCGGCGGCATGCCGGAGGCGTTGGACGAGCAGGCCCCGGCCGAGATCGCCGGCCTCGTCCGCCGCCTGGGCGCCGCCCGCGCCACGCGGGACGAGGCGATCCGGCTGCGCGACCTGCTGCTGCGGGAGGCGCATCACCGCATCAAGAACCACCTCTCCCTCGTGATCTCGTTCCTGCGGCTGCAGGAGCGGCACCTGTCGGACCATGCGGCGCTGCAGGCCCTGCGCGCGGCCCAGGGCCGGATGCTGGCAATCGGCCTCACCTACGAGCTGCTGCACGACGGGGGCGGTCAGACCGTCTCGCTCGATCAGATGCTGACGAAGTTCGCGCGCGCGCTGGCGAGCCGCGACCTCCAGGAGGGGCGCTCCACCCAGATGGACACCGACCTGGAGCCGATCGAGGTGCCCGCCGACATCGCGGTGAAGATCGCCCTGGTGGTGAACGAGCTGGCGACGAACTCCCTCAAATACGCCTTCGTCGGCCGCGCTCCGGGGCGGGTGCACATGACGCTTCGTCGCGCCGGCAGCGGCTTCACGCTGCGGGTCGGCGACGACGGGGCCGGCCTGCCGGACGGGGCCCGGCGCGGCCTCGGCATGACCGTGGTGGACAGTCTGCTGCGCGCCATCGGGGCGGGGTTCGAGCGGGTGTCCGGCCCAGGCACCGCCTTCCTGATCACCTGGCAGCCGCGGGACGGCGCAGCGCCAGGCGCGGAGGGCTGATGCCCAAGCTCAGGCCAAGCGGCTCGGCTGTGCATCCGGGCCCCTTCAGCACCTCGGCCGGGGTTCTCGCAAAATGAGACTCGGATCAGAGAGGTTTCTTTGTTGACGTCTGAGTTGCTTTAGGTTGCATTTGTTAAAGTTCAGGCAATCAAAACGGGCCCGAACGGATAAAGGGCGTCTCAGAACACGCAACGAGGAAGGCCAATGGAGCACCCCATGCCAAGGACCTTCGACGATCGGGCCACCGGCCCCAACGCTGACACCATTCAGCACATCGAAGAGCTTGCCCGTTACGCCTTCGCCGAGAACATGCCGGTGGTGGAGAGCGTGCTCACGCTGATGCTGGCCACGCTCTACCACCAGGACCCCCGCCATGTCGCGGGCGCGATGATTGCGACGATCCGCGGCGAAACCGCAGGGCCGGCCCCGGACCAGATCGCCGGATAGCTACCTCGGCGGGGCGGGGACGTCGGGGAACCGGCGTCCCACGGCCGCGTGGGAACACGGTCGCGTCGCGGTCCGCCTCGGCCGGCCCTATTCGGGCGGACGCACCCGGATCGGGGCGGTCGCCGCCTGTCCCGTCGCGTCCAACACCGTCACGCGGTAGAAGCCCGGGCCCGGCGGCGACCATGACACCTCCCGCCGTGCGGCGGCGGCCGGCAGAGGCACGCCGTCCACCAGGAAGGTGAGCGGCCGCTGCCCCCCGGCCGCGCGGATGGTCATCGCCCCCTCGTCCACCGCGGCGTTCGGCGGCGGGAAGAGCAGGCGCAGCCCGTCGAGCGGCCCGCGCGGCGCGGGTTCCGCCCGAACGGCGTCCGGCCGCGGCCGCGGCGCCGCCGGCAGGAGTTGGAAGGCCCGCGCGAGGACCGGCAGGGCCAGGGACCGCCCGGTGGCGCCGGGGATCGGCGTTCCGTCCGGCCGGCCGACCCAGATTCCCGCAACGTGTCGCTGGTCGAAGCCCACCGCCCAGGCGTCGCGCCCGCCCCATGAAGTGCCGGTTTTCCAGGCGACCCCGCCCGGTCCCCCCGTGGGGAAGTTGTGCGTCAGGATCGCCGCCACCGCGGCCGCCGACGCGGGCTGCACGACCAACTCCGTTGACGCGCGTCCGGGTGCCAGCCGGAGGGGCCCGCCGCGACCGCCATCGCCGATCGCGGCCGTCACGGCCACGAGTTCCCGCAGCGTCATCCCCGCGCCGCCGAGGGCCAGGGGCAGCGCCGCGCCCGCGCCGGGCGGCAGGCGCAACGTGACCCCCGCGGTCTTGAGCGCCGAGGCGAAGCGAAGCGGTCCCAGCGCCTCCATCAGCGCCACCGCCGGCAGGTTCAGCGACTGCCGAAGCGCGGAGGCCGCGGTGACATGTCCGGAGAAGTCCCGCTGGAAGTTGTGCGGCGCGTAGTCGCCGAAGCGGCGCGGCAGGTCTTCCATGACCGTGCCCGGTGCCGCCAGCCCGCGCTCGAAGGCCATCGCGTAGAGCAGCGGCTTCAGGGCCGATCCCGGTGACCGGACGGCGCGCGTCAGGTCGAGCGCCCCGGCCCGCCCCTCCGCCATCCAGTCGCCGCCGACCAGGGCCCGGATCTCGCGGGTCTGGAGATCAGCGATGACCATCGCCACCGAGGCGCGCGGCGGCAGGTCGTGCAGCACCTCGCGCGCCAGCTCCTCCGCCGCGCGCTGCAGGGGCTGATCGAGCGAGGTTCGCACGACGCCGCCGGACGCGCCCCGCACCACCTCCCGCGCGAGATGCGGCGCCAGCCCGGGCATCCGGCGGCGCTCCACCGGCACCGCCTCGGCCAGGGCGGCGCGGCGTTCCCAGTCGGGCAGCGCGGGGGCGCCGCGGCGAAGCAGCACCGCGTCCCGTGCTGTGAGCGCCTCGCTCGGGTGGCGGTCGGGACGCAGCGCCTCCGGCCGGCGCGGCACGGCGACGAGGAAGGCGGCCTCGGCGACGCTCACCCGCTCCACCGGGCGCCCGAACCAGGCGAGCGAGCCCGCCCGCACCCCCTCCAGGTTGCCACCCATGGGCGCCAGGGTCAGCCAGATGCGCAGCACGCCCGCCTTGCCGTAGCGCCATTCGAGCTGCATCGCGCGCAGCGCCTCGATGGCCTTGCTGCGGAGCGTGCGCGGCCGCGGCTCCAGCAGCCGCGCCGCCTGCATGGACAGGGTGGAGCCGCCGGAGACCACGCGTCCCGCCCGCACCCACTGCGCCGCCGCGCGTGTCAGCGCGATCGGGTCCACGCCGGGGTGCCAGCGGAAGCGCCGGTCCTCGGCCGCGACGAGCAGGTC
Organism: Muricoccus radiodurans; assembly: GCF_050154705.1. Taxonomy (GTDB): domain Bacteria; phylum Pseudomonadota; class Alphaproteobacteria; order Acetobacterales; family Acetobacteraceae; genus Roseomonas; species Roseomonas radiodurans. The sequence goes on along the minus strand of NZ_CP189561.1, from coordinate 5,725,073 downwards.
CACGAGGTGCGGCGGCACGTCGGCGGCCTCCACCGGCAGGCGCCAGACGCCGCCCGGCGCGGGCAGCGCGGCGAGCACGCGGCCCTCCCGGTCCACCACCACGCGGCCGGTGGCCTCGAGGCGCGAGAGGTCTGGCGGCAGCCAGCGATCCGCCGCCCAGGCGCCGACCAGCCCGATCGGCGGCAACACAAGCGCGCCGAAGAGAAGAGCCCGCCACCCGACAGCACGGCGTCCGGGCGGGCGCCGATCAGCCGCCGGTTTCATTACGATTATTCCATGGGGTGGAATCTTCACGGCTACCGGCTACGCTCGGGCCGCGCCGCGGAGAGGGCGCGCCGGAGGATCGATGACCACCTGCTTCAACTACGCGAAGATCGCCTACGCCGCGTACTTCACCTCGACGAACCAGTACTACGCCGACCCGCCGGGCCACATGGTGGACGACTGGACGGTGCAGAAGTGGGAGACGGGCACGCTCTTCGGCAACGGCTTCCAGGGCGGCATCTGGCAGAACAGCACGGACGTCGTCGTCGGCTGCTGCGGAACGAATCCGAAGCAGAAAGGGAAGTTCCTCGCCGACCTCGGGGCGGATCTGAAGATCGGGCTGCGCATCCTGCCGAACCAGGCGACGGGCGCGCGCAAGATGCTCAAGGCCGCGAAGGCGATGGCCCAGGGCCGTCGCGTCTCGATCACCGGCCACTCCCTCGGCGGCGGCCTCGCCCAGGTGGCCGGGCTGTGGGAGGAGGTGCCCTTCGTGACCTTCAACGCGCCGGCCATGGCCCACGTGATCAAGGCCGCGCACATCAACATCTTCAAGCCGCAGATGATGGTGCGGACGATCAAGTCGAAGGCGGGCAGTGACACGCCCGGCCTGAACTTCCGCATCACCGAGGACAAGGTGAGCATGCACGGGATCGCCGGCGGGCATGTCGGCCTCGTGATCACCCTGAACAACCGCTACAAGGACGCCGTCACCGGCGACATGACGCTCGGCGCGCATGGCAAGAACACCATCATGCAGGCGGTGCTGGAATCCACCTGGTCTGACGTGGATCCCTTCTTCGTCTGACGCCGCCGGACCGGCGGCGCCGGTCCGGCCCCTCTTCCTCACTGTGCCGGCGCGACCGTGATGCGGCCGCTGTTCTGCCGGGCGAAGATCGTCGGGCGGTACATGTCCCGGACCTCCGCGCCCGGCAGCTCGAAGCGCCCGGCCGTCACCGCCCGCAGCCGCACGGCGTAGCGGGCGACCGGCTCGCCGGGGGACAGCGTGACGGCCGCGGCGAAGCGGTCGTCCAGCGCCGGGAAGGCCTCGGCCGCCGTCAACTCGCCGAGGAAGTCCATCCCGGCCTGCGCGCCCTCCGGGTAGCGGCCGACGATCTCCCACCCCGCCGGCAAGCCCTGCTGGATCATGCTGCGATGCGTGTCGTTGTCCTCGGACCGCGCCTCGATCTGCAGGATGAACATCTGGTTCTGCCGGAGCGTGTCGAGGTTCAGCGGCTCGCCCTGCGGGGTGAAGAAGCGGCGGGTGATCCGCATCCCCTCCCGCCCCGCCGGCTGCGGCTGGGTCGTCAGGCCGGCGACGGAGACGGCCTGGGACAGCGGCTGGTCGCCGCCGTTGCGCGCCTCCGCCGGTGCGGTCAGCACCGCCGTGACCACCGGCGCCACGGGCAGCGGCTGCCCCGCGAGCACGACCCGCGCGGGCCGCCCGTCCCGCCCGAGGGTGGAGGCAAGCGCCACCGCCCAGGCCTGTTCCTGGGTGGAGGTGTTCATCGGCGTGAACTCCGGCCCGGGCAGGCGCCCCACCGCCTCGTTCAGGCGGGCGGGCAGGAGCCCGCTCTCCTTCAGCAGCAGGGTCACGGCGAGGGTATCGCGCGCCGTGCTGCCGTAATCCGCGTGCCAGTTCCGGCGCGCCGGGTTGTTGAGGGCCGCGGCGAACGCGGCCTCCGCCCGCTGCGTGTCGCCCATCCGCGCGAAGGCCGCCCCGAGCTGCGCCTTCGACAGCGGCGTCGGCAGGCTGTCGAGCCCCTCGAACAGCCGACGCGCCGCGCCCGGCAAGGGACGCCCAGCCATGGCCAGGACATGCAGGCGATAGGCCTGCACGGCACGGTCGAGCGGCTCGCTGACGCTCTCGTCGTCGGCACCCTGGCGGAGGGCGTTCAGCATCGCCTCCAGCGGCGCCTCCGGCACCGTGGCACCCGCCGCGCGCGCCCGGAGCAGCGCCTCGGCGCCATAGGCGGTGACGAAGCGGTCCGCCTCCCCCTGCTGGCTCCAGAGGCCGAGGCTGCCGTCATAGCGCTGCTTGTCCAGGAGCATCACGACGTAGCGGTTCAGCCGGGCGTCCCGGTCCTCCTCCGCCGTGTAGGCAGAGAGGGCCATGATGCGGCTCGCCACCTGCTCGGAGCAGGCGAAGGGGAAGTCCACGGCGGAGCGCATCATCGCCGCGGGGTCGTAGCGCACCGGCTGGCCCCAGGTGGCGCGCACGCTCGTCGTGCCCGCGTAGAAGCGGGTCAGGTCCGGCGCCACGCGCGTCGCCCCATTCGGCGCGATGGAGGAGATCACCACCTCCCGCGCCAGCGGACGCGGGGAGCGGAGGGTGATCCGGCTCTCATGGGTGGCGCTGTAGCCGCCGGGCCCCGTGACCGCGAGGCGAATGACGCCCTCCCCCGCGCCGGTGGCACGCAGCGTCGCGAAGGGAAGTGCGCGCGCCCCTTGCGCGAGGTCGGCGGTGACGCGGCCGCCATCCACGGCCAGCGGCCCCTCGACCTGCACCTGCGCCACGACTTGGCCCGCGGGCTGGTCGAGGTTGTGCAGCAGGATCGGCAGCCGCGCCTCGTCGCCCGGCGCCAGGAAGCGCGGCAGCAGCGTCTCCGCCACGATCGGGTCGCGCACCGTCGCGGAGCGCGCGCCGGAGCCGACGCGGTCCGCCGCCCAGGCGACGGCCATCAGCCGGATCTCCCCGTTGAACTCGGGGATGTCGAGCGGGATCACCGCCCGCCCGTCCGGCCCCGCCGAGACGATGCCGGAGAAGAGCGAGACGATGCGCTGCGGCGGCTGCACGCCCTGCGTGTCCATGTCGTCGTCGCCGCCCTGGCGGAGCAGCGCGGCCTCGCCCTCCGGCGGCACGATCAGGCGGCCGTAGTCGTCGCGGATGTCCAGCCCGAGACGCCGCCGTCCGAGGAAGTGCCGCGCCGGATCGGGCGTCTGGAAGCGCGTCAGGCGCAGGATGCCCTCATCCACCGCGGCCAGGGTCAGGTGCACCGGCCCGGCGGCGTTCGAGACGCGCACCGGCACTTCCAGCCGCCCGCGCGGGCGCACGAGATCGGGCGTCTCGATCGCCACCTCCAGCGTGCGCGCGGCGGGGTCGATCCCGACCCAGGTGAGGCCGATGGCGCGGCGCGGCGTGGCGCCGCCCGGCACCGGCGTCTCGCCGGGGCGGAAGACGGTCACGGCCACCCAGGCGCCGGGACCCCAGGCCGGGTCAACCGGCACGGAGACCTCGGCACCGTCCGCCGGCACGTCCACCTCCTGCGTGGACACGAGGCGGTCCGTCAGCACGGCGACGCTCGCACGCCCGGCGAAGGGCGGCGTGATCCGCAGCCGCGCGGACTCCCCGGCCGAATAGGCGCGGCGGTCTGCGGCGACGTCCACCTTGTCCGGCACCGCCGGATCGTCGGAGCCCGTCCAGCCCGAGCGGAACCGGATCGAGGCGATCGCGAGCCCGTTGGGCTGCGTCACCTCCAGCCGGTAGCGGCCGAAGCCGACATTGCGCGCGAAGCGGCCGGGGCGGCCGGGCGCCACGGGGATGTCGGCGGAGTCCACCGGCTCGTCCCGCCACACCGTCTCGTAGCGCGGGGAGCCCGAGGTCAGCACGAAGCGCCAGCTCGGCCGCTCCCGCACGAGGCGGGCGCGGAGGTTGCCGGAGAGCGCCTCTCCACTGGGCGAGACGAGGGCGATCTCCACCGCCGCCTCCGAGCCGTCATCCACGCTCGCGTTCCGGAAGACCGGGCGCAGCGCGATCATCGGCGTGGTGCCGCGGATCGGCACGGCGAAGCTCGCCTTGCTGCCGCGCCCGCCGGGCTCGGCCATCGTCACCTGCACGTCGCCGCGCAGCGGGCGGGAGGCGTCGGGCGTCCGCTCCAGCTGCAGGGTCAGCGTCGCGCGGCCCTGATCGTCGCTCTCCGGGATGTCGAAGCTCTGCAGCCCGCCGTCCAGCGGCTCATCCGCCAGGCCGAAGCGCCAGCCGCGCCAGGCCTCGAAGGGCTCTGGATCGGGGGAGATCCGCATCTCCGCATTGCCGCTCAGCCCCGCGCCCGGCGCGCCGTAGAGGAAGCGCGTCTCGATGGGCACCTCCAGCGGCGTGCCGGCCACCAGCGGACCGGGCGCCGGGCCGGCCTTCACCTCCAGGCGCTCGGGCACGAAGGCGTCCACCTGGAAGGTGATGCGGGCGATGGGCGGGCGGTTCGGGTCGGTCAGCGCCTCCACCGTCCAGCCGCCCACGGGCGCGCCGGAGGAGAGGGTGACGGGCCAGTGGATCGCGCCCTCCGGCCCGCGGGTCGGCACGGCCTCCCCGGCGATCTGGCCGTTCGGGCGGCGCAGGCGCAGGCGGATGGGCAGGTCCACGGGGCGCCCGGCGGGGTCGCGCGGCAGGAGGGCCACGTTCACCGTCTCGCCGGGCCGGTAGATGCCGCGGTCCAGCCAGAGGAAGGCGTCCACCGGGCCGGGATAGTCGCGCCCCGTCACGCCGCGATCCGACAGGTCGAAGGATGCGGTCTCCAGGTCGAGCGCGACGAGGTCGTCGCCCTCCTGCCCGTGCAGGGCGACCGGCGCCATCGGCCCCTCCCCCCGCATCAGCGCCGTGGGGAAGCGAACCACGCCGTCGGGGCCGGTGTCGGCCTCGGCCAGCACGTCGTTGTTGCGCGCCATCAGGGCCACGCGCACGCCCGCCTTGGGACGGGCCGTGCCGAGGGAGCGCGCCTGCACCGCCAGCCCCTCCTGCCCGCGCCAGGCGGTCAGGCCGATATCGGTCGCCATGATCGCGATGGCCGCGGAACCCGCCGAGCCACGGTTCTCCGGATCGGTCGGGCGTGCCAGCAGCGCGTAGAGGCCGGGGCCGGAGGAGGTCAGCGCATCCGGCAGCGGTAGCACGGTCCGCATGGGCTGGTTGCGCTGGAAGCGCGGGATTTCCGCCTTGCCCTGCCAGACCACGCGGCCCCAGGTCTCGGCCATCTCGTCAGCCTCGTAGCCGGACAGCGTGTCGCCCAGGCGGGTGTTGCGGTTCAGCGGCAGCAGGTTGCGCTCGGTGACGCGGACCAGCCGCAGCTCCAGCTCCGGCACGTTCATCGTCGCCACCGCCACCCGCGCCGGGCCGCCGCGCGGCAGGATGAAGGCGGAGGAATCGAAGCCGATCCGGGCCTGCCGGTCCGGCATGGAGACGAGGATCGGCAGGTCCTGCCGCAGCCCGATCCCCGCCTCCCCCGGCATGCCGGCGCGCAGCACGACGCGGGTGTTGCGGCCCCAGGGAATGCCGGCGAGACAGATCTCATCCTCCTCCCGCGTCACGGCGAGGCCGGGGATGGGCGGCTCCGTCCGCACCCAGTCCTCCGGCTGCCAGTCGGTCCGCCGCGCGGGCGGGGAGGTGAAGGTGAGGCAGGCCCGCGCCGGCTCGGATTCCGGCTCCGTCCGCACGCGGCGCAGCAGGATGCCGGCCTGGCGACGCGCCTCGGCGAGGGCGGTGCGGTTGTTCGCGTCGTTCGGCGCGCGCTCGGCGATCGCCTCCAGCACGGAGATCAGGGGAACCCAACGCTCCTGCCGCCGCAGCGCGTCGGCCATCATCGCGAGGGACGGGATCTCCGGCGGCCCCGCGGGAACGAGGTCGAAGGCCTGCTGCGCCGCGAGAAGCGCCTTGTTCGGATCGGCGGGGTTGCGCGCCAGCGCGGCGCGGCCGAGCGCGAGCCACATCTCCGGCCGCGCGTCCGGCATGCCCAGCCGCTCCTCCCAGGCCGCGATGGCGGCCGGCCAGTCGCGGCGCCCTTCCGCCTGCGCGGCGCGCGTCTCGGCGGCCGCGCGCTGCTGCGGCGTGGCGCCGGCGGGGAAGCGGCGCTGCAGTTCGGACACGAACCGCGCGCTGTCACGCGACAGGCCGGGCAGGTCGAAGCTGTTCTGGGCATGGGCGGGCGCCCCGGCCGCGAGGGCCAGGAGCGCGAGGAAGCCGAGGACGAGGCGCATGTTGTTTCCCGTGTGGGCGGGGCTCCGCGGCGGCGAGCATGGCACGAGCCCAGGATGCGTCGGCAGGGGTGGTCGCCCTGACATTTCGGGGAAGATTGTCGCGACCGTCGCGTGCGGGAACGTTGCGGCCCCAGGCGGCCCTCCCTAGGCTCGGAGGAGCGAAGCGGGCGGGTAACGCCCGGTAGGGGAAATGCCATGCGCGCCGCACTGCTCTGGATCGCCGCCGTGCTCCTGTCGGCCCACGTCGCCATCGCCCAGCCCGCCCAGCGCCGGGGCGAGTGGATCGCGCCCGAGTTCCGCTTCCACACCGGCGAGACGCTGCCGAACCTGCGCCTGGGCTACATCACCCTCGGCGATCCGGCGAACCCGGCGGTGCTGGTCCTGCACGGCACGGCCGGACGGGCGGAGAACAGCCTCGCGCAGCCGTTCGGCGGGCATCTCTTCGGACCGGGGCAGCCGCTGGACGCGACGCGCTACTTCATCATCCTGCCGGACGCGCTGGGCACCGGCGCCTCCGCCCGGCCGTCCGAGGGGATGCGGGCCGCCTTCCCCCGCTACAACTACGCCGACATGGTGCTCGCCCAGCACCGGCTGGTGACGGAGGGCCTGGGCATCCGCCGCCTCCGCCTCATCCTCGGTAATTCCATGGGCGGGATGCATGCCTGGGTCTGGGCGACGACCTATCCCGACATGATGGACGCGATCGTGCCGCTCGCCTCTCAGCCGACCGGCATGGCGGCGCGGAACTGGATGCTGCGCCGGATGCTGGTGGAGAGCATCCGGCAGGACCCTGCCTATCAGGGGGGCAACTACACGCAGCAGCCCCCGTCGCTGCGGCTGGCCAACGTCTTTTATGGCATCGCGACGAATGGCGGCACGCTCGCGTATCAGGCCGCGGCGCCGGACCGCGCGTCGGCCGACGCGCTGGTGGAGCAGCGTCTCGCGACGCCGATGACGATGGACGCGAACGACTTCGTCTATCAGTGGGACGCGTCCCGCGACTACGACCCGGAGCCGCATCTCGGCCGCGTGCGCGCGCGGGTGCTGGCGATCAATGCCGCCGATGACGAGCGCAACCCGCCCGAGACGGGCGTGACGGAGGCCGCCATCGCCCGCATCCCCGGCGCCCGATTGGTGGTGATCCCGCCCGGGCCGCAGACGCGGGGACACGCCACCACGGGCAATGCGGCAACATGGGTTGGCGAGTTGCGGGCCTTCATGGCGGCGCTGCCGCCGCCGGAATAGCGGGGCTACTCCCCCCGCCGCCTGTGCCCCGACGCCGCGAGCCCGGCATCCGACGGCAGGCGCCACATCCAGGGCGCCGTCAGCAGGGCCGGGATCGCCGCGCCGACGAAGGCAACCGCGAAATCCGTCATCGTCGGCGGGTCGTGCCCGGTGATGGCGGTGGAGACGGTGAGCAGCGTCGCTCCCCAGGTCACGCCGAGCGCCGCCGACAATTGCTGCGCGGTGGCCATCAGCGACGTCGCGGCGGAGAGCCGGCCGTGCGGCACCTCCACATAGGCGAGCGCGTTCAGCGCCGTGTACTCCAGGCTGCGGAACAGGCCGCCGAACGCCAGCACCAGGAACACCGCCCAGAGCGGCCAGCCCGGGCTGAACAGCGCGTTCGCCGACAGCGTCGCCGCGACCAGAACCGCGTTCCAGGTGAGCACGTCGCGGAAGCCGAAGGCGCGCAGGGCGCGCTGCGTCATCGGCTTCATCGTGATCGCCCCCAGCGCCGTCGCCAGGGTGATGAGGCCGGATACGGTGGCCGAGGTCCCGAAGCCCAGCTGCATCGCCAGCGGCACGAGGAAGGGCGAGGCCCCTGCCCCCACCCGGAACAGCGTCCCGGCGAAGAGCGGGATGCGGAAGGCAGGAACCTTCAGGAGGGAGAGATCGAGCGCCGGGTTCTCCGCCCGCCGCGCGTGCCACACCGCCCACCACCCCAGCGCCACCGCCAGCACCAGCGAGACCGCGGTCAGCGGGACGGGCACCAGCCGCTTGCCGATCGTCTCCAGCCCGAACATCGCCGCCGCCAACGCCCCGCCCATGAGCGTGACGCCCAGAAGGTCCAGCTTCGCCGGCTTCGGCGTCCCCGGCTCCGGCACGAAGCGCCAGATCATCACCAGCCCGATCGCGGCGATCGGCAGGTTGATCCAGAACACCGCCCGCCAGGACACCGTGTCCGTCAGCACGCCTCCGATGGGCGGGCCGAGGATCGGCCCCAGCAGGCCGGGCATGGTCAGCCAGGTGGTGGCGCGCACGATCTCCTCGGGCTTCACGCGGCGCAGCAGCAGCAGCCGCGCCACCGGGACCATCATCGCCCCGCCCAGCCCCTGGAAGACGCGCGCCGCGATGAGCTCCCCCAGGTCCCGCGAGACGCCGCAGAGGGCGGAGGCCACAGCGAAGAGGGCGATGGCCGCCATGAAGACCCGCTTCGCCCCGAAGCGGTCCGCCACCCAGCCGGAGATCGGGATGAAGACGGTGAGGGAGATGAGGTAGGCCGTGATCGCGGCCGAGAGGTGCACCGGGTCCGCCCCCAGCTCCCGCGCCATCGCCGGCAGGGCCGTCGCGATGACGCTGGAATCGAGGTTCTGCATGATGAGCGCCGAGGCGACGATCACGGCGGTGACGCGGGAGTCCTCCCGCCAGTTCGTCACGCCGGCGCCTCGGCCAGGATCCGGTCCGCTTCCTCCCGCAGGGCACGCCGTTGCGGCTTGGCCCCGTTCGGGCCCTCCGCCACCGGCAGGCTCTCCAGCGCCACGATCCGGGCCGGGCGCTTGTGGCGGGGCAGCGCCGCCTCGCAGGCCGCCTGCAGGGCCGCCGGGTCGGCGCCGCCCTGGACGAAGGCCACCGCCGCCGTCCCGCCCCTTGCCCCCACGACGATCGCCGCCGTGACGCCCGGCTGGGCGGAGAGCACCGCCTCGATCTCCGCCGGCTGCACCAGGAAGCCGCTCAGCCGCAGCGCGTCGTCCCGCCGCCCGAGGAAGGTGAAGCCCCCGTCCGGCCGCACCTCCCCGAGGTCCGAGGAGGTGTAGGTCCCGTCCGCCAGCGCCGCCTTCGTCGCCGCGGGATCGCCGAGATAACCGCAGAACAGTGACGGCCCGCGGAAGGAGAGCACGCCCTCCGCATCCGCCAGGACGGCCGCGCCGCGCCCGACCGGCCGGCCGCCCGGCAGACGCCGGTGGACCTCGTCCTGCACGGCGAAGATCGCCTGCACCTCGGATGCGCCGTAGAGCCCGTGCGGGTTCATCCCCAGCGCGCCGCAGACCTCCGCCACCCGCTCCGCCCCGGGGTGGAAGGAGGCGAAGCCGGTGAAGCGCATGGAGTCATAAGGCTGGCCACCGGCCGCCTCGGCCAGCCGCAGCAGCAGGTCGTCGCCGCCCACCATGTGGGTCACGCGGTGTTGCCGGATCGCGGCGTCCGCCGCCGCCGGCTCGAAGCGGGGCGGCGCGACCAGGGCCGCCCCGCCCGCCAGGGCGGCCATGGCGAGGGACAGCCCGAAGGTCCCACAGAGCGGCACCGGAACCAGCGCGACCGAGCCCGCCTCTCCCAGGCCGAGCGCGGCAGAGACATCGCGGGCGTGGGCGGCGATGCTCGCCTGGGCGTGCAGGGCCAGCTTCGGCGTGCCGGTCGTGCCGGAGGTCGTGAAGGTGAGCACGGCGGCCTCGGGCGTCGCCAGATCGGCGGCGGCCTCCGCCGCCCCGTCCAGCACCGCCCAGGGCACCACCGGCAGCCCGTCCAGCCGGGGCGGCAGCCCCTCCCCCAGCCCGGCCACGAAACGGAGTGGGGCGCGGAGATCAGCCAGGGCCTCGGCCAGCATCCCGGGGAAGTCCACGCCGAAGCCCCATTCGGTCACGATGGCCGAGGGCCGCGCCCGCCCGAGCAGCGCTGCCAACTCCGCCGCCGACGCGCGGCTGCTCAAGTGCACCGCCACCGCGCCCAGCCGGGCGAGGGCGAATTGCAGGACGAGGATCGCGGGCCGGTTCGGCAGCCAGAGCGCGACCCGGTCCCCCGGCCCGATCCCCTGGGCCGCCAGCCCGCCGGCCACCCGCCGCGCCGCAGCCGCCAGGGCGCGATAGGCCAGCGGCGCGGCCCCATCGGCCAGGATCGCCGGCGCGTCCGGCCGCTCCGCGGCCCGTCCCTCCAGCAGCGCCGTCAGCGTCGCCGGTCCCCTCTCCTGCCCGTGCTCCGCCACCGATCCTCCCTGATGCCGCGATAAGCGGGGGCGCGAAGATGCCCCGGCCGGAGCGCCGCGCGAAGCCCCGGCGACGCCCGTCCCGCTCCGCGCCGACCCGCCATGCGGCCTCTGCGGCCGGGTCGCGCCTTGCAACGCGCGGTCCGGCCGCGCATTTTTGCCCCATGGACCAGACGGCCGGCGAAGCGCGCCGCATCCCCCTCCACGGCCCCGAGGATTTCGAGGGCATGCGCCGTGCCGGGCGCCTGGCGGCGGAATGCCTCGACATGATCGGCCCGCATGTCCGGCCAGGCGTGTCCACCGGCGCGCTGGACCAGCTCTGCCACGACTTCATGCTCGACCACGGGGCGGTGCCGGCCACGCTCGGCTACCGCGGCTACACGAAGTCGTCCTGCATCTCGATCAACCACGTCGTCTGCCACGGCATCCCCGGCGACCGCGTGCTGGCCGAGGGCGACATCATCAACATCGACGTCACGCCCCTGCTGGACGGCTGGCACGGCGACACGTCGCGCATGTACGTGGCGGGGCAGCCCTCGACCAAGGCGCGGCTGCTGCTGGACGTGACCTATGAGAGCCTCATGCGCGGCATCGCGGCGGTGAAGCCGGGGGCCACGCTCGGCGACATCGGCCACGCCATCCAGTCCTATGTGGAGCGCCACCGCTTCTCCGTCGTGCGCGACTTCTGCGGCCACGGGATCGGCCGCAAGTTCCACGCCCCGCCGAACGTCCTGCACTTCGGCCGCCCCGGAGAAGGCCCGGTCCTCAAGCCCGGCATGTTCTTCACGATCGAGCCGATGGTGAATGCCGGCCGTCCCGAGGTGAAGATCCTGGACGATGGCTGGACCGCCGTGACGCGGGACCGCTCCCTCTCCGCCCAGTTCGAGCACATGGTCGGCGTGACCGAGACGGGCGTGGAGGTCTTCACCCTCTCCCCCGCCGGGCTGCACAAGCCGCCCTACGCCTGACCTGGGACGGCGGCCTACTTGCCGCCGCCCCCGTCCCCACCGCCATCCCCCCCTCCGTCGCCGCCCGCGCCGTCGAAGGCCGCATCAAAACTGCCGTCGAACGCATCAAGGGCGCCCAGGTCGAGTTCCGGCAGATCGCTGTCGCCCAGGTCTCCTCCGCCTCCGTTGTCGGCGGCCTCCGGTCGCAGCAGGGCGCGCAGCTCGGTCAGGTGCGGCCGCAGCTCCTCCACCAGCAGGATGGCGGTGCCGAGGCCCGCGACCACGGCCAGGGCTTCGGCCCGGTTCTCCGCGAGGAAGGGCGGCAGGCGCCGCGCGCGCTCCATCAGCCCGCGGATGCGCGACCGTTCCGCCTCGCCGGCCGGGGTGGGCTCGTAGTCCACCCGCGCGAAGAAGAGCCAATGGCGGCGGAGATGCGGCGCCAGCAGCCCGCGCCGGACGAGGTCCGGCAGCAGGCACTCCTTCGGAAAGCCCCGGAAGCCCGAGCCGAAGGCCGTGCGGAGGTCGCGGACCACGTCATCCAGCGTCGCCGCGAGACCGCCGGTCGGGATGATGGCGAGGACGGCGCGCTCCCCGGGCGTCGCCGTCTCCGACAGGCCGGCCCGCGAGAGGGTGCGGTGCCTGCCGCCGAAGAGCCAGCGGGACTTCGCCACCTCTCCCGCGCGCAGCACGCCCTTCAGCAGAAGGGAGGTGAGCGCGATCTTCACCGTGTCCCGCGCATCGGCCCGCGGGTCGAGCAGGACCATCGTCTCGGCCGGACCCAGCGCGGGCCAGGGTGACGCCATGCCGCCCTCCATCGCGGGCCGCTGTCGCCCGTCCAGGGCAGGGCTATATCATGGCCGCATGAGCGCCGCCCTCGACATGACCCCGCCCGATACGCTGGAGTCGTTCCTCGGCTGGGAACGCTTCCAGGACCTTCGCTACGAGTGGGACGGGGTGCAGCCCGTGGCGATGACGGACGGCACGCTGCGCCACGCCCGGCTGGCGAACCGGGTTTATGATGCCCTGACGGCCCCTCTGCGCGGATCGCCCTGCGAGGTCTTCCGGTCCGACATGCGGGTGATGACCGCGCGGGGCACGCGCGTCCGCTACCCCGACCTCGTCGTGTCCCGCACGCCCCTGCGCGGCGACGAGCGCGACCTGCCGGACCCCGTCCTGATCGTCGAGGTGATGTCCGGCAGCACCACTGCCATGGACCGGGGCATCAAGCGGGCGGAATACGCCGATCATCTGAGCCTCCGGCGCGACGTGATGCTCGTGCAGGACGAGCCCCTCGCCCTCGTCTGCGCCCGCGACGACGGCTTCGCCGAGCGTCGCGTGCGCGACGCGCTCGACCTTCCGGAATTCGGCCTCAGCATCCCGCTGGCCGCGCTTCATGACGGGCTGAACCGGGAGTAGCCCGCCGCCATGGACCAGACCCCACCCGCCGGCTTCCCGGCCCGCCTGATCGAGGGCTGGCTCGGCTTCCGCCACACCCGCTTCCGTCGGGAACGCGACCACTACGCCCGCCTGGCCGAGGCCGGGCAGCAGCCGAACACCCTGATGATCGCCTGCGTGGACAGCCGCGTCGCGCCCGAGGTGGTCTTCGACGCCGATGCCGGCGAGATGCTGGTGGTCCGCAACGTCGCGAACCTCGTCCCTCCCTACGAGGAGGGCGGCCGCTACCACGGCACATCGGCGGCCATCGAGTTCGCGGTCCGCGTGCTCCAGGTCTCCCACATCGTGGTGATGGGCCACGCCCGCTGCGGCGGTGTCCGCGCCTTCCGGGAGAACGCGATCGCCGGCGTGGACCCGTCCCGAGCCGGCTTCGTCGCGCGCTGGATGGACATCCTCACCCCGGCGACGGCCCACGTCTGCGACGGCGTGGACCCGTTGCAGGACGCGACCGCCATGGAGCTGGCCGCGATCCGCCAGTCCATCGCCAACCTCCGCACCTTCCCCTGGCTCGCGGAGCGGGAGCGCGCGGGAAGCCTCGCGCTGCATGGCACCTGGTTCGACGTGGCGGACGGCGCCCTGCGCGTGCTGGACGAGGCGGCGGGCAGCTTCGTGCCCCTGGACGGCGGGACCTTCGTGCGTGGCTGAGGCGGCCCCGCTCAGAACCGCAGCAGGTCGCAGGCCGCCTCCACGGCCCGCAGATCGACGACGAAGGGGGCGTTGTTCCCGTCCACCTTCGTCGAGAACGCCTCGCCCACCACCGTCGCCCCTTGCGGCCGCCCCGGCATGGAATCGAGCACGGCCCGGTGATACTCGGCCGAGGTGAGGCTCAGCAGCCGCAGCGACGGCGGGCTGAACACGGTGTTGAACAGCCCCCCGCCATAGACCCCCGCCACGCACTCCGCCCCGCGGAAGAGCGCCACCTGGTCCGGCAGGGAGAGGTCCTCCAGCACCACGGGCACGAAGCCGCGGGCTCCGAGCAGCCCGCCCACGCGGTCCTCGTTCAGCAGGCGGCGGAACCAGGCCTTCGGGCCCCGGCGCAGCACGTGGAGCCGGCGCGGCCCGGCGGCCGGGCCCCCGGCCGCGCCGCGCACGGCCGCCAGCACCGGCGCGTGCAGGAGCATCGGCGCGTTGGCCACGTAGACCCGGTCCGCGATGACCGGGGGCTGCCGGACCGCCGGCACGGTCACCACGTGCCGCGGCTCGATGCCGTAGAGGCCGAGGAGCGGCAGCAGCCGGCCCGCCACCTCCTCGGACAGCAGCAGGCGGGGCCGCGGCTCAGGCAGGAGCTGCCAGTAGTAGAGCTTCGGCAGGAGCTCCGTCATGAAGTGGGAGTAGTTCGGGTCGGTGCGGTAGGTCAGGTGGAACACCGGCCCCTCGATCCGCCCCCTCGCCGCCTTCCAGGGCCGCTCCGGCACGGCGCGCCCGCCCTCCGGCCGCAGGCCGAGGAACTGCAGCGGCTGCCGCAGCCGGTCCGGACGGCCCAGCGTGCCCTCGGACGCGGCCGCCATGCTCTCGACGAGCAGCCCCCCGGTCTCGGGGTCGAGAACCGCCCCGCCCCCGAGGATCACTGTCCCGCTCACCACGCCGATCCGCAGCGGCGGGCGGTCGCGGCGGAAGGCCTTCGGCGGCGTCACCTCCGCGCCCTGACGAAAGGCCGGGTAGGTCTCGCAGGCCTCCGGCCCGCCCGGCGCCAGTTCCAGGCAGCCGCGCGAGGCCTGCGTCAGCGCGGCGATGTCCGCGACCACCGGCAGGCGGGCGATCGTTCCGATCGGGAAGGGGCGCGCGGTCATCAGACCCGCACCGCGAGGGTGAAGCCCGGGAGATCGAGATGCGTCGCGCCCGCCCAGGCCGGGTGCGCGGGCAGCCGCTCGCCCGGCTCGAGCAGGGCGACGAGGGCCGTGCCGTGCCGGTCATCGGGCGGCGGCAGCGTCCCCAGGCGGGCGAGGCTCTCCGGCTCCACCGCGCCGGCCTCCAGCAGCAGGCAGCGGATGCGATGCGAACGGTCCGCCGCTTCCTCCGCACTGGGCCAGATCACGAAGCGCAGTTCCGGATGGATCTCCGCCGCGGCGGCCCGGATGGCCGCATCGTCGCGCCCGGGGATGCCGACCGCGAGGCTCCGCACCAGCAGGTCCCGCCGCAGCGACAGCAGCGCCGCGCGGCCGGCGGCGGCGAAGGCGAAGCGTGCGGGGTCCGCGCGGACAGAAGCGGGCACCGTCTCCGCGAAGTGGTCGTCGAAGGCCGGGACGGCGAAGCGGACCACCCCCGCCTGGACGGCAATGCCGCTGGCGAACGCAAGCAGGTCCATCGCCCTTTTCGCCCTCCACCGGCGCGCGCCGGCCGGCGGCCAACACAGAGGCCGCGAGGCTACCGGCGGCCCGCCGGCCTTGCCAGGGGCCCCTCCCCCCGTGCGACACCCGGGCCGACCGAGCATGGAGGGCCGGATGGCCGACAACACCACCCGCCGCGCCCTCCTCGGCCTTGTCCCGCTCGCCCTCGCCGGCTGCGGATCGGAGGCGGATCAGCGCCGCGCCTTCATAGACTTCCTGCGCACCCGCGTCGCGGACCGGCCGGGCCTGCGGGTGCCCGTCCCGAGCGCCGAGGACCGTCGGGCCTTCGGCCCCTATGCCGCGCACTGGGACGTCATCGCCGGCTTCCACGAGGCGATGAACGCCCAGGTGGCGCGGCCCTACAGCGCCATGGCGGGCCTCGCCTCCTTCCGCTCGCTCCAAGACCTCGTGCAGCACCGCGACGCGCTCGCCACGGGCCGCGAGGCGGTCGGGCGCATGCGCGCGGCGCTGGCCGCCGAGTTCCAGCGCGCCGAGGCCGCCCGCGCGGCCCTCCAGCAGCCCGGCGACCTCGCGCCGGTCTATGAGGCCGCCTACGACAAGCTCGTGCGCGCCCCTGCCCGCGCTTTCGGCGCCGTCTTCCCCCTGATGGAGGACGCGCTCGCGTCCACGGAGCGGCTGGGCGACACGATCGCCGCGAATCTCGTCCGCGTGCAGATCAGCGGCTCCACGATCGAGACGCGGGAAGCCGGGCTGCGGACGCAGTTGGACGCCCAGCTCCGGGAGGTGCGCGCCCGCGGCCAAGCGCTGCAGGAGGCGCAGCGGCGCCTGCAGGACATGATCGCGGGCCGCTGACGCTCAACCCTGGCGTGTCCGTTTGTTCCGTGCTGCAATACGCCGTCCCATGACGGGAGCCAGGTGTGGGGAAATTGACCGGCCTGTCGGAGGCGAACCTGGCCTTCGACCTTCCGCCCGGAATCGCGCCGCGGCCTTCGCGCCCGCCCCCGCCGCGGCGCAAGGACCAGACGTCCGACACGGAGCCGGAAGCCGGCCCCGAGGGACATCGCAAGCGCCTGCGTGACAAGCTCCTCCGCGCGGGGCCGGAGGCGCTGGCGGATTACGAGCTGCTGGAGATGCTGCTGTTCCTCGCCCTGCCGCGGGTGGACACGAAGCCGCTGGCCAAGCGCCTGATGGCGCGCTTCGGCTCCTTCGGCCGCACCGTCTCCGCGCCGGAGCCCGAGTTGCGCGGGGTGGAGGGCGCGGGCGACGCCGTCATCGCCGCACTCCGCCTGGCCCGCGCCACGGCGCTGAAGCTGATGGCGGAGGAGGTGCGCGAGGCCCCGGTGCTGAACAACTGGGAGCGCCTGATTGATTACCTTTCCGCCGCCCTCGCGCGGGAGTCGGTGGAGCAGTTCCGCATCCTCTTCCTCGACAGCCGGAATCGCCTGCTCGCCGACGAGGCGCAGGCGCGCGGGACGGTGAACCACACCCCCGTCTATCCGCGGGAGGTGGTGAAGCGCGCGCTGGAGCTCGGCGCGACCGCGCTCATCCTCGTGCACAACCACCCTTCCGGCGACCCGACCCCGTCGCGGGCCGATCGCGAGATGACGGCGGAGGTCAAGGCCGCCGCCGCCACGCTCGGCATCGTGGTGCATGACCACCTGATCATCGGCAACGGCCGCCACCTCTCCTTCCGGCGGGAGGGACTGCTCTAGGACCAGCGCGCGGCGGTCAGCCCGCCAGCTTCCTCCAGCTCCGCCACTTCACCGGCAACTCCGCCGGCGTCTTCTCCAGCAGCGTCAGGGCGCCCGTGTTCGCGGAGACCGGCGTGCCCTTCGTCTCCATCCGCGGCACGAAGCGGCGCGCGACCGTCCAGCTCCCGGTCGGCGTCCCGTCATCCCAGGCGACGGTCAGCTTCGCTCCATCCCGTGTCCAGATGCCGCCGCCCGAGCACGCATAGGGGCCGATGGTGCGCCGGTCCACCCGGTACGCCTCGTGCCCGCGATCGAGCAGGAGGTAGGTCGGCGCGAGCGGGACCATGCCACTCGGCTCGTCCATCTTCCACCAACCCAGCCACTCCATGATCTTGCCCGGATGGTTCTCGGCGGAGGTGGTCCGGTTCGCCTCGAAGAGATTCGTGAAGGTGACGTCCGGCGCGGAGCCGAAGGCGATCCGGTCCAGGTCGCAATAGCCGATCACCCGCCGTTCGAAGGGTTCCTCGCCGAGGATGTTCGAGATGAAGATGAGGTGCGGGCCCTTCTTCTTCGTGTTCTCGTCGCCGCCTTCCGCGACGTCGCGCTCGACCAGTTCGCCGTTCAGCACGGTGATCTGTCCGCCCTGCTGCCCCGCATTGTTCGTCAGCCCGGTCTGAGCGACCTTCCAGGACACCTTCTTCCCGTCTGCCTTCTCGACGCTCAGGAAGACGAAGATGTGCGAGCTGTCGCGCGTGCGGTTGCCCTTCGCATCCTTCCAGTTCATCCCGCGGATGATGACGAAGTCGCCGGGCTTCGGCCCGATGCCGCGGGCCAGGTCGCGCGCCTTCTGCTCCGTGTCGATCGCCACCCAGGACGGCCGGTAACCGCCGCCTTCCCGCGCCCAGATGTCGCTGATCTGCCGGCCCGTGCGATAGGCGAGCCCCTCGTCCGGCGCCGACCGGCACACGATGGAGGCGTCCCGGCAGCCCAGGCGCCAGAGCAGCCAGGGCGGGAGAAAGCCGCAGGTCGTGCCGGAGCCTTTCGTGCCGCCGTAATCCTTGGCGATATGGTCGAAGCCGACCTGGCCCCAGTGCGCGAAGGCCGCCTGGTCCTTCGTCTCCGGCAGCATCGTGGTGCAGAGCTTCACCGCCATCTCGCGGGGTGCGGCCATCGCGCATCTCTCCTGTGGGTTGAACCTTGGCCGGTGCGGGCCGGGCCCGGGTCCGGACGGCCGGCAAACACGCCGTCCCGCCGTTGCAGGGTGCGGGGTAACACGTTGTGCGAGCGCAACCGGTCGCGTGCGTCTCCGCCCCTGTCGCGTCTGTCTCGATGCGCCCTGGGAAGCGCAAACAGCGATTGACCGGCCTTCGGCGGATCACCACGCTGAGGCCATGCGCACCTCCTCAAAGCTGCTGGTCGTTCCGGCCCTGGCACTGCCGGTCCTGCTGATGATGCCGCCGGGCGGCTCGCCAGCCCTGGCCCAGCTCGTGCCCGGCAAGCCCGGGGTGCTGGGACCGTCCGGCCCGGCTCCGGCGGCGCCCGGCCTCGCCGGCAAGCCGCCGCCGCTCGGCGTCGAGGCGCCACCCCAGCAGGTCCGTCCAGGCCCCGGCCCCGGCCAGCCCCGCCCGCCGCAGCAGGCGAGCGCTGGCAAGCCACCGCCGCTGGGTCCGAACGAGGGACCGCAGCCCGGCGGTGGTGGCGGCGGTGGCGGTGGCCGAGAGGTCTCCTCCGGCACCGGCTTCATGGTGACGGAGCGACAGGTGATGACGAACGACCACGTCATCCGCGAATGCCGCTCCATCCGCGCCCGCAACTCGGAGGGGCGGGAGATCGTCGCCACCGTCCGCGCGCGGGACCAGCAGCGCGACCTCGCCCTGCTCGACCTGCGGGATCGCGGCGGGCCGCCGGTGACCTTCCGCTCCACGCCCGAGGTGCGGCGGGGAGAGGCGATCGTGACCTACGGCTTCCCGCTCTCCGGCCTGCTCTCCTCCGGCCCGACGTTGACGACGGGAGACATCTCCGCCCTCGCCGGCCTCGCGGACAACGCGCAGCAGTTCCAGATCTCCGCACCCGTGCAGCCCGGCAATTCCGGCGGGCCGCTGCTCGACGGCTCCGGGCATGTCGTCGGCATCATCACCTCGAAGCTGAACGCGCAGCGCGTGGCGCAGCGCACCGGCGACATCCCGCAGAACGTGAACTTCGCGGTGAAGGGCAGCGAGGCGCTCGACTTCCTCCGCCGCAACGGCGTGCAGCCGCGCGTGGCGGAGAGCACGGCCACGCGCACGCCCGCCGAGGTCGGCGAGACCGTCCACCCGTCGGTGCTCTTCCTGCGCTGCTTCGGCTGACCGGTCACGCGGGTGGCCCCGGGGGAGAGAAGAAATTCTCTCCCCCGGGGCCCCTCTCATCTTCTTTCGTCAGGCTGCCGCGGACGGCGAAACGCGTCCGCGAGGCGGGCTGACGGCGTGAGCCAGGCAGGGACTGACGCCGAGGCGGCGCGCGACCTAACGCGGCGGTCCGGGCGGGCCGGACGGCATGTCCGGACGCCCACCAGGGCCACGCCCCTCCGACCGCCCCGGGCCGGGACGCCCGGCCGCGCCGCCGCGTTCGCCCCGCTCGCCCCGGGCAGATTGCGGGTCCAGGCGACGGTCCGGCATCGGCGCCGGGGCCCCGCCCCGCCCGGCCGCGCCCGCCGGTCCCGCCGCCCCTGGTCCCTCGGCGAACCCTGCGCGCGGGATTCCGGCAGCGTCTCGCAGACCGGACGGCACCAGCCCGCGCGCCGCGTCCCGCCGGAACTCCACCACGCCGCGCCGCACCGGGTCCGCGACGCCGGCCGGCGCCGGCACGGTGAGGCCGGAGCCGAGCGTCAGCAGCCCGCCGCCGACGCCGGCGAAGCCCTCGACGAGGATACGACCCACGCCGGGCCCGAACAGCGCCGTCGGGTCCCGCGAGAGCGGGTCCGGCATCACGGAGGTGACGACCAGCACGCCGTCCGCCACACGGCCGGTGGCCACCACGGCCCCGTCCGGCGGCAACGGCACGCCGGGTGCGGTGCGCACCGTCAGCCGGCCGATCCGCGGCGCACCGTCCCGCCGCGTCAGCGTGCCGTAGACCGTGGTCACGCCCGCCGCGGGACGCCCGTCGATCCGCGTCGCGATCACGCTGCCATCCGGCGCGCGCAAGCCGCTCACCTCCACCGCCTCGCCGACGCGCGGGTCGGTCCGGCCGCGCACGCCGGTCCCGAGCACCACGCGCTGCCCGGCGACGACGAGCGCTCCCTCGTCCACCGCCTCGACGACGCCGGACACCTCGTGCCGCACGGCGACGCGCCGGGCGCGCAGCGCGCCCTCGGCCCCCGAGGCCTCCAGCACCACCACCTGCCCCGCGCGCAGCGCCTCCGGCCCCGCCGCGCGGTCGGCGAAGACCACCGGCAGGTCGGGGTCATAGGCCACGTGCAGTCCGTTCACGCAGATGCTCGCGAAGCCCGTGACGACGCCGACGATGCCGGTGCCGCCGATGCCGCGGTCGCCCTCCGCCTCGGCGATCTGCCCCGTGCCGCCGATGCCGCGATCCGCCGATGCGGCCATGACCGGCACCGGCGGTCCGTCATCCGGCCCGATCCGGCAGAGGCCCGCGGGCACCGCGGTGTCCGGCGGGCGCGGGACCGACGCGGCGCAGCCGGCCAGCAGGGCCGCCAGAAGCGGGGAAAGAAGCCGCCTCACGAGGTGGGTTCCGCGGCCGGGGGCTCGTCCTCGGCGTAAAGGTAGACACCGAGGTTGACGCGCCGCGTGGGCGCGCCCGGCGCCGCCTCCCCCTCCGCGACCAGGGAGAGGGCGAGCCGGTTGAGGTCCACCAGCATCGCCTGCCCCGCCTCTCTCCCCGCCGACTCCAGCGCCGCCGCGGCGGCGGGCGTCAGGCGGTCATAGTGTAGGCTGCGCTCCAGGAAGGGCGCGGGGCCGGTGGCCAGCACGTTCGCCGCCGCGGCCGCGACGTGGTCGTGCAGGTTCCGTGCGAAGTAGAAGAGCCGTCCCTCCATCCCCTCCCGTGGCACGAAGGCTCGGGCCTCCAGGTGGACGCGGTCCTCCGCGTCCAACGTCGCCAGCCCGGCCGCGATCCAGGAATCCAGCACCGTCCGCGGCCGCAGGTCGGTGGTGACGGCCGAGACGAGGGCCTCGAAGGAGGGACCGCCTTCCGGGGGCGTCAGGCGGGGCAGCGGGCGGGGCGCGCCCGCCTCGTCCAGGTATTCGGCCAGCCCGAGCCAGCGCGCCATCACTTGGCTGCTGAGCGTGACGACGACCGGCGCCACCTCCGCCTCCGGCCATCCCTCCTCGCGCAGACGGCGGATCTCCTTTCGATGGACGCCGGTCATGAGCGTCAGCCGGCTGTCGCTCCGCGCCCGGGCGTCGGCCGGCAGTTCGGCCACCGCGACCTCGACGTACAGGCCCCGGAGAAGATCCGACAGCACGGGAAAGGTCACGCCCGCCCGTACCAGCAGGCGCACGAGCGGCCGGAGCAGACGGCGCAGCGGGCGCACCAGTGCGTCCGGCGGCGGAGCGGCGGTGGAATCGGGCGGGGACATCGAGATCTTCTTACCACCGCTACCCGTGGGAAAAATACCCACTAAGCTCCCTACGGTCTTTACGTGGGAAATTTTCCCACTTATACGCCAATCATGTCGATCACGGGAAAGGGCCCCGCCATGCCGCAGACCGCTTCCAGCGCTGTCCTCCTGCCCCGCGCATCCGCGGCGCGGATCATCTCCTTCCCCGCGGCATCCCGCCCGGCAGCGGAGGACGACCTGCCGCTCCGCCTGCTGCGCCACCACACGAAGAATGCCCTGCAGCGCATCCTGGCGGAGGTCGCGCAGGCCCGCGGGGCAGAGGCGACGCCGGCGGGGCGCCGCATGATCGCGGAGGTGGAGCGCCGCATCCGGCTCAGCGCCGCGGTGTCGGACGCCCTCTTCGGCCTGACGCGCGCGCCGCGGGGTCTGGAAGACCGCCTCCGCTCCCTCTGCGAGGCGACGGTGGAGCTGCTGGGCGATCCGGACCAGATCATCCGGCTGGAGGTGACGGTGGCGGGCGAGTGCCCTCCGTCGCTGCAAGAAACGCTCCTGCGCGCAGCACATGAGATGGTCGGCAACGCCGTGAAGCACGGGCTGCACATGCGCCTGCTCGGCCGCATCGTCGTACGCCTCGACATGGACGGCGCGCGGAGCCGGCTGTCGGTGGAGGATGACGGCTGGGGCTTCGCCGGCACGCGGGACGAGGGTCAGGGCCTGGACCTGCTCCGGTCCCTGGCGGCGCAGCACGGCGGAACGGCCCGGCTGGGCCGCATCACCGACGGGACGCTCGCGGAGGTGGAACTGCCCCACGCGGCCTCTTAGGCCGGGGTCGGGCGGCCCGTGGCCGTCCCGGCGAGACATTGCGGGAAGGGCCCGGCCCTCCCCGGCGGGGCTACCCGCGGACGGCGGTCGCCACAGCGGTGGCGAATGCCTCGGCGTCGGCCACCGGCGGGCTGCGCGAGGGCATGGTCACCTGCACCCGCAGGAAGCGTCCGCCGGCGACGCCGACGCAGACATGCCGCTCCACCGGGTTGCGCCCGAAGGTGCCGCCGAGGGTGGAGCAGGTTAGCGGCCCGCCCCGCGCGGACACCGGGGTCCGGGACCGCTCGGCCAGGCGCCGGCCCGTGCGATCCTGCGGCAGGGTGGTTCCCTCCGCCACGGCGCGTTCGACCTCCGGCGGCAGGTCGGCCTCGGTCACGCTCGGCCGGTTGAGGTCATAGACGAAGACATGCGCGACCGCGATGCGGCGGGCGGTCGCATATTCCACCACCTTGCCGGCGCCGGCATCGCCCGGGGACACGTCGCTCGTCTCGCCGCGCTGGAAGCCCGCGGCCTCGGCCGGGAGCCGGGCCAGGGCCGCGTCCAACGTCGGCCGGCTCGCCGTCGGAGCCTCGGTGCTGGCGCAGCCGGCCAGGGCGCCGGCCAGCGACCCGGCCAGCGCCAGCCGGCGGAGGGCCGCCCCGCTCAATGCACCGCCGGCGTGTGGGGCGCCGGCACCGGCAGCCCGAGGTTCAGGGCCGCGTTGGCCATGATCACACCCTCCCACAGCAGCTCCACGCCGATATAGGCGATCAGAGCGACGCCGAGATAGGCGATCCACTTGTAGCGGTCCAGCAGCCGGGCCAGCAGGCCGCCCAGAAGGCCCATCATGACGATCGAGATCGCCAGGCCGACGATCAGCAGGGTGACGTTGCTGCGGGCCACGGCCGCCACCGCCAGCACGTTGTCCAGGCTCATGGACACGTCGGCGATGATGATCTGCCACAGCGCGGCCATCAGCGTCTTGTCGTGGTGGGACGCGCCCTCCTCGGCCTCCTCGTGCTGGGCTTTGCGGAGCTCCATGAGGAAGTTCACGGCGATGTAGAGCAGCGCCAGGCCGCCCACGATGTCGATCCACCAGAGCGACAGGAGCTGCTGCGCGATGAGGGAGAAGATGATCCGCAGCACCGCCGCGGCGGCGATGCCGAACAGCACCGCCTTGTTGCGCTGG
Organism: Muricoccus radiodurans; assembly: GCF_050154705.1. Taxonomy (GTDB): domain Bacteria; phylum Pseudomonadota; class Alphaproteobacteria; order Acetobacterales; family Acetobacteraceae; genus Roseomonas; species Roseomonas radiodurans. The sequence continues at coordinate 5,701,724 of NZ_CP189561.1, read as the reverse complement.
CTCTCCGGCAGGCCGGCGGCGGCGAGCCCGATGACGACCGCGTTGTCACCCGAGAGGATGATGTTGAGCCACATGATCTCGAGCAGCTGCGGGATCGAGCTGGTCAGCGCTTCCATGAACGAACGTCTCCAGGCGTGCCTGCGCGCCCGGCCGCGACACCGTCGCGGGCCGGGGCGTCTTCGATGGTTTGCCCCGCATCGGGGCGCCGTCCTGCGAGAAGGAGCCGACCGCGGTGGCCGGCGGGGGCCCGGGGCGTCCCCAGGCCCGTGATTGCCGGGGCCGCGGCGCGCCTGCGCGCCGAAAGCCGCCGGACCCTAATTCAGCGTGTCACAGACAGGAAGCGGCGGGGACCCTGCCCCGCCGCCCCATGCCGCCCAGATGGAGGGCGGTTCATTTTTCCGCCATGGAGTGCGTCGCCTCCACCGCGACGACGGGGGTGGCACGCCCCATGGCGCCGCGGACGAGGTCGTTGATGACCGCGAGGAGCCCGCCATAGACCACCACCTGCGCGAAGGTGGCCGCCACCCAGAGCCAGGCCGGGAAGGTGCCGGGCAAGGCCATGTAGCCCATCGGCAGGAGCAGGTAGGCATAGGCGTCCGGCACGCGCTGCGTCACCTCCTGCGTGCCGCCGAGTACCATGTCCACCGCGACGTAGAGGATCACCAGCAGGCCGACCCAGGCGATCCAGCGGTGCCGCTCCAGCAGCCGCGCGATGAAGCTCGCGGCCACGCCCATCAGCACCACCGAGATGGCGAGGCCGATGACGAGCACGTCCAGGTGCTCCTTGGCCGCGCCGGCCACGGCCAGCACGTTGTCGAGCGACATGGAGACGTCGGCGACGAGGATCTGAATGATCGCCTGTCCCAGCGTCTTCCTCTTGCCCGTGGGGGACCCCTCCCCCTCCACGCCGGAGACGACGTGCGCCCCCTCGGTCTGCGCGTGGGAGTGGCGCAGTTCCCGGTACATCTTCCAGCAGACCCAGAGCAGCAGCAGCCCGCCGAAGAGCGTCAGCCCGACGATCGCCAGGAGCTGGGTGGTGATGGCCGCGAAGCCGATCCGCATCACCGTCGCGGCGCCGATGCCCCACAGGATCGCCTTGCGCCGCTGGTCCGATGGCAGTCCCGCCGCGGCCATGCCGACGACGATCGCGTTGTCCCCCGCGAGGACGAGGTCGATCAGGAGAACCTGACCGAGGGCGACGAACCATTCCACACCCATCGGCGATCCATCCTTCCTGTCACCCGTTCCCCGCCCGCCTGGGGCCGGGGAACCGGTCTATCCGTTGCGCCCGGGCCGGCCGGCCGGGGCGTCGGCCGCACCCTCGCGGCCTGCCACGACACATCGCGGCGCCACGCCGGATAAACAATCGCTCATCTGGCGGCAACTATCCTCACTCTCCCGCGACGAAGGTTCCGGACCCGGTCCGGATCGCGCGGCCACTCCTGCCCGGTTGACGGCGCCCCCGGCACCCGGATACCGCCGCCCCGCCCCCGCAGGACGCCGCCGATGGTTCCCCGCTACTCCCGCCCCGAGATGGCCGCGATCTGGTCGCCCGAGGCCCGCTTCCGCATCCTCTTCGAGATCGAGGCCCTGGCGGCCGAGGCGATGGCGGAACTGGGCACCATCCCCGCCGAATCCGCCGCGGCCATCCGCCGGGGCGGCGATGCCAAGGTGGCCGCCATCTCCCCGGCGGACATCGAGCGGATCGACGAGATCGAGCGGGTTACCCGGCACGACATCATCGCCTTCCTCACCTGGCTGGGCGAGGGACCCGACGGCATGGGCGAGCACGCCCGCTTCATGCACCAGGGCATGACCTCCTCGGACGTGCTGGACACGACCCTGGCGGTCCAGCTCACCCGCGCCGCCGACCTGCTGATCAAGGATGTGGACGCCGTTCTCGCAGCCCTGCGCCGCCGGGCGGAGGAGCACGCGCTGACGCCGACCATCGGCCGCTCCCACGGCATCCATGCGGAGCCCACCACCTTCGGCCTGAAGCTGGCCGGCCACTGGGCCGAGTTCGCCCGCTGCCGGGCGCGGCTGGTCACGGCGCGGGAAGAGGTCGCGACCTGCGCCATCTCCGGCCCCGTCGGCACCTTCGCCTCGGTGGACCCGCGGGTCGAGGCGCATGTCGCCGCGCGGCTCGGCCTGCGGCCGGAACCGGTCTCGACCCAGGTCATCCCGCGCGACCGCCACGCCGCGTATTTCTGCGCCCTGGCCGTGACCGCCAGCGCCATCGAGCGGCTGGCGACGGAGGTCCGCCACCTGCAGCGGAGCGAGGTGCGGGAGGCCGAGGAGTTCTTCCACCCGGGCCAGAAGGGCAGCAGCGCCATGCCCCACAAGCGCAACCCGGTGCTGAGCGAGAACCTGACGGGCCTCGCGCGCCTCGTGCGCGGCTACGCGACGCCGGCGCTGGAGAACGTCGCGCTCTGGCACGAGCGCGACATCAGCCATTCCTCCGTGGAGCGGGTGATCGGTCCGGATGCCACCATCGCCCTCGACTTCGCCCTCATGCGGCTCGCCGGAATGATGGAGAAGCTGGTGATCTACCCCGAGCGAATGCGCGCGAACCTCGAGAGCCTCGGCGGTGTCGTGCACTCGCAAAAGGTGCTGCTGGCGCTGACCCAGGCCGGCATGAGCCGCGAGGAATCCTACGCCGCGGTGCAGCGCGCGGCGATGGCGACCTGGGAGGCCCTGGGCACGTCCGCCGGCCGCTCCTTCCGCGACAACCTCCTGGCCGATGCCGGCGTCACCGCCCGGCTGAACGCCGGGGCGCTGGACCGCGCGATGGATCCCGCGCGGGATTTCGTTCACGCCCGCGCCACCCTCGACCGGGTGTTCGCGGAGGCGTGACTTCGAGGGGCACGATCACGGCACAGACGAGACACGGTCGCCGCCGTTTTGCCGTGATGAAAGGGCTATAAGACCCTCCATCCCAGGCAGGAGCGATGATCATGCCTCGTGCTTCCCTCCGCATCGGCCTCGCGGCCCTGGCCGGCGCCGGCGCGCTGGCCGCCGCGCCGGCCATGGCGGCGCCCGTCGGGGCTCTCGCCCCGCGTGCCCCGATGGCCGAGGCGGTGCAGTACTACTGCCCGCCCGGCTACCACTTCTCCTACCGCTGGGGCGGTTGCCGCCCGAACCGGCCGCCCCCGCCCTACGGTTACGGCTACTACCGGCCGCCGCCGCCGGCTTATTATCCGCCGCCCCCGCCGCCGCCGCGCTACCCGCCGCCGGGCGTGGGCCTCTACTACCGGTACTGAGCGGTCCGCCCGCGCTTCCGCGAGGGGGTGCGGGCCACCACCCCGACGGGCAGAGGTTTCCGGGACGGCCCATCGGGCCTAGAGACGCGGCGTGTGCACCGTCATCGTGCTGCGGCGTCCTGGTCACTCCTGGCCGCTGCTTCTTGCCGCCAATCGAGACGAGCGGATCGATCGTCCCTGGGATCCCCCGGCGGAGATCGCGCCCGGCGTCCTGGCCGGCCGTGACCGCATGGCCGGCGGCACCTGGATGGGTCTCAACGCCCTGGGGATTGTCGCCGCCGTCCTGAACCGGCCCGGCACCCTCGGCCCCGCCGCTGGAAAGCGGTCCCGGGGCGAGCTCCCGCTCCTGGCCCTGGAGGCTCACACTGCCGAGGCTGCCGTGCTCCGCCTGACGGGCTTGGACGCCGGGGATTGGCGCCCCTTCAACGCGGTCGTCGCCGATTCTCGCAGCGCGCATTTCGTCCGCGGCCTCGGATCCGGCCATCCGGAGGCCGTGCCGCTGCCCGATGGCGTCTCGATGGTCACGGCCATGGACCCGAATGACCCGGCCTCCCCGCGCACGCGGCGCCATCTCCCCCGCTTCCGGGGCGCGCCCCCGCCCGATCCCGACCGCGACGAATGGTCCGCCTGGGAAACCCTGCTGGCCGACGACGGGGGCGACCGCCTCGCCGCCCTGCGCGTTCCCCCGCGTGACGGCTTCGGCACCGTCTGCGCGTCCCTCCTCGGGCTGGCGGCCGATGGCCGGGCGGTTTGGCGCTTCGCGGCGGGCCCGCCGGGGCTCACGCCCTTTCGCGACCTCCCTCTGCCCCACCGGGCCTGAAACGCGAAGCGGGGCGGCCCTTTCGGACCGCCCCGCCCCAAGTCTTACCGATACGGCCCGATCAGGCGTTGCGCCCGCGCGGGTTCGCCCCGGAGATGTTCGTGTCCAGCGTCTTGTCCACGGCGCGGGACGCCATGGTGCCCGGCGGGTTCGCGGGCGTCCCGTCAGACTGGGACGGATAGGCACCGGAGGTGTTCGTCCCCGCGGCCTTGTCAAAGGCGCGGCTGGCCTCGGTACCCGGCGGGTTGGAGGACTTCGGGTAGACCGAGGTGTCGCGTGCCCGCGCTACATCGTTCTCCGGGTGGGCGCCGGAGATGTTCGTCCCCGCCACCTCGTCCACGCCGCGGCTCAGCATCGTGCCGGGGGGGTTGTTGTAGGACCCGTCCCGGTTCTCCGGCCGCGCGCCGGAGACGTTCGTCCCGGCCACGTCGTCCACCGTGCGGCTGACCACCGTGCCGCGCGGGTTGCCCGGCGTGCCGTCCGGCCCGTCGGAGCTCCAGCCCTCGGAGCGGTAGGTCGCGGCGCGGGTGGAGACATCCACCGGGTTGTGCCGGGCCAGGATGGTCTCGACCATCTGGATGCGGCTCTCGTCGGCACGCACGGTCACGAGGCTGCCACCACGGCGCACGCCCTCGGAGTAGACATGGGCGTCCGCCTCCTCCACGCCCGCGCCGGTCAGGCTACCGATCAGCCCGCCCGCCGCCGCGCCGGCGCCGGCGCCGGTCAGCGCCGCCACGAGCCAGCCGGCCGCGACGATCGGACCGAAGCCCGGGATCGCGAGGGCGCCGATGCCGGCCAGCAGGCCCGCGCCGCCGCCGAGCACGGTGCCGATCGTGGCGCCCGTGCCGGCGCCGGTCTCGGTGGCGTCCGTGTCGATGCCGTTCTCGGCAGCCGTCGCCGTGGTCGTGTCGTTCGCGACGATGGAGATGTCGTCATGCGGGAAGCCGGCGGCCTCCAGCGCCGACACCGCGGCGCGGGCGTCGGAGTAGTTGTCGTACATGCGAGCGATGGTGCGTGTCGCCATGGGGGCTCTCCTTCTTTTCTCTGGTCGATCGGTCAGTACGGGTTCAGCGCGCCGGCGTGGTGGCCGGGGCGGCCGGCGTCGCGGGCGTCGCCGGCGTCGCGCGGGTGGCGGGGGCCGAGGCGGCGGTCGGAGCCGTCGCGGGGGCGGCGCCGGTCACGACGCGGCCCTGGAAGTCCAGGCCGACATCGGTCTGCTGGCCGTTGTGCATCGCGCGGCCGCGCCACACGCCCTGGTCGTCGCGGCGGAGCTCGCCGACGTTGGAGTAGCCGGCCGCCTCGATGCGGCTGCGGGCCTGGCCCTCGGTGAAGGAGTTCGCGCCCGAGGCCGGGGTCGCGGTCGTCTCCGGGGCGGAGCCGGGGTTGGACCCCGTCGCGGTCGCCCCCGTCGCGCCGGCAGGGGTGCGGTCATCGGTCCGCATCCCGGCATTGCCGGTGCCGCCCGCGGGCGAGTTCGGCGTCATGGAGCCGGGCACCTGGGCGGACGCGGCCGGCCGGCCGCCGCTGCCCGCATCCGGGCCGGCCGCGGCGCCCGCAGCGGCGTTGGAGGGGCGGCTGCCCGCGCCCGTGGTCGCGGAGGGCGGCGTGGTGGTCGTCATCGGATTGCCGACGGTGCCGCCCGCGACGGTCGGGGAGGCAGCAGGGCCAGAGGTCGTGCCGGGCGCCGCGGATCCGCCAGAGGGCTGCGTCTGCGGGGCCATGCTCACCGGTGCGTTGCTGCCCGGGCTGGTGTTGCCCGTGGCGCCCTGCTGGGCGAGGGCCGGGCTGACGATCGCGGCGGCGAGGGCCGCGGCGGCGAGGCGCGTGCGCATGCGTGTTCTCCCTGAAGCACAGGTTCCCGGGCGGTTGCCCGATGGTGCGCCGGGTAAACGCGGCTGAGCGGCCCTCGTTGAAGCCAAAGAATCACGCAGTCGTGAGGCTTGACGAGATCGGGCGCGACCCTTGCATGGCTGGGCCGAGGGGCGGCCGGTTGGCCCTGTGGCGCCCGCGCTGCTATATCCCCGGCCGTGCGCCGCCCCGCCCCGGCCCGCCCGGATTCCGGGGCTGCGGGCGGCCAAACCGATTCGGGAACACCCCCATGGCCCGCAGGCGGCAGCTCTATGAAGGCAAGGCGAAGGTCCTGTTCGAGGGGCCGGAGCCCGGCACCCTGGTCCAGTACTTCAAGGACGACGCGACGGCCGGCAACGGTGCCAAGAAGGGCGTCATCACGGGCAAGGGCGTGTTGAACAACCGCATCTCCGAATACCTGATGATGCGGCTGTCCGAGATCGGCGTGCCGACCCACTTCATCCGCCGCCTGAACATGCGGGAGCAGCTGATCCGCGAGGTGGAGATCATCCCGCTGGAGGTGGTGATCCGGAACATCGCGGCCGGCAGCCTCGCCACGCGTCTCGGCATCCAGGAGGGCACGCGCCTCCCCCGCTCCATCGTCGAGTACTATTACAAGAACGACAGCCTGAACGACCCGATGGTGTCGGAGGAGCACATCACCTGCTTCGGCTGGGCCTCCACCCAGGACCTGGACGACATGGTGGCGCTCGCGCTGCGGGTGAACGACTTCCTCACCGGCCTCTTCCTCGGCGTCGGCATCTCGCTGGTGGACTTCAAGCTGGAGTTCGGCCGCCTCTACGAGAACGAGGAGATGCGGATCGTCCTTGCCGACGAGATCTCCCCGGACAATTGCCGCCTCTGGGATTCCAAGACCGGCGAGAAGATGGACAAGGATCGCTTCCGCCGCGACCTCGGCAAGGTCGAGGAGGGCTATCAGGAGGTCGCGAAGCGCCTGGGCATCCTGCCCGAGGCCGGCATCCGCGACATGAAGGGCCCGGAGCTGATGCAGTGAGCGGCGGCACCAAGGCGCCCCTCAAGGCCAAGGTCTTCGTCATGCCGAAGGCCGGCGTGCTGGACCCGCAGGGCAAGGCGATCGGCCACGCGCTGGAGTCCCTCGGCTTCGCCGGCGTCGGCGAGGTCCGCACGGGCAAGGTGATCGAGCTGGAGCTGTCCGAGACGGACCCGGCGGCCGCCAAGGCTGCGGCCGAGGACATGGCCCGCCGCCTGCTGGCCAACACCGTGATCGAATCCTTCCGCGTCGAGATCGGCTGAGGCCGTGATTAAGGCGTCGCTCCTGATCATGACGGTGCTGACGGTGCTCATCTCGATGGGCCTCCGTTGGCGCCAGGCGCGCACGCCCCAGGTCGCCGCCGTCCGCCGGGCCAGCCTGATCGCCCGCGGCAAGAAGGGCTTCGACCGCTGGATCACCGCCGCGGCCATCGCCGCCGTCGTCACCATCGCCCTGCTGGGCGGCCTGCACTGGCTGAAGGTCTTCGCCCGATGAACGCGGCTATCCTTCTCTTCCCCGGCACGAACCGGGAGCGCGACATGGCCATCGCCCTGGAGCGCGCCACCGGGAAGAAGCCCACGATGGTCTTCCACCGGGAGAGCGAGCTGCCCCGGGGCACCGACCTCGTCGTCCTACCCGGCGGATTCTCCCACGGAGACTACCTGCGCACCGGCGCCATGGCCGCGCACTCTCCCATCATGGGCGCCGTGCGCGACTTCGCCGACAAGGGTGGCCATGTGCTGGGCGTCTGCAACGGCTTCCAGATTCTGTGCGAGGCGGGGCTGCTGCCCGGCGCCCTGCTGCGGAACAAGGACCTCCGCTTCCTCTCGATGGATTGCACGCTGCGGGTGGAGCGGGCCGGCACACCCTTCACCGCCCACTGGCAGCGCGGCGAGACCTTCCGCGCCCCCATGGCGCATGGCGACGGCAACTACTTCGCCGACGACGAGACGCTCGACCGGCTGGAGGGCGAGGGACTTGTGGCCTTCCGCTACGCCGACGGGAACCGCAACGGCGCGGCGCGCGACATCGCGGGCATCCTCTCCCCCAATCTCCGCATCCTCGGCCTCATGCCGCATCCGGAGGATTTGGTGGACCCGCTGATGGGCGGGGAGGACGGGCTGCCGCTCTTCACCTCGATCACGGAAAGCCTCGCCAGCGCCTGACGCCGGGCGCCCGGGGGCGCCCGCCGCGTTCGCCGCCGGACGGCGTGGCGCGACGGGAACCGTTCCGATCGTCAGACGGCCGTCGCGACCGGCTCCAGCACCCGGCGGATCGTGGCCCGCGCCGCGTCCATGGCCTTCGCGGCGTCGTCCCAGGGCACCGGGCGGGAGAGCAGGTAGCCCTGCACCTCCGCCACGCCCAGACGTGCCACCATGGCCAGGTCCTCCTCGGTCTCGACGCCTTCCGCCACGGCGGGGATGGCGAGGGCGGCCGCCATGGTGGACACGGCCTCCAGCAGGGTCGCGGCGCGAGGGTCCGAGTTGCAGCCCGCCACCAGCAGCCGGTCGAGTTTGATCTTGCTGAAGGGATAGCGCCGCACCCGGGACAGGGTGCTGTGGCCGCCGCCGAAATCGTCCAGAACCACCGCCACGCCGCGCCGTTTCAGCCCCTCGATGTTCTGCATCGTCTGGGCGCGGTCGTGGGAGAGGGAGGTTTCCGTCATCTCGATGATGAGCTGGTCAGGCGACAATCCGTGCTGGTCCAGCACGGAGGCGACGAACGCATCGAAGTCCGCCGTGCCGAAGGTCGAGCCGGAGATGTTCACCGCCACCGGGCAGGGCGGGCGGCTGGGGCCGGCCAGGCGTTGGCAGACCGTGCCGAGCACCCAGCGGTCGAGCGGGACGGCCTGACCCAGCCCCTCGATCAGCGGGATGATCTCCGCCGGGGAAGGTGAGTCGGGCGTGTTCGGCGACCAGCGCAGAAGCGCCTCCACCGAGCTCGGTTCGCCATCGGGCAGGCGGAGGATCGGCTGCAGCGCGAGTTCGAACGGAAGCGGCGCTCCGCTGGAGAAGGCCTCGCGCAGACGCGTCTCAAGGGTCGCGCGTCCCGGCCGCGCCACCCCGTTCACGGCCACGCGCGTCGTGCCGCGCCCGGCCCGCTTCGCCTCGTACAAGGCGGCGTCCGCGAGCGGGAGCAGGGCGCCGGGATCGCTGGTGTGCCAGGGGCAACCGGCGAAGCCGACCGAGGTCCGCAGGGGAACGACCGTTCCATCGATCAGGAAGGTGTCCGCCAGGGCGGCGTGGATGCGGCTCGCCATCGCCAGCCCGCCCTCGGGCGAGCGCAGGTCCCGCAGGATGACGGCGAACTCATCCCCGCCGAACCGCACGATGGTGTCGGATGCGCGCGCGACAGACTTCAGGCGGCGCGCCACCTCCAGCAGCGCCTGGTCGCCGCCGGCATGGCCGAAGGTGTCGTTGATCGCCTTAAAGCGATCGAGGTCGAGCATCAGCACGCCGATGCTCGTGCTGTCGGGCGTGATGAGGCTCTCCAGCGCCTTGCGATTCGCGACGCCCGTCAGCGGGTCCATGAGCGCCATCTCCGTCAGGTCGCGGGTGGCGCGGCGCAGCGCGAAGGCGGCGGAGACGCCGCGGGCAAGATCGCGGAGGCGCTCCTCCATCTCGGACGGGAAGTCGCGGGGCGTGTGGTCGATGACGCAGATCGAGCCGACCGCGTGGCCGCTGGCGGATACGACGGGCGCCCCGGCATAGAAACGGATGCCCGGCGCCCCGGTCACGAGCGGGTTGTCCTCGAACCGGGGGTCGGCCGCGGCATCCGGCACGATCAGGACCTTTTCCGGCGCGAGGATCGTGTAGGCGCAGAAGGACTGATCGCGCGGAAGCTCCCGCAGTTCCGCCCCGAGGATGGACTTGAAGTACTGGCGCTGGGAATCCATCAGCGAGATCGCCGCCATGGGCGTATTGAACAGGGAGCGGGCGACCCGCGTGAACGCGTCGAGCAGTTGCTCCCCGGCGCTGTCGATGTCCTGCAGCTTGCGGAGTTCAGCCAGCCGCTCCGTCTCCTTATCGGGAATCTGAGCAGGTGGCATGCGCGGTTTCATCCTCCGACGGGTGTCACGAAGAACGTGGCACGGCAACTTGAGGTTGCTTAACAGTGCCCCACCCTACAACACATATGTTGTGAATTCATAGGCGGGATCCCGGTTCCCGCCCAGGCGCGAGCCGGTCCCTCGTTCGCCTGCCCGGGCCAGCCCGGTGCCCACGTGGCCGCACATCTGAGACGCGCCTCCACGTGTTCCAAGCCCTGCATGGCCGAAGACGGCCGGATCAGGACCTCTGACCGTGAGAGGGGCCGCGCCCGGCGGGAACGGGGCGCGAAGCCTTTCTCGCTACTGGACGCGCAGCGCCTGCACCCGTCGGTTCAGCGACCGTCCGGCCTCGCTCGTATTGTCCGCGATGGGCTGCGTCGGGCCGCGCCCCTCCGTCACCAGCCGGTCCGGGGCGATGCCGTTCGCCGCCAGCCACGCCGCCACCGACCGCGCCCGGTTGGCCGAGAGCGGCGTGTTGATCGCGGCGCTGCCGGTGCTGTCCGTATGCCCCACCAGCCGCAGACGCAGCGCGGGATCGGCCTGCATCGCATCCCGCACCTGCATCAGCACCGCCGCGGCGTTGATGTCGAGATCGGCCGAGCCGGTGCGGAAGGTGACGTAGAGCTGCACCTGCCCCGTGCGCCGGATCGCCTCGGCCACCGGCGCCTGCACCGGGGCCGCCGCGGCCCGCGGCCCCTGCCCCGTGACGCGGAACGACGCGTCATAGGCCCCGTAATTGTTCGTCGTGATCCCGTTTCGCGTCGTGCCGGGATAGCGGGGCTGGCCCGGCATCATCTGCACCGAGACCAGCCCGCCTGTCAGCGGCACCGCCCCGGCATGCACCGCGGCCCGGCAGGTGCGGCTGTCCGCCGTGTACACGTCCGTGCCCCAGACCACGCCACTCAGCGTTGCCTCGCCTGGGCAGAGGCAGCTCAGTGCCTCGCTCGATCCCGCGAAGGCCGCCATGTTGTCCGGGCATTGCTGCGGGCCCGCCGTGGCAGACGCGGGGTCGGTCGTGACGGCCGTCGAGGCGCCCTCGAACTGGAACGAGGCGCCGTAGCTGCCGTAGTTGTTCGACGTCACGCCGTTGCGCGTGGAGCCGGGGTACCGCGCCTCGCCCTCCGTCATGCGCAGGCTCACTACCCCACCGCCGGCCGTTACCGCCCCGGCGTGCAGCGCCGCGCGGCAGGTGTTCGAGTCCGCGGTGTAGGGACCGCTGCCCCACACCACGCCCGACCGCGTCGCCGAGGCCGGGCAGGTGCAGCGCAGCTGCTCCCCGGAGGAGGCGTAGGCCTGCATGTTGTCCGGGCACTGGCTCGGTCCGCTCGCCTGCGCAACGCCCTCGAACTGGAAGGAGGTGTCGTAGACGCCGTAGTTGTTCGTGGCGACGCCGTTGCGCGTGGACCCGGGATGGATCGACGCCCCCGGCAGCATCGTAACTGTCACGTGCCCGCCGGCGGTCGTGACCGCGCCCGCGTGCAGCGCCGCACGGCAGGTCCGGCTATCCGCGGTGTAAGGGCCGCTGCCCCACACTGCTCCGCCCCGCGTCGCCTCGGCGGGGCAGGTGCAGGAGAGGGTTTCGGTGCTGCCCTGGAAGCTCGCCAGGTTGTCAGGGCATTGGCCGAGGTCCTGCACGGCGGCGACCGATCCCCCCGCGGCGGCGGACGATCCAGTGCCACCCGGGATCTGCGCGGCGGCGGTGGGGAGTCCCTCGAACCCGAAGCTGGAGTCGTAGGAGCCGTAGTTGTTCGTCACGACGCCATTCCGCGTGGTTCCGGAATACCGCGCCTGGCCCGGCAGCATCCGCACGGTCACGCCGCCGCCCACGCGGCCGACCGCGCCCGCGTGCAGCGCGGCCCGGCAGGTCCGGCTGTCCGCCGTGTAGGGACCGCTGCCCCAGACCACGCCGTCCCGCGTCAGTTCCGCCGGGCAGAGGCAGGAGACGGTCTCGCTCGACCCGGCATAGGACGCCATGTTGTCCGGACACTGCATCGGCGGCGGAGTGGGGGCCGCCTCCAGCGCGTCCGGCTTCGGCAAGTCCTGCGCCATGGCCCCCGCCCCGAGCAGCGAGATCCCGAGCGCGACGGCGGCGGCGAGGGTGCGGGACATGGCGGCCTCTCGGACGGTGAACGGGGCAGCCTAGACCCGGGCGCGGCTGTCCCCCCACGGGCTGCTCTGTCTCGTTCGTCGCGCCGTCAGGGCCGGGCGGCGTCCTCCCGCGCGATGCGCGCCCGGGTGCCGCCGTCCACCCCCGTGCCGGCCATGACGGGCGCGTGGATCGCGCCGGGGGTGGGCGGCGCCGGCGGCGGGTTCTCGATCTGCGCGCGGTGGATCAGGTTGCCCGCCATGCGCTCGGTGAAGACGGGCGCCAGATGGCTGCCGAGCACCGCCGCTTCCGCCTTCCAGCCCACGGCGAAGACGGGCCGGGGGTTCACGGACACCCAGACGATCGCGTCCGCCACCTCCTGCCCGTCATCCATCAGGAAGCCGCGGGGCGATCGGCCGGAATAGTTGCCCGCATGGTCCCAGAAGGGAGTGTCCGCGGCCCAGGGCAGCACGCTGACCACCCGCAGGCGGTCGTCCAGCCCGTTGAGCCTTAGTTCCTCGTTCAGCGCCGTGCCCAGCGCGAGGATGCCGGCCTTCGTCGCGGCGTAGCTCGCGTGATAGGCCAGCGGCACCCGCGCCTCGACCGAGGAGATGTTCACCAGCGTCCCGAAGCCCTGCGCGCGGAAGCGCCGCAGCGCCGCGTGGCTGCCGTGAATCGTGCCGTTGAGGTTCACCTGCACGACGCGCGCATGGTCAGTGAGCGGGATCTCCTCGAACCGGCCGATGGCGCCGACGGCGGCGTTGTTCACCCAGACGTCGATGTGGCCGAACCGCTCCTCCGCCGCGCGGGCGAGGCGTTCCACCTGATCGAGTTCGGCCACGTCGGTCGGCACCACCAGCGCCTGCCCGCCGCCGGCGCGGACGCGTCCCGCCACCTCCTCCAGCACCGCGCCGCGGCGCGCGGCGAGCACGACGTTCGCGCCCATGGACCCCAGCCGCTCCGCCACGCCGCGCCCGAAACCGGAGGAGGCGCCGGTGACGACATAGGTGCGGCCCGCGATCGCGCCGCGGTCGGAGTCGCGCAGCACCGGCGCACACGCCGTGACCAGGATCGCGAGGAGGGCGAGAGCGAGCGGGCGGGGCACCGGCGGCGATCCGGGCGGGCGTGCCGGATTAACCCCTCGGCGGACAGGCGGTTTGACTTGAGCGGCGCGGCGATTCGCCCGTGATCCGGCCACCGCGCGCGGTGAACCAACCCTGTCTGGCGCGCCGGCATTTCCGCCCGGTAGCATCGGCCGGATGCCGCGCCACGGGGCGAATGCCCCGACAGGCCCGGCGCGAGGGGGAACACGGCATGCACCGGCGCGGGATCATCGGGGCGGCGGGCGCCCTTCTCTCCCTCCCCGCGCGGGCGCAGGCGCCGCGCTGGTCGCCCAGCCGTCCCGTGCGGATCGTCGTCGGCGTGGCGCCGGGGGTGGGGACGATCGACCTGACCGCGCGCTCCGTCGCCGACCCGATGGCGGAGGTTCTGGGCCAGCCCGTGGTGGTCGAGAACCGCCCCGGCGCCGGCGGGATCATCGCGGTGGAGGCGGTGGCGCGGTCCCCCGCGGACGGGCACACCCTGCTGCTGGCCGGCGCGGACCAGATCGTCCACAGCTTCATCCTGGCGGACCGGCCGCCGATGGACCCGTTCCGCGACTTCACCCCGATCGCCCGCGCCACGCGGGATCACTGGATGGTGGTGGCGACGCCCGGCCTGGGCGTGGGGTCCCTGGCCGAACTGGCGGAGGCCGGGAAGCGGCGGCCGGGGGAGCTGACCTACGCCTCCTTCGGGGTGGGGACCTGGTTCCACATCCTGGGCGCGCGCCTGTCCCAGCGGCTGGGGTTCGAGGCGACGCATGTGCCGTATCGGGGCGACTACACCTCTGACCTGCTGTCGGCGCGCATCTCCTTCCTGGCGCAGCCGACGGCGTTGCTGATGCCGCATGTGCAGGCGGGGCGGCTGCGCGCGCTGGCCGTGCTGTCGCCGGAGCGGCTGCCGGCGCTGCCCGACGTGCCGACGATCCTCGAGGCGGGGTATCCCGACCTGTCCTTCAACATGGGGGTGGTCCTGTTCGCCCCGGGCGGGACCCCGGCGCCGATCGTGGCGCGGATCAGCGAGGCGTATGATCGGGCGGCGGCGAATCCGGCGGCGCGGGGGCGGTTGGCGGATCTGTCGTTGGAGTTGGTGGGCGGGGGTGTGGAGCAGGCACGGGATTATACGCGGTGGATGGTGGGGTATATTGATGAGGCACGGGAGAAGGTGTTAGGGGCTACTCGGTAAAGACGAGGCTGGTACATTTGCTCTTTGCCCACCTTAATCACTTTCCGTCCGTCTTTACGGTTTCGCAGAGAATACGAACTTCCGAGCGAAAAATCGTCGGCTCACAAGAAGCGGTAGATCGGGCAAGAAGGTAGTGAGAATATTTGAGGCTGATACCTTTCAAGTCGCCATCAAACTGCTTCCTGCACGCGTCTATTCAGATCCGATACAAAGCGAGTAGTTTCCAATACGAGTTCCAAGACATCATCATCTGTTAGATCAACCAACACGCCCTCCGCAGATCTGCCGTTTCGATGAACAATATCATGTCGGATCAGTATAGCTTTGTATATTTTGGCCAAGTCCCCTGGGAATTCTATTCCAAATACGGCCTCATAAATCTTCTGCACCTTGGGAAGGTTATGATATATAACTGAAGAAAGATAGTCTAAAATCCTCTGTCTTAACGCCTCATAAACAACAAAAATATCCTGCAAGGCATAAGTTTTAGATTTAAAGTCCGGGTTGTTTTCTAAAACCCGTCGGACGAGCAGATCATCTCTACTAACTGAGCTTATAAGCTTGTCCGACAAATATGTTTCCATAGCAGAAACAATATTTGCGTAAAGCATCCTATTTAGAAGTGCCCGGGCGCGCTGGCTATTCTGAGTCCCTACGAGTCCCTTTACACTCTCGATGGTAACCATAAACTGGCCTAAATGATTCGAACTACTCGATATAATAGAAAACAAATACTCGTTCGTCAGCGCCTCATCGAGGCCAGCCCTTAACATCCGATTATCATTTTGACAGCACAGGACTAGATTATCTAGATCAAATTTATCGCCCCCTTTTGAAATAGGGATAATGTGGTGCAGATCAAACGGGCCGTTTAGAGTGCCGCAGATAAAGCACTTCGCGCCATCCCTTTTTAGTATCGCTTCCTTGACTGCAGCCAGATTCGTGCGCCTACCTTTTATCATTCCCGTGCCGGACGCCTCGTAGTGATCCGTTAGTATGCAGTTTGCTCAAATACCTGTCGACCTGCGCAGGCTTTCTGTAAGTCGTAAGTAGCCTGGGAAGGCTCAACCTCGCCTGGGCACTCCCCCAGTCTGCCACTCGGGCGCGGGCATACTGCATTACGATAGGGTGCGCCGGCGCTTCGACGCGTCGCTTACGCGGCGCGATCCCTCGCTGGACAGTTCACCCCTCGCCGGACACAACCGGTCTCATGTCCGCTGCGACCATCACGCCCACCTCCCTCCCCCCCGACCGCGCCCGCACCCTCGCGGCCGAGTTCGGCCTCAAGGGCGACGAGTACGACCGCGTCCTCGCCATCCTCGGCCGCACCCCGTCGCTGACCGAACTCGGCATCTTCTCGGTCATGTGGAGCGAGCACTGCTCCTACAAGTCCAGCCGCGTCTGGCTGCGGGAACTGCCCACCAAGGCCCCCTGGGTCATCCACGGCCCGGGGGAGAACGCGGGCGTCATCGCTATCGGGGACGGTCTGGCCGCCATCTTCAAGATGGAGTCCCACAACCACCCCAGTTTCATCGAGCCCTATCAGGGCGCCGCCACCGGCGTCGGCGGCATCCTGCGGGACGTGTTCACCATGGGCGCCCGCCCCATCGCGAACCTCAACGCGCTGCGCTTCGGCTCCATGGAGAACCCGCGCACCCGCCGCATCGTGGATGGCGTGGTCCGCGGCATCGGCGGCTACGGCAACTGCGTCGGCGTCCCGACCGTGGGCGGGGAGGTGAACTTCCACCCGGCCTATGACGGCAACCCGCTGGTCAACGCCATGACCGTCGGCATCGCCCGCGCGGACCGCATCTTCCTCTCCGCCGCCGCCGGCGTGGGCAACCCCGTGGTCTATGTCGGCTCCAAGACGGGCCGGGACGGCATCCACGGCGCAACGATGGCTTCAGCGGAATTCTCCGAGGACGCGGAGGAGAAGCGCCCCACCGTCCAGATCGGCGACCCCTTCGCGGAGAAGCTGTTGATCGAGGCCTGCCTGGAGCTGATGGAGACGGACGCCATCGTCGCCATCCAGGATATGGGCGCCGCCGGCCTGACCTCATCGAGCGTGGAGATGGCCGGCAAGGGCGGCGTCGGCATCGAGCTGATCATGGACAATGTCCCTCAGCGCGAGGAGGGCATGACCGCCTACGAGATGATGCTGTCCGAGAGCCAGGAGCGGATGCTCATGGTCCTCAAGCCCGGGCAGGAGCACATCGCCCAGGCGATCTTCGAAAAGTGGGAGCTGGACTTCGCCGTTATCGGCCACCTGACGGACACGGGCCGCATCACCCTCCGCCACAAGGGCGTGCTGGAGGCGGACATTCCCCTCGCACCCCTGGAGTCGGAGGCCCCCCTCTACCGCCGCCCGACGGTCGAGACGCCGAAGCAGCCGGTGCTGGACGCGGCCTCCATTCCCGACCCCGTCGGCATCCCCGCCGCGCTGACGGCGCTGATCGCCTCCCCGGACCTGTGCTCCCGCCGCTGGATCTGGGACCAGTATGACAGCACGGTCGGCGGCCAGACCGTCCGCCGCCCCGGCGCCGCCGACGCCGCCATCGTGCGGCTGGAGGGGCTGAACCGGGCGCTGGCCATGACGACGGACGTCACCCCCCGCTACTGCGCCGCCGACCCGGAGGAGGGCGGCAAGCAGGCCGTCGCCGAGACCTGGCGCAACATCACCGCCACGGGCGCGAAGCCGCTTGCGATCACGGACAACATGAACTTCGGCAACCCGGAACGCCCGGAGATCATGGGCCAGTTCGCCGCCTGCATCCGCGGCATGAAGGCGGCCTGCGAGGCGCTGGACTACCCGGTCGTGTCCGGCAACGTCTCCCTCTACAACGAGACGCGCGGTGGGGTCGCAAACCCGAAGTCCATCCTCCCCACCCCCGCCATCGGCGGCGTCGGCGTGCTGGAGGATGCGCGGCAGGCCGTCGGCCTCGCCCCGGCGGAGGGCGCGACCCTGGTCCTGATCGGCGAGACGCGCGGCCATCTCGGCCAGTCCCTCTGGCTGCGGGAGATCGCGGGCCGGGAGGAGGGCGCGCCCCCGCCCGTGGACCTCGCGGCCGAGCGCCAGAACGGCGACTTCGTGCGGGAACACATCCTGGCCGGCCGCATCACCGCCTGCCACGACGTGGCCGATGGCGGCCTGCTGGTGGCCCTGGCGGAGATGGCCCTGGCCGCCGATCGCGGCCTGGGGCTGGAACCCGCGCCGGAGGGCCTCCCCGCCCATGCCTGGTGGTACGGGGAGGACCAGGGCCGCTACGTCTGCGCGACCGCAGCGCCGGACGACCTCCTCGCGGCGGCCCGGGCGGCCGGCCTCCCCGCCCGCAAGGTCGGGACCGTGGCCACGGCCAGCCGGAGGGCCTTGGCGCTGCCCGGCGAGCCCGCCATATCCCTGGACGCGCTGCGCGCCGCGCATGAGGGCACCCTGCCCGCCTTCATGCGGGACGCGTGACAGGGGGATTTTGACGATGGCGATGCCCGCCGCGGAGATCGAGGCCCTTATCAAGGCCGGGATTCCCGATGCCCGCGTGACGATCGAGGACCTGGCGGGGGATGGCGACCACTACGCCGCCACCGTCATCTCCGAGTCGTTCCGCGGCATCCCCCGCGTCCGCCAGCACCAGCTGGTCTACGCGGCCCTCCAGGGCCGCATGGGCGGCGCCCTGCACGCCCTCGCCCTCCAGACCTCCGCTCCCGACTGAAAGGCCCCACCATGTCCGAGACCGCCGTCCACCAGCAGATCCAGTCCGAGATCGAGAAGAACCCCGTCGTGCTCTTCATGAAGGGCACCCCGGTCTTCCCGCAATGCGGCTTCTCCGCGCGCGTGGTGCAGATCCTGTCCCACATGGGCGTGCCCTTCCACGGCGTGAACGTCCTGGCCGACCAGGGCATCCGCGAGGGGATCAAGGCCTTCTCCAACTGGCCGACCATCCCGCAGCTCTACGTGAAGGGCGAGTTCATCGGCGGCTGCGACATCGTCACCGAGATGTTCCAGTCCGGCGAGCTCTCCACCCTGCTGGACGAGAAGGGCGTCGCGCACCAAGCCGCGGCCTGATCCGGGCATCCTGACTCGGCTCGGGGGTTGAGTCCGACACCTGGCGCCCCGCCCCCGGCGGCCCGTCCTTCCTGGAAGATCGCGCTGGCCGTCACCCTGCTGATGCAGTCGGTGGCGGCCTTCATGTCGCAGTCCCTGCCGGTGCTCGCGCCGCTGCTGACGGGCTCGGCCGGGCTGGCGCCGGAGGCGGCGGGGCCGCTGCTGGCGCTTCAGACCGTCGGCAGCATGGCCTTCATGATCCTCGGCGCGCCGATCCTGGCGCGTCTCGGCCCGGTGCGGGCGCTGCAGGCGGGGACGGCGCTGACGGCCTTCGGCCTCGCGACCGTCGCGCTCGGCACCACGGGGGCGCTCTTCGTCGCGTCCTTCCTGATGGGCGTGGGCTATGGCCCGACCAACCCGGCGGGGAGCCGCATTCTCTCCGCCGCCTCCCCGGCTCGGCACCGATCGCTGATCTTCTCGATCAAGCAGGCGGGCGCGCCGCTCGGCGGCGTTCTGGCGGGGCTGGCGGTGGCGCCGCTCGCGGCGGCCGCGGGCTGGCCGATGGCGCTCGTCCTCGTCACCGCCCTGGCCCTGGTGGCCGTCCTCGTCATCCAGCCCGCCCGCCACGCGCTGGATGCGGAGCGCGACGCCGGGCGCCCCATCGGTCCCCGGCACCTGCTGGGCCGTCACAATCTCAGCCGCCCCTTTACGGCCCTGCGGCTGCACCCGGCGATGCTGCCGCTAACCGGCCTCGCCTGCTCCTTCGCGGTGGCGCAGGGATCGCTCCAGGCCTTCGTCGTAACCTGGCTGACCACCACCCGGGACCTGACGCTCGTGCAGGCCGGTGCGGTCTATGCGGCAATCCAGACGGGCAGCGTCGTCGCGCGCGTGGTGATGGGCTGGGCGGCGGACCGCTCCGGCCGGCCGGCGCTGACCCTCGTCTTCCAGGCGCTCACGGGGGCGGCCCTGGTCGCCGTCTTCGCCCTCATCCCGGCCGGAACCGACTATGGCGTGCTGCTCGCGGTGGGCGCCGTGACTGGCGCGCTGATTGCCGGCTGGAACGGCATCTACCAGTCGGAGATCGCCCGCCTTTCCCCGCCGGAGCGGATCGCCGAGGCCACCGCCGGCTCCACCACCCTCACCTTCGTCGGCTATTCCATGGCGCCGGTGCTCTATGCCGCCGTCGTCGCCGCGACGGGAAGCTGGCTCCTCCCGCAGCTCTTCACGGCGGTGCAGCTCGCGGTCGTGGCCCTGCTCGTCGGCCCGCGGCTGCGGCGGCTGACGACCTGATCGGTCAGGTTCGGGCCGGATACTTCATGTCGGCGGGGCCGTGCATGGCGAAGGCCGCGCACTGGTCGGCGATCGCCTTCCGGTAGGCCGGCCTCTCCAGGATGCGGTCCTGATAGGCCTGGAGCCTCGGGAACTCCTCCAGAAGGCCCATGGCCTGCGGGCCCTTCAGCACGGAGGCGACCATCAGGTCGGCGACCGTGAACTCCTCGCCGACGAGGAAGCGGCGGTCCCCGACCGCATGCTCCAGATCGCCCAGCCGCTGGCGGGCCATCTTCAGCGCGTCCGGACGGCGCCGCGCCTTCTCCTCCTCGTCCTTGGTAAAGTACTCGACGATGGCGAGCTGCATCAGGAACGGCTCCACCGAGTTCAGCGCCGCGAAGAGGTAGCTCAGCGCCAGGCCGCGCAGCCGCTCATCCGCCGGCAGCAGCTTGCCGCTCCGCAGCGCGACGTCGAGCACGATCGCTCCCGTCTCGAACATCGGAGGCCGCCCGTCCTCCTCCAGGACCGGCACCTGCCCGAAGGGCTGCATGGCCCGGTACGCCTCGGAGCGCTGGTCCTCGCTGTCGAGCAGCCGCACCTCGTAGGGCCAGCCCACCTCGTTCAGCACCCAGCGCACCCGGTGGTCGCGCACCTGCCCCTGCGCGAAGGGCGGAACCCATTTGAAGGCGGTGACCGTGATCATCGGTGCGTTCTACCCGTCCAGCTCGCGGTAGCGCCGGAAGATGCCGCTCTCGTTGAACGGCACGCGCCGACCGGAGGCGAGGTAGGCGGCGATGCGCGGCCGTGCCGCGACGCGGTCGTGCAGGGCGGACAACGCCGGCGTCTCCGCCCGCTTCGAGGCACGGGGAAAAGCGTAGCGGAGTCCCGCGATCGCCTGGAACAGCGACAGGTCGGCATAGGTGACGCGCCGGCCGGTCAGGTAGGGACCATCCCCCAGGATGCGGTCGAACCAGCCGTAGAACTTCGGGATGCGCTCCTTCCGGAACGCCTTCGCGCGCTTTGCCGCCTCCGGCTTCTGGTCCTCGTAATAGTCCGAAACGGAGATGGGGTGATGCGTGTCGTGCGCCTCAGCGACGAGGTCCGCGATGGTCAGCTGGATCTGGTTCACCCAGAGCCGGCCAGAGGCCGCCTTCGGCGCCAGCCCGAACTTCTCCCCGAGGTGGAGGAGGATATTGGCGGTCTGCCCGATCACCAGCCGCCCATCCTTCAGGAAGGGCGGCGCAAAGGCTGGGTGCCGCTGTGCCGGATCCTGCAAGGCCGCCATCAGCGCCTCCGCATCGCCCTCCAGCGCCACGTCGCGATACGGGACGCCCGCCTCCTCCAGCGCGAGGCGGACGAACTCGCCGCGGCCCTGCAGGCCGGGCCAGTAGTGCAGTTCGATCACGCCGCGACGCGCCTGCCCTGCCAGGCGGCCGCGGCCACCAGCACCAGCATCAGCGCCGCCGCCAGGGCCGCCGGGATGTTGAGCTGGTTCAGCCCGAGATTGGCCGCCACGATCCAGGCGAAGGCCCATCCCGCCCCGACCGCGAACCACGCCGACGCGCCGCGGATGATCGAGACGATGGCCGCCGCTGTGCCGCCCGCCGCCAGCAACAGAACCACCGCCGCGACGGTGGCCCCGAAGCCCGCGCTCTGCGTCACCCCGAGCGCGCGGGATGCCGCGGAGACGTTCGCGAAGGCCGCCGCCGTCAGCCAGCCCGCCATCAGACCGACCAGCGGCGCCACGATCCAGCGCGGCCCGATCCCCGGCTCCTCCGTCGCGTTGCGGCCGAGGAAGAGGGCCACCAGGGCGCAGGCAAGGGCCAGCAGCAGGATCAGCACCAGCCCGAACCCGATGGCGGAGGAGAGCTGCGCCACCGTCTGCCAGAGCGAGTTGAGGAGGAAGACGCCGATCAGCGGCCAGCCCGTGCGCCGCGCCAGGGCGCTGCCATGATTGGCCGGCAGGAACTGCCAGACGCCGTAGGCGACCGAGAGGGCGAAGAGCACCGCCCAGATGATGAAGGCGTATCCGGCCGGGATCACCGGGGTCCAGGACGCCGCCGTCACCTCCCCCACGCTCCGCCCGATCCCCACCCGGGACAGCAGCGAGGTCAGGATCTGCACGAAGGGCAGGACGAGGCACAGCACGCGGCGGAGCTGGTCGGACGGCATGGCGTGCCCTTTGAAATGCAGAAGCGGCCGGAGGGTATCCCCTCCGGCCGCCCGGGCAACGCCTGGAATGCTTCGCGGGTTACCGCGAGTAGAACTCGACCACGAGGTTCGGTTCCATCTGGACGGGGTAGGGCACGTCCGAGAGCTTCGGCGCGCGGAGGAAGGAGCCCTTCATCGCGCGGTGGTCGATCTGCAGGTACTCCGGCACGTCGCGCTCGGCGGACTGGGCGGAGTCGAGCACGGCGGTCAGGCCCTTCGACTTCTCCTTCACCTCGATGATGTCGCCGTCCCGGACGAGGTAGGAGGGGATGTTCACGCGCTTGCCGTTCACGGTGAGGTGGCCGTGGTTGACGAACTGGCGGGCCGCGAAGGGCGTCACCGCCAGCTTCATGCGGTAGACCACGCAGTCCAGCCGGCGCTCCAGCAGCTCGATCAGGTTCTCGGAGGTGTCGCCCTTCCGGCGCACGGCCTCGTCGTAATACTTGCGGAACTGCTTCTCGCCGATGTTGCCGTAGTAGCCCTTCAACTTCTGCTTCGCCATCAGCTGGATGCCGAAGTCGGTGGGCTTGTTCTTCCGGCGCTGGCCGTGCTGGCCGGGGCCATACTCGCGCTTGGCGATCGGGGACTTGGCGCGGCCCCACAGGTTCACGCCGAGGCGGCGGTTGATCTTGTACTTGCTTTCCGCGCGCTTCGTCATGCGGCGGGCTCCTTTCGCTGGTATCCGGGGTTCCGCCAAGCGGCCCGTGTGTTGTCCCGGTAGTCCGTCACGCCGCCGCCGAGTTCTCGATCGGGGGGGCGGGTGGGGCGGGCGCGGGCCATGAGCGGGGGTCTTCGCCCCCTCCGGCACGTCCACGTTCCCGGGAAGAGGCGCGCGGATAGGCCAGCGGGGCCGGCTTGTCAAACGGAAGCGCCCCCCATATCGCGGGCCCATGGGACTTCGCGAAGACATCCTCGTCCTCGGGCTGACGGCCGGGGTGGTGGGCAGCCTGGTGGGCGGGCTGATGCTCGGCGTCGGCCTCGGGCTGGCCGTGCAAGGGGCGCATGTCGGATGGCTCCTGGTCCTGCCCGCGGCCCCCATCTCCGGCGGGCTGGGCTACTGGCTGGCCCGGCGGCTGGTCACCCGGATGCGGGGCGAAGGTCAGCTCTGAGCCAACCTTCGCCGCGCCGGGCGTTGTCCCCACCGGACAGCACGGGAGACGCGGCATGGATCAGCCGGTGACGCTGCGGGAGCAGACGGCAAGCTTCGACGTGCGCCTGGGGCAGCATGTCTCGATGCGGGCGGAGGTCCGCGTGACGCCGGCCGGGCTGCTGGCGATCGGCGCCCTCGTCTCGGGCATCCTTCTCTCCGTCGCCCCGATCATCTGGTCCGCCCGCCGGCGGCCATACTGACACCGGCCCGGCCCGTGCCCATCCTCCGCGCGGCTTCGGAGGGCGCGGGATGGAAATGGTCGGTGATCCGGTCGGCGTGGTGGAGGTGGCGGTCGGCCCGCCGGTCGTCCTCGGCCCCGGGCCGAACGGGGAGCGGCGGGTCATCCCCATCAACGGCGGCCGCGTCACCGGCCCGCGGTTGGAGGGCGAGGTCCTGCCCGGTGGCGCCGACTTCCAGCTTATCCGCCCCGACGGAGTGGCGGAGATCGAGGCGCGCTACGTCATCCGCGCGGCCGACGGCGCCCTCGTCTACGTCGTGAACCGCGGCCTGCGCCACGCGGCGCCGGAGGACATGGACCGCCTGCTGCGCGGCGAGCCGGTGCCGCCGGAGCGCGTCTACTTCCGCACCGCCCCGGTCTTCGAGACGGCGGCGCCGGCCCTTGCCTGGCTCACGCGCAGCCTCTTCCTCGGCTACGGCGAACGAAGGCCGGACAGCGTGCGGATCCGGATCGTGGAAGTCTGAAAGGCCGGGGATCGGGCTCAGGCAGTGCCTTCGCCCCCTGCCCGCCTTCCATTCCTGTCAGGCTGCCGCGGAATGCACGGCAGGCGTCGCGTTACTCGATCGCGCGGAAGCCCGTCGCCCGTACCACCTCGGCCCAGCGCGCCGTCTCCGAGCGCATCCGGGCGCCGAAGGGCTCGCGGCCCTGGGCGGCGACACGGAAGCCGGCCTCCTGCATCCGCGCGCGCAGGGCCGGCGCAGCCAGCGCGCGCAGCACCGCCCCCTCCAGCGCCGCCTGCACCGGCGCGGGTGTCGCCGCCGGCGCGACGAGCCCGAACCAGGCATCGAAGGCCAGCGCGGGCTGGTTCACCTCGGACACGCTCGGCACGGCGGGCAGGAGTGGGGAGCGGGCCGGGCCGGTCACCAGCAGCGCCTTCAGCCGCCCCGCCGTCACGTGCGGCGCCACCAGCGCGACCGTGCCGAACATCCCCTGGACGTTGCCGTTCAGGATCGCCGCCATCGCGTCGCCGGTGGAGCGGAAATGCACCGCCTCGGACCGCAGCCCCGCCGCGTTCGCCAGGATCGCCGCGCCGAAATGGCCGGGCGTGCCGGCGCCGAAGGTGCCCATGAAGACCTGCGGCTGCGCCTTCGCCCAGGCGACGTAGCCCGCGAACTCGTCCGCGGGCACCGAGGCCGGCACGACGAAAGCGAAGTCCACCGCCGCCACCTCCGCGATCGGGGCGAAGTCGCGGGCGGGGTCGTAGGGGAGGCGGGCATAGGTGCTCGGCGCCATGGCGAGCTGCCCGACCTCTCCGAACAGGAGCGTCGTGCCGTCCGGGGCAGCGGTGCGTGCCACCTCCTGCGCCGCGATGGCACCGGCGGCGCCGGGCTTGTTGTCCACCACCACCCCGGCCGGGATGTGCTCGCGCAGCCCCTCGGCCAGGATGCGCCCGACCACGTCCGGCCCGCTGCCCGGCGGGAAGCCGAGGACCAGCCGCACCGGGCGGTCCGGCAGTTGGGCGCGGGCCGCGCCGGCGAAGGGAAGCAGCAGCCCCGCCGCGATGGCGGCCCGGCGGCGCAGGATCAAGGATGACATCGGACGGCCCCCGGCGGCTTCGGCCGCGTTGGCCGCGGCCGTGGTTGGTCGGCCGGCGAGATCGGCCTCAGCGCATTCAGGTGCATGCCCGTGCGGTGGCGGTCAACTTGCGTCCCCCTCGCCGCCCCCGGCCAGACGCTCGAGGGACGCGGCCATCGCCCGGCGCTCCGGGGCGGACAGATCCGCGGTGACGCGCCGCTCATGCGCGAGGACGAGAGGGCGGAGCCGGTGCAGCGTTGCCTCCCCCTCCCCCGTCGCCCAGAGGCCGAGGCTGCGGCGATCCGCCCCGCCGCGGCGCTCGAGCAGGTGCTGCGCCTCCAGACGGTCCAGCAGCGGCGCGGCACGGGACCGCCCATGGCCCATGGCGGCCGCCAGCCGCGCCGGGGCGATGCCGGGGTTCGCCGCGACGATGGCCAGCGCCGCCAGCAGCGGTGGGGTGAAGCCATGCGGCAGAAGCGCCGCCTCCAAGTCCCGGATGACGCGCAGATAGGCCCGCTTCAGCCCGTA
Source organism: Muricoccus radiodurans (assembly GCF_050154705.1). Classification (GTDB taxonomy): domain Bacteria; phylum Pseudomonadota; class Alphaproteobacteria; order Acetobacterales; family Acetobacteraceae; genus Roseomonas; species Roseomonas radiodurans. The sequence goes on along the minus strand of NZ_CP189561.1, from coordinate 5,676,416 downwards.
GGAGACGGTGCCGGCCAGCAGGCCGAGGCCCGGCGCCTCCTCTTGATCGTTCAACGATTGAACCGTTTCCCTCATCCTGCCATCCTGCCGCCCGAGGGAAGGAACGGCCATGCGCGTCATCATCTCCGGCGGCGGGATCGGGGGGCTGACCCTCGCCCTCGCGCTTCATCAGGCCGGCATCGAGGCGGAGGTCCACGAGGCGGTCGCCGTCCCGAGGCCGCTCGGTGTCGGGATCAACCTCCTGCCCCACGCGGTTCGCGAACTGACGGAGCTCGGCCTCGGCGATCGCGTGCTGGCCGCCGGTGTCGCGACGCGGGAGCTGCTCTACGCCAACCGATACGGGGAGGAGGTGTGGCGCGAGGATCGCGGCCTGCACGCCGGCTACCGCTGGCCGCAGGTCTCGATCCACCGCGGCACCCTGTTCATGCTGCTGCTGGATGCCGCGCAGGAGCGGCTGGGGGATGCGGTCCACCTCGGCTCCCGCGGCGTCGCGGCGGAACCGGACGCGGCGGGCGCCACGCTGCGGCTCGAGGGCGGCGGCACGGCCCGCGGTGACGCGGTGGTGGCGGCGGACGGCATTCACAGCACCATCCGCGCCGCCTGGCACCCGGAGGAAGGACCGCCGCGCTGGAACGGCTGCATTCTCTGGCGCGCCGTGGCGGAGCACCCGGGCTACCTGACCGGCCGCACGATGGTCCAGGCCGGCACTAACAGCCACAAATTCGTCTGCTACCCCATCCGGGAGGCCGCGGCGGGCCGCCCCGTCCTAGTCAACTGGATCGCCGAGCGGCGTGTGGATCCCTCCATCCCCTGGGCCCGGGAGGACTGGAACCGGGAGGGGCGGATCGAGGACTTCCTGCCCTTCTTCGAGGCCTGGGACTGGCCCTGGCTCTCGGTACCCGGCCTCATCCGCGCCGCCCCTGCCGTCTGGGAGTTCCCGATGGTGGACCGCGACCCACTGCCCGAATGGACGCGCGGCCGCGTCACGCTGCTGGGGGATGCCGCCCACCCCATGTACCCGATCGGCTCCAACGGCGCGTCGCAGGGCATCCTGGACGCCCGCACCCTCGCTTTCCACCTCGCGACGGCGGGTGATGCGGAGGCCGGGCTGCGGGCCTACGAGGCCGCCCGCCGCCCCGCGACGAGCGCCCTGGTCGAGGCAACGCGCGGCACCGGCCCCGACCGCGTGCTCGACCTGGCCGAGGAGCGGGCGCCCGGCGGATTCGGACCCGCTGGCCGCGACGCCGTCCTGCCGCGGGACGAGCTCTCGGCCATCGCCGCCGCTTACAAGCGCGCCGCGGGATTCGACCCCGCGACGCTGAATGCCCGCCCCAGTCTCTCGGCGCGGCTGGGCGGCACCGGCTGAAACAGATCGCCCGGCCGGAGCGCGGGGCAGAACGGAAGGGGCCGAGACGCCCGTGGTTCCGGACTCTTCACGCTTCCTGCACGGGATTTTCGTTATAGTCGGAGCGAAGAGGACCTGATGCCCGACTCCATCTCCCCCTTCATGCCGTCCGACAGCCTCGCCGACCCCGCCCGCCCGGGCCACCTCCTCCTGAATCAGGAGGGGACGGTCCAGTCGCTGGATGCCCGCGCGGCCGCCCTGCTCGGGCTAGGCGGCGGGGATGCGGGAGGAGCCATCGCCGCCCTCCTCCGCCGGGCCGGCGCGGTTTCGACCGGCGGCGCTTGGCGGCTGCAGCAGGCGATCACGGGCGGGCTCGCCGGCACGCAGGCGGAACCGGTCCAACTCGGCGGCATGCGGGTGGAGTTCACCGCACTGCCGCCGGCCCATCTCCTCCTCTCCCTCGTGCCGGACGGTGCGACGGACACGCTCACCGGCCTCCCCGGGCGCGGGCAGCTGATGGCGCGGCTCGCGGAGCTGCTCGCCAGCGGCAGCAGCGCCGCCCTCCTCCTTCTCCGGATGAACCGGCTGGATTCGGTGGGCGACACGCTCGGCCAGGCCGCGATGGAGACGGTGCTGCGCCACGCGGCGGGGCGGTTGCAGGGGGCGCTGCGCGTCGGCGACATCGCCGCGCGGCTGCCCGGCCGCGGCTTCGCCGTGCTGCTCCAGGGCGCCGGCCCCTCGGCCGCGACGGCCCTGGCGGGCCGGCTGCTGGAGCTCATGGCCCGCCCCTTCGATGTCGGCGGCGCCGTGACCCACCTCAACGCCAGCATCGGCCTCGCCTACGCGCCGGAGGACGGCACGGCGGCGGAATCGCTGCTCCGCCGCGTCGCGATGGCCGGCCACGCGGCCAACCCGGGAAGCTGGCGGGCCTATGAGCGGGAGATGGAGGCCAGCGCGGAGGCCCGCCTCGTGCTGGAGGCCGAGCTGCGCCGCGCCGTGCCGCTGGGCCAGTTCGAGCTGCACTACCAGCCGCAGCAGACGCTGGAGACGGGCGCGCTGACGGGGTTCGAGGCGCTGCTGCGCTGGCGGCACCCGGATGTCGGCCTCGTCCCGCCCGGCGAGTTCATCCCGCTGGCGGAGGAGACCGGCCTGATCCTGCCGATCGGGGAATGGGTGATCCACCAGGCCTGCCGCGCCTCCGCTGCGTGGCCGGGGGACGGGCTGACCGTCGCCGTGAACGTCTCCCCGCGCCAAGTGGAGGAGCAGAAGCTGGCGGAGATCGTCTCCGCCGCCCTGCGCGCCTCCGGCCTCCCGGCCTCCCGCCTGGAGATCGAGGTGACGGAGACCGCGCTGCTCGGCGGCACGGATTCGGTGGAGGCGACCCTTGCCGCGCTGCGGCGGCTCGGCGTGCAGATCTCCCTCGACGATTTCGGGACGGGTTACTCCTCCCTCACCCAGCTTAGCCGCTTCCCCTTCGACCGGATCAAGATCGACCGCTCCTTCGTGTCGGACCATCCCCGCTCCAAGGCGATCCTGCGCGCGGTGGCGGGGATGGGCCGGGCCATGGGCATGCGGACCACGGCCGAGGGCGTGGAGACGGCGGAGCAGCTTCGGCGCATCCGCGCCCATGGCTGCACCGAGGCGCAGGGCTACCTGCTCGGCCGGCCCGTGCCGGAGCGGGAGGTGCCCGCGCTGATCCGGGAATGGCAGGCGCGCGCGCCGCAAGTTCTCGCCTGCGAAACCTTCTGAGGCGGCGGCGCCGACACAGCCGAACGGAGATCAGCCGGGGGCGAGTGCCCGCACCGCTGCCTCGCTGGCGGCCGCGACCGCGTCCCACCCCGCGCGGTTGTTCGGCAATTCGGGAAAAGTGAGCGGCGCGCCGATCCGCAGGTGCAGCGGCGCGGGCCGCGGCCAGCGCCTGTCGGGCGGCCAGGCGGCGTGTGCACCCTCCAGGTGGCAGGGCACCACGGGGATGTCGGTGCCGGCGACCAGCGCGCCGAGCCCGGGCTGGAAGGCGCTCATGGTGCCGTCGCGAGACCGCGTGCCCTCCGGGAAGAGGATGAAGACCAGCCGGTCCTCCGACAGGCGCTCGCGCAGCGTGCCGAGGTCCTTGCGGCTGGTGCGGCGACGCCAGACCGGCAGCGCCCCGACCGCGTAGGCCGCGAAGGCGGAAGACGCGGCACTGCCGAAGAAGTAGTCGCCGGCGGCCAGCGCGAAGCCGCGCCGCGCCGCCTCCCCGCGCAGCACCGCGGAGAGCGTCATGGCGTCCAGGTGGCTCGCGTGGTTCGCGATCAGGAGGTAGGGCGGCGCGGCGGGCAGGTTCTCCCTCCCCGTCACGCGCAGCCCGTGCGCGGCGCGCAGGTAGAGCCGCAGCATGCGCCGCCAGGCGCCACTCACCACCAAGCTGCCCAGCCCCCCTTCCCGGCCCTGGCTCCGGAGGCGATCGAGGGGCGAGAGGCCGAGGTCGCGCGCCGGGCGGAGGTCGAATTCCATCAGCCCGTGATCACCCGCGCCGAGGAGGTGTCCACCAGCCCGACGAAGTAATGAACGAGGTGGAACACCGCCGGCGCCACGAGCAGGAGAGAGTTGAAGCGATCCAGCACGCCGCCATGGCCCGGCAGGATCACGCCCATGTCCTTGATGCCGATGTCTCGCTTGATCGAGGAGAGCAGCAGGTCGCCGGCCTGCCCGCCGACGCTGACCAGCATCCCCATCAGGATCAGCCAGACCGGGTTGGCCAGCGGCGTGCCCCGGAAGATCGCGGCGCCGACGAGGGCGACGAGCGTCGTCGTCACCACCACCGCGCCGAGCGCGCCGGAGATCGTCTTGTTGGGCGAGGTGTTCGGCAGCAGCTTCGGCCCGCCGATCAGCTTGCCGCAGGTGAAGGCGGCGACATCGTTCAGCGCCACCGCCGTCAGCAGCAGCAGCACCAGCGGACGGTAGCCCGGGTCGTTCGCGATGTAGCCGAGATGCGCGAGGCCGGCGCCGAAGAGCATGAAGGCGAGGATCGCGAGCGCCACGCGCTGGATGTAGCCCGCGGGCCGGTCCAGCGGGATGGTCGCCACCGCGATCACGCAGGCCATCAGCGGCCAGAGGGCGACGAAGAAGCCATACCAGCGGTCCAGGGCCGCGAAGTTCACCGCCAGGATGCCGAGCACGACGACGGCGCTCAGCAGGTGTTCCCGGAACAGCCCGGTGGCGCGCGCGTATTCGCGGTAGCAGGCAATGCTCAGCAGCGTGACCGCGCCGATCGTCCATGCGCGCCCCAGCAGCACCGGAACCAGCATCATCGGCAGCAGGACGCACCAGGAGCCCCAGCGGAGCCAGAGCTCCCGCCGGAACTCCGGCTTGCCGCGGCCGGCCAGGGTGAGCCCGCCGATGATGAGGCCGGAGACCGCCAGCACGCCGAGCGAGGCGAGGATGATCCCGGCCGCGACGGGATGCTCGAAGGCCCGCGACCAGCCCTCGGGCGACTCGGGGCGGGTCATGCGCGGCCGCCGAGATGGCCGACCGTGCCGGCCAGCCGGCGGATGGCGGTGAGCAGGGATAGGGCGGCGATCGCCACCAGCGTCCAGAAGGCAAGGCGCAGCGACGCCTGCCAGGACCACGGCGCGACCGCGCCCCAGACCCCGAGCGCGGTGACGAGCGCCATGCGATGCTGCTTCGCCATCGGCCCGCGGAAGTCGCTCGGCGCACCGGCCGCCTTGCCGACGGCGCGGACATAGGCGGTGGCCATGGCCGCCAGCGCCGCGACCGCGCCCAGGGCCGGCGATCCCGCGGCCACACCGAGTCCGAGCAGCACCGCCGTGTCGGACACGCGGTCCGGCACCTCGTTCCAGAGTTCGCCGAGCGGGGAGGCGACGCCGCGGCCGACCGCTACCATCCCGTCCAGCAGGTTCGCGAGCAGCCGCAACTGCACGAGAAGCGCGCCGAGCAGCCAGAGCGGCCGCGCGGCATCCGGCCACCAGACCGTGCCGGCGAAGGCGAGCCCGGCCAGCACGCCGCAGGCCATTCCCCCGGCGGAGATGGCATCGGGCGAGGCGCGGCGGGCGATCAGCCAGCCGGCGAGGCGGCCGGTGACGGGGAGGTCTCGCGCGGCGATCGGGCGGCGGTCGCCCGGGGCGACGCCGCCCGCCGCGCCAAGGGGCTGGATGTCCATCGGCGTCAGCATGCCATGCGATCGGCCGGCGGGGACATGGGCGGCGCGGTCGCGTGCGTCTCGCTCCCGCACGCCTCAGGCCGCCTCGGGCGGCTCCGCCGGGCGACCTCGCGTGGCGCGCCCGCGCGAGAGTTCCGTCACCACCCCGTGCAGCGTGCGCAGCTCCTGCTCCGTCACCTCGCCCCGCTGGAACAGGTGGCGGAGGTTACGGACCATGCCTGGCCGCTTCGGCAGGTTGTCGAGGAAGCCGCAGGCGTCCAGCTCCCCCACCAGCCGGGTCAGGAAGCCCTCCAGCTCGCCCTTGGTGGCGACCCGGGTCTCGTTCGTCATCAGCACGCGGGGCGGCGTGGGCTCGGCCGCCATCCACCACTCATAGGCCAGGATCATCACGGCCTGGGCGAGGTTCAGCGACATGTGCTGCGGGTTCAGGGGATAGCGCACGAGGGTATCGGCGCGCGCCATGTCCTCGTTCTCCAGCCCCGCGCGCTCCGGGCCGAAGAGGATCGCGGCGCGCAGGCCGCGGCCGTTGATCTCGCGCAGGTCCTCGGCCGCGGCACGGGCCGTGCGGACGGGGATGATGACGTGGCGCGGGCGCGGGCAGGTGGCGAAGACGCGGTGGCAGTCGGCCAGGGCCTCATCCACCGTGTCGTGGACGGTGGCCGCGTCCAGGATGCGGTCGGCGCCCGAAGCGGCCGGATAGGCATCCGGCTGCGGCCAGCCGTCCCGCGGCGCCACGATCCGCAGGTGGAACAGCCCGCCATTCGCCATGGCGCGCGCGGTGGTGCCGATGTTGCGCGCCATCTGCGGCCGCACCAGCACCACGATGGGGCTCTCGCCCGGCGGCGGCTCCAAGGCCGCGCCCCCTTCCCGTCCCGTCATGCGCCGCCCATGCGCCGGGCGGCGCGGCGGGGCAAGGGGTCAGCGCCCGAGTTCAGCGAGGGGGCAGGCGCCCCAGCATCGTCCGCATCTGGGCGATCTCCCGCTCCTGCGCGGCGATGATCTCGGCGGCCAGGCGCTTCACCTCGGGGTCGCTGCCGTGCTGCTGCACGGTGCGGGCCATGTCGATCGCGGCTTGGTGGTGCGGGATCATGCCGGCGACGAAATCGCGATCCGCGTTGCCGGTCGCGGGCGGCATGTCGCGCATCATGCGGTCCATCGCCTCCCGATAGGCGCGGCTCGCGGCGTTCTCGTTGGCCGCGGGCGCGGCGTGCGAATGGCCGGCGTGCTGGGCGGACGCCGGGGCGGCCGAGAGGGCGACCAGCAGGGCGGCGGCGAGGGGAAGTCTCATGGGGGGCCTCCGTGAAGGGGGCTCCCCGCTTCTCCGAAACCGGACATTCCGGTCAAGGGAAGGTTCGGTGCGCGGCGGCGCCGCGCCCCGGGTCGTGAAGCGTCAGCCGCGCCGCCAGGTGGTGGTGCCCTTGCCATCCTCCAGCACCACGCCGCGGGAGAGCAGGTCGGCGCGGATGCGGTCCGCCTCCGCCCAGTCCTTGCGCGCCCGCGCGGCGAGGCGGGCGGCGATGGCGGCCTCGATCTCCGCGTCGTCGCCCCCGCCCTTTCGCCAGACCTGCGGATCGGAGGAGAGCAGGCCGAGCACCTCCGCCGCCTCCCGCAGGGCGGCGCCGGCCTGACCGGGCTTCGGCTTCCAGCCCCGCCCGGCGCGCTCCAGCACCGCGGTCATGGAGCCGCCAACCTGGAGCACGTTCTCGATCGCGCGCAGGTCCCGCAGGCGCGCGACGGCCAGCGGCGTGTTCAGATCGTCCGCCAGAGGCTCGAGCACCCAGGCCACCATGTCGGCAACGACGGCGTCATCCGGCTCGGGCTTCGGCAGGTCGCGGACGAGCAGGGCGTAGTAGTCGTCCAGCTCCGCCCGCGCCTCCTCCAGCCGCTCCATCGAGAAGTCGACATTCGCCCGGTAGTGCGTGCGCAGCAGGAAGAGCCGGAACGCCTCGCCGGCCCAGGGGCCGTTCGTCAGGATGTCGCGGACGGTCAGGAAGTTGCCGAGCGACTTCGACATCTTCTCCCCGTTCACCAGCAGCATCCCGTTGTGCAGCCAGGTGCGGGCGAAGCGGCTGCCGGGGAAGGCGCAGCAAGACTGCGCCACCTCGTTCTCGTGGTGCGGGAAGAGCAGGTCGTGGCCGCCGCCGTGGAGGTCGAACTCCTCCCCCAGATGCTTCCAGGACATGGCGGAGCACTCGATGTGCCAGCCCGGCCGGCCGCGGCCCCAGGGGGATTCCCAGCCCGGCGTCTCGGCGTCAGAGGGCTTCCACAGCACGAAATCGCCGGGGTCACGCTTGTAGGGCGCCACCTCGATCCGCGCGCCGGCCAGCAGGTCGTCGGGCGAGCGGCCGGACAGGCGCCCGTACTCGGGATAGGAGGAGACGCTGAACAGGACATGCCCCGCCTCGGCATAGGCGTGGCCGCCCGCGACCAGCCGCTCGATGATCGCGATCATCTCCGGGATGCTCTCGGTCGCGCGCGGCTCCACGTCGGGCGGCAGGCAGTTCAGCGCGGCCATGTCGGCGTGGTAGTCGGCCGTGGTGCGGGCGGTGATGGAGGCGATCGGCTCCCCCGTCTCCCGCGCGCGCGCGTTGATCTTGTCCTCCACGTCCGTGATGTTCCGGACGTAGGTGACGTGCGGATAGATCCGGCGCAGCAGCCGCGCCAGCACGTCGAACACCACCGCCGGCCGCGCATTCCCGAGATGCGCGAGGTCGTACACCGTCGGCCCGCAGACATAGAGGCGGATATTCGACGCATCGAGCGGCACGAAGGCCTCGCGCCGGCGCGTGGCGGAGTTGTGGAATTGCAGCTCGGGGGTCATCGGGCGTCCTGGGGCACGCGGGCGGGCAGGTGGTGAGCGCTGCCGGTCGGCAGCGGGATGCGGCTCAGCGGCAGCAGGGGGCCCGGGTCATGGACGTCATGTAGGACAGGCCGGCGACGGGCTCAATGCACCGTCTGTGCCGGGCGGGGCAGGTCAGCCCCGGCGGGCGAGAAGGGCCACCCCCAGCCCGACCGCCAGGGCCGGCAGCAACCCGATGAGGGACAGCCAATCGTTACGGGTCATCCCGCAACCCTCCGAGGACGAGTCTGCCCAGAAGATGGAATGCCGCCCCGCCGATTGCAAAGGTGACGGTGCGGATCAGGAGGGACGGCACGCCCGCCCCGCCGGGGTGGTCCCACACGGCCACCAGCGGCGCCACGGCCCCGACCACCACGAGCCCCGTCCCGATGGTGTTCAGGAAGGTCGCCGCGAGCTTGATCCGCTCGTTGTGGACGAGGTGGCTCACCCACCGGCGCGCAGCCGGGCGGCCACGCGCTCACGGCCGATCAGGGGCAGGAAGGTCTTCAGGTCGGGCCCGTGCTCCTCCCCCGTCAGGGCGCGGCGAAGGGGCAGGAACAGGGCCTTGCCCTTCCGTCCCGTGGCCGCCCCCACGGCGGCGGTCCAGGCGGGCCAGGTGCCGGCGTCCCAGGGCTCGGGCGGCAGGGCGTCCAGGGCGGCGCGGAGCAGCGGCGCCTCCTCCGGCTGCTCGGGCACGGTGATGTGGCCGCGCGCCACCTCGAACCAGTCCCGCGCCTCGGCCAACAGGTCGAGGTTGCCGCGCACCGCCAGCCAGAATGCCTCGTCGGCGCCGTCCGGCAGGCGCTCCCGCACGGCGGCGAAGTCCAGCCCGTGCAGGTGACGGCGATTCACGGCGAGGAGCTGCCGCGTGTCGAACCGCGCCGGCGAGTGGGAGATCCGGGTGATGTCCCAGTCCGCGACCAGCGCCGCAGGTGGGGCTGCCACCACCTCCTTCCCCGTGCCGAGGGTGACGAGGTAGCCCGTCAGCGCCTCCGGCTCGATCCCGTCCCGCCGGAACTGGCGCAGGGAGACCGAGCCCAGGCGCTTGGACAGCGGCCCGCCCTCCGCATCCGTCAGCAGGGGCATGTGGGCGAAGTGGATGCGGTTCGGGCGGCCGGACAGGGCCTCCAGGATGTCGATCTGGATGCCGGTGTTGGTGACGTGGTCCTCGCCCCGGATGACATGGGTGATCCCCGTCTCCAGGTCGTCCACGACGGAGGTGAAGGTGTAGAGGAAGGACCCGTCCGCCCGCACCAGCACGGGGTCGGACAGGCTGGGCAGCTTCACGTGGCGGTCGCCGAGCACGCCGTCCTGCCAGCCGATGGTCCGGCCCGAGAGCTTGAACCGCCAGTACGGCGTCTTGCCGTTCGCGATGGCGCGGGAGAGCTGGTCCGACGTCATCTTCAGCGCGGCGCGGTCGTAGATGGGCGCGCGGCCCTGCTTCCGGCGCTGCTCCCGCTTGAAGTTCAGCTCCTCCTCGCTCTCCAGGCAGGGGTAGAGCAGGCCCTTGGCCTTCAGCGTCTCGGCAGCGGCCGAGTAGCGGTCCAGGCGGTCGGACTGACGGAAGAAGTCATCCCAGTTCAGGCCGAGCCAGCGCAGGTCCTCCTCGATCCCCTGGGCGAATTCCGGCTTGCTGCGGCCGGTATCCGTGTCGTCCAGGCGGAGCACGAAGGTGCCGCCGCGCTTGCGGGCCTCCAGCCAGTTGGCCAGGGCCGGGCGGGCATTGCCGACATGGAGCCAGCCGGTGGGGCTGGGGGCGAAGCGGACCTTCACGCCTCCTCCTCCCCGCCCTCATCCTCGCCGCGGCGGCGGGGATCAAGGGCGCGCCAGTCGCGCTCGGCCCTCGTGCGGGGCGCGCTCGCGGCGAAGGCGCGGATCTCGGCGGCCGATGTCCAGCCCTCCCCGCCCGGCTCCACAGCCTCCGCGTCCTCCCCGAAGGCGAACCAGGCCGCGAGGACGGCGTCCGTGTCCGCGCCCTTGGTGCGGCACCGCTCGATGCTGTCGCGGACGTAGCGGCGGGCGAAGGTCGCGGCCTCCGCAATGTCGGGGAAGCCACGGATCTCCTCCACCGGCTCGTCCCCGTTGCCGCCCGAGAGGTCCTTGATGCGGACATAGGGGCCGGACGGGGCGGAGGCGGGCGGGGCGTCGCTCACGGGCGGGCGGGGGTCTGGGGCATGGGGGGCGGAACCTAGGGACGCGTCCCCCGGGGGTCAACGAAAGGGGGCATGGAACGCGCGTCAGGGCGCGGCCGGCCGCACCACGCCGAGCACCATCCCCGCCGAGACGAGCGCGATGCCCGCCAGACCCGCCCATCCCAGCGGCTCGTCCAGCAGGGGCCAGGCCGCCAGGGCCGCCATGGCCGGGACCACGGCGGTGATGCTGGTGGTGGTCGCCGCGCCGAGGGCCGTGACCGCCCGGGTGAAGAGGAAGCCGGCCAGCACCACGGCGAAGGCGCCCTGCCAGACCATCTGTCCCAGGGCCACGGGCCAGGGGATGGCGGCCAGGTTGCTCGGCAGCGCCAGCCACCAGAGCGGCAGGAAGACCGGCGCCGCCCAGATGCCGATCAGGATCGTCGCCTCCAGCGCGGTGATCCGCCAGAGCCGCACCAGCAGCGTGTAGACCGACCAGCCCAGGGCGCCCGCGAGGAAGAGCAGGTCCCCGCGCCACGCGCCGGGATGCCCGCCGAAGGTGTCGGCCGCCAGCAGCCCGACGCCGCAGGCCACCACGGCCAGGGAGAGGACCCGGCGCCGGGTCCAGCGCTCCCCCAGGAAGGCGGCGCCGAGGGCCGCGGTCAGGAAGGGCAGCATCCCCGGCAGCATGACCCCGGCATGGGAGGCCGGCGCGAAGCCGAAGGCGACATAGGCCAGGAGCGGGAACACGAAGGCCGCCGGCACCACCAGCCCGGCCGCCCGCCAGATTCCCGGACGCGGCAGGCCGTGGATGGCCACCAGCGGCAGCACCGTCACGAAGGCGCCGGCATAGCGCAGCGCCACGACGTCCCAGGGCGTGAAGCTCTGCTTCGCTGCCAGCCGACCGGAGAGGAGGAACCCCGCCCAGATGAAGAGCACGGCGAAGGCGCAGAGAAAGCCGATCCGGCGCTCGCGCTGGGCGCCGCCGCCGGTCGTCGGAGAAGGAGACATGGCCGCAGGGTCAGGCAAGAAGCCGGCCGGCGGCAAATCCCTGGCGCGCGGGGCTGCCCTGCGGGACAAGGCGGGCATGAGCGACCGTCCCCCGCTGGTCCCCGGAGACCACCTGCCCCCGATCGTGCTGCCCGGCGAGGACGGGGAGGGCTTCGACCTCATGCACCAGGGGATCGCCGGCCAGCACCGGGTGCTGCTCTTCGGGACGCCGCCCTCCCCCGCCGTGCTGAAGGAGGCGGAGGCGGCGCTGAAGGCGCGCGATGCGATGCTGGTCGTCATCGCCGGCACCGCCCCTTCCCGCGCGCCGGGCCAGGGGCCGCTGCGCCTCTTCGACCAGCCCGGGAAGTTCAGCCGCGCCTTTGGGCTGGAGGGCGGCGGCGCTGCCGTCATCACCCCGCGCGGACGACTGGGCCACGTCGTCCGCGGCGCGGCGGAGGAGGCGCTGCGCGACGCCCTGGACTGGGTTCCGGAACCCTCTCCCCCAGTGCCGATCCGCCGCGGCGGCGCGCCCGTGCTGCTGGTGCCCGACATCCTGGACCCGCCGCTCATCGCCGCCCTGCTGGCCCACTGGGAGCGCGGCGAGAAGGCGCGGGACCGCGTCTCCGGCGGGGCGGACGCGGCCGCCGCCGCGGCGCGGCTGAAGCGCCGCGCCGATGTGTGGCTGGACGACCGCGACCTCTACGCCGCCTTTCGGCAGCGGATCGAACGGCGGGTGGTGCCGGAGATGGCGCGTGCCTACCGCTTCGTCCCCGCCTCCTTCGAGGCACCGCGGATCGGCTGCTATGACGCGGCCGATGCCGGCGCCTTCGGCGCGCACCGCGACAACCGCACGCCCTTCACCGCACATCGCCGCTTCGCGATGAGCCTCAACCTGAACACCGGCGCCTATTCCGGGGGGACGCTGCGCTTCCCCGAATTTGGGACGGAGGAGTACGAGCCCGCGGCCGGCGGCGCCGCCATCTTCGGCTGCGACCTGCTGCACGAGGCGCGGCCCGTCACCCAGGGCCGCCGCTTCGCCATCTTCACCTTCTTCACCGATGCCGAGGGCGCGCGGCAGGAGCAGGCGTTGATCCGGCAGCAGCAGGCCGCGGGGCGCGCGGGCGTGTCGATGCGGTGAGAGCGGGCGGTATCCGCATCACCATCGGTTGAGGAGGCGGCGCATCCGCCGCGCCGACGGACCACATCTTCCCCGCATGGAAGAGAGGCACGCGGCATGACGCATCCGATCGGGCGCCGGGGAGTCCTGGCCAGCGGGTCGCTGCTCCTCGCGGCCGTCGCGGCGCGCGCCCAGACGCGCGGCGCGGTGGACGAGTTGCACGGGACACTGACGCGCGGCAACGCCGCGACGTTCGGCCGCTTCGTGGCGGACCACGTGAACCGCATGGTGTCGCTGCGCGTGACGGCGGCGCAGGCAACGGGGGCCGGCTTCTCCGTCGACCAGGATCGCGACCTGCTCCTCGTGAACACGGACCAGCCGGAGAAGCTGCAGGTCTCCGTCACGCGCGGCTACGCCCGCCAGGGCGCGTCCTTCACCGTGGACGGCGTCTTCACCGTGAAGGCGGAGGGGATGCAGCAGGGCATCCTCATCTACGTGCTCGACCCCGTGACGGACGCGCAGGCGCAGGAGGCGCGGAGCGGCGAGGTTCGGCGGAGCGCGCTGAACTGATCCGCGGGCGCCGGGCGCGGGACGATCAGTCCCGGTCCGGCGCGCCGAGCGGGAAGAGAGGCCGGAACGGCCGCGCCTCCTCCACGGCCCGGGCGAAGGACGGGCGGGCGAGCAGCCGCGCGCGATAGGCGCGCAGGGACGGGCAGGTCTCCGGGATCGGATGCGTCCAGTCCGCATAGAAGAGGGACGGCGCGGCCGCGCAATCCGCGAGGGTGAAGCTCTCGCCCGCGGCCCAGCCCGCGCCGGAGACCCGCTCCTCCAGCCAGGCGTAGGCACGGCCGAGCTTCTCCTGCGCCATCGCCATCCCGTCCGCGCGCTTCACCGGATCGCCGGTCAGGGCGCCGTCCACCGCGTGCTGCGCCGCGTTCATCACGTGCAGGTCGAAGAAGCGATCAAGGAAGCGCACCTCCAGCGCCGCCATCGGGTCGGCGGGGATCAGCGTCACCGGGCCGGGATGCGCGATCTGCAGATACTCGACGATGATGCTCGTCTCGACGATGTCGTGGTCGCCGTCCAGCAGGAGCGGCATCTTGCGGATCGGCCAGCGCCGCACCCACTCGGCCACGTGCTCCGGTGTCTCCGGCCCGATGGGGCGGAACTCGAAGGGCGTGGCGTTCTCGTAGAGCGCGATGAGGACCTTCTGCGTGTAGGAGGAGAAGGGGTGGCCGTAGAGCGCGAGCGACATCGCGGGAACTCCGGAATCGGGGCACTGATGAGATGGGGCGGGCGCGGTTCTCAGGGCCGAATGCACGGTCCCGGGACTGCGGCAGCGAGAAGGGCTGCCCCGTCACCGGGCCGTTCCCGCCCCGCCATGGGCGGTGGTCGGGAGAGCGTCTAGGCCTTCGCCCCGCGCAAAAGGAACTCGCGCCCGACCTTCACGCGCGGCACGCCGTCATAGGCGACGATGTCCGCCGTGGCGTAGGTCTCGCCCCAGGCTTCCGGGATGAAGGAGCCGGTGCCCACCACGTCCACCGGCGCCTTCGCCTCCGCCATGACGCGGCACTTGGAGACGCCGAACCCGGAGGAGGCGATGATCCGCACCTTCGGGAAGCCGGCCTCGTCCAGCGCGTCGCGCATCCGCCAGATGGCGGCGGCGGAGACGCCCGTGCCCACCAGGTGGCGCAGCTCCGCGTCGCTGCGGTAGCGGCGGATGGCGCCGGGCACGTGGCGCTCCAACACGGCATAGGATTCCTGCGGGTCCAGCCCTTCCAGGAAGCGTCCGCCATGGGTGTCCAGCCGCACCGCCATCCGGCCGGCAGCGGCGAGGTCGGGAAAGCGCCGGCAGACGGCGAGCCCGTCCGTGACCTCCTGTCCGAAGTAGTCGGTCAGGACCGTCAGGTTCTGGTCCGGGAAGGTCTCGTGGAACATCTCGGCGGCGCGGAGCGTGGAGCCCGCATAGCCGATCAGGGCGTGCGGCATGGTGCCGAGGCCGCGCGGCGAGCCGTAGTAATGCGCCGTCGCGTCATTGGCGTTCCCGATGAAGCCCTGCGCCCCCTCCGACTTCGCCGCGGCGCCGCCGACCGAGGCCGCATAGGCCATCAGCTCCTGCATCTCCGCCCCGGCGCAGTGCCGCGCCTCCATCGCCAGGAAGGGGACGTGCGGCAGCTCGAGGCACATCTGGTAGGCGTTGTGCGCCGCGACGCAGGCCGCGCCGAGCTTCTGGAGCAGCAGCGTCTCCAGGTCCGAGAGATGCACGAAGGAGCCGGTGACGTAGAGGATGGGATCGCCCGCGCCGACCCAGGTGCCCTCCTTGTGCATCAGCTCCACCTCGAAGGGCGCGTCCCGCAGGCGGGACACGCCCTCCAGCCAGTCCAGCATCAGCCGCGGCGCGGAGACCACGGGCCGGCGCAGGAAGATGGCGTAGGTGACGCGGCAATCGCCGAAGCGGGTGACGATCGCCTTGGTGCGCTTGAAGTAGCTGTCGGTGCGCGCCGAGATGTCGGCCTCGGTCGCGTCCTCCGGGGTCAGCGGGTGGTCCATCTTACTGGGCGGCCCGCATCGGCAGGCCGGTGGCATCGGCGCGGCGGGACTTCAGCTCCTCCGCAACGAGGAACGCCAGCTCCAACGACTGCTCGGCGTTCAGCCGGGGGTCGCAGAAGGTGGCGTAGTTGCCGGACAGGTCGGCCTCGCTCAGCCGATGCGCACCGCCGAGGCATTCCGTCACGTCGCGACCCGTCATCTCGACGTGCACGCCGGCGGGCCAGGTGCCCTCGGCGTGGTGGACGTCAAAAAAGCCGCGCACCTCCTTCAGGATCGCATCGAAGGAACGGGTCTTGTAGGCGCCGACGGAGTGCGTGTTGCCGTGCATCGCGTCGCAGACCCAGGTGACCTTTCGCCCCGCGCGCTGGATCGCGCGGATCAGCGGCGGCAGCTTCTCCTGCACCTTCTCCGCGCCCATGCGGACGATGAGGGTCAGGCGCCCGGCCTCGTTGAGCGGGTTCAGCCGCTCGGTCAGGCGGATCAGGTCCTCCGCCTCCTGGCTCGGCCCGACCTTCATGCCGATCGGGTTCGACACGCCGCGCAGGAACTCGACATGCGCGCCGTCCAGCTGCCGCGTGCGGTCGCCGATCCAGAGGAAATGGGCGGAGGTCGCGTACCACTTGCCCGGATGGGTGGAGGGATCGCGGGTCAGCGCCTGCTCGAAGGGCAGCAGCAGCGCCTCGTGGCCGGTGTAGAAGTCGGTCTCGCGGATCTGCGGCGCGTTCCCGCTGTTCATGCCGCAGGCGGCCATGAAGCGCAGCGTCTCGTCGATGCGGCGCGCCAGGTCGGCATACTGGTCGGCCAGCGGGGAGCGGGCGACGAAGCCGAGGTTCCAGCGATGCACCTCGTGCAGGTCGGCGTAGCCGCCTGTCGCGAAGGCGCGCAGCAGGTTCAGCGTCGCCGCCGCCTGCATGTAGGCGAACTCCATCCGCGCGGGGTCGGGGATGCGGGCTTCCGCCGTGAACGCCGCGCCATTGATGATGTCGCCGCGATAGGAGGGCAGCGTCACGCCGCCCTGCGTCTCCGTGTCGGAGGAGCGCGGCTTGGCGAACTGCCCGGCCATGCGGCCCATCTTCACCACGGGCAGGCCGCCGCCGAAGGTCAGCACGACCGCCATCTGCAGCAGCACCCGAAAGGTGTCGCGGATGGTGTTGGAGGTGAAATCCGCGAAGGATTCCGCGCAGTCGCCACCCTGAAGGATAAAGGCCCGCCCCTCCCCCGCCTCGGCCAGCGCGGCCTTCAGGCGGTCCGCCTCACCCGCAAAAACGAGCACGGGGTATCGGGCGAGCTTCGCCTCCATCGCCCGGAGGGCGTTGGCGTCGGGGTATTCGGGCACCTGCCGGATCGGCATGTCGCGCCAGGATGCGGGGTGCCAGTTGCGGGCGTTCATTGTGCAGGTCCAACCGTGGGCGGCCCCTCCCGGGCCGGCCGGGCACCATAGTCCGGGACGGCCCCGCCGCAAGGTTTTCGCACGCCCGCCCCGCCGGGCCCACTTGGAAGGGGCCGCCATGGCCGGGATCGCCACGCCGGTGCCGGCCGTCCCCGTTTCTGCCACCCGGCCTGCCTGTGTTTCCGGCCGGGCCGCCCTAGATGACATCCCGTTCATCTAAGCGGAGGCGAGAATGAACCGACGAGCACTCCTGGGCGGATCCGCCCTCACCCTTCTCGGCGCCGGGGCGCAGGCCCATCACGGTTGGGGCTGGGCGGAGGGCGAGCAGACGACGCTGACCGGCACCATCCGGCAGGTCACCATCGCGCCGCCTCACCCGACCCTGCGCGTCGAGACGGCGGACCAGGGCACCTGGACCGTGGAACTGGGCAACCCCAGCCAGACCAGCCGCGCCGGCTTCGTGGAAGGCGTGGCCCGGCCAGGCGACCCGGTGGTGGCGCTCGGCAACCGCTCCCTCAACCAGGGGGAGCGGCGGCTGAAGGCGGTGCGGGTCACCGTGGGCGACCGGCGCTTCGACATCTATCCCGAGCGCATCGGGCGCGGCTGAACGGGCTTGGACGCCGACCTCTGGGCCGCGGCGGCGGGATCGCCCGTCGCCGCGGCGCTGCGGCGATGGCCGGCGCTCTACGCCGCGGTGAACGCGTCGCATATCCTCGGCATCGGGCTGCTCGTCGGGGCGATCGCGACGCTGGATGCGCGGGTGCTCGGCGCCTTCCGGCGGGCGCCCCTGGCCGTGCTGGGGCCGCCGCTGGTGCGGGTGGCCGCGACGGGGCTCGCGGCGGCGATCGGGACCGGGTTGCTGCTCTTCAGCGTGCGGCCAGCGGAATACGCGGCCAACCCGGCCTTCCTGACAAAGCTCGGGCTGGTCGCGCTGGGGTTGGTGAACGTGCTGATGCTGCGGATCGGCGGGGGATGGCGGCGCGCCCTGGATGGCGGGTCGGTGGAGGCGGCGGTGCGGGCCGCCGCGGCGGCCTCCCTGATCCTCTGGGTCGCGGCGGTGCTGGCGGGCCGCTGGATCGCCTTCGTGGGGTAGGCGTCAGGCCGCCTTCGCCACCCCGTCCCCCACCCGCCGGGTGGGCACCCGCATCGTGACGAACTCCTCCGCCGCGGTCGGGTGGATGCCGATGGTGGCGTCCAGCTGCGCCTTGGTCAGGCCGTTCACCACGGCCACCGCCATGCCCTGCATGATCTCGGGCGCGTCCTCCCCCAGCATGTGGGCGCCGAGCAGGCGGCCCGAGCCGGCCTCGACCACCAGCTTCATCAGGGCGCGCTTGCCCGTGTTCCGGGTGACCGTGTGCCGCAGGGGCGTGAAGCGGGCGGTGTAGATCTCGGCGGGACCGCGGGCGGCGGCCTCGTCCTCGGTCAGCCCGACGCTCGCCATCGGCGGGGAGGTGAAGACCGCCTTCGGCACGTTCTCATACGACGCATGGCGCGGGCGATTGCCGAACAGCGTATCGGCCAGGGCGTGGCCGACGGCGGTGGCCACGGGCGTCAGGTTCACCCGGTCCGTCACGTCGCCCAGGGCGTAGATGTGCGGCACGTTCGTCGCGTGGTCATCGTCCACCGCGATCGCCCCGCCCTCCCGCGCGACGACGCCGGCGGCGTCCAGGCCCAGGCCCCGCGTGTTGGGCGTGCGGCCGGTGGCGAAGAAGACGGCGTCCGCCTCCACCACCTTGCCGCCGACCATGCGGACGCGGCGGGCCTCGCCGTCGAGGGTGATCTCGGCCGGGGTCTCGCCGGGTAGGATCGTCAGCCCGTCGGCCGCCAGCGCCTCGGCGGCGGCTTCCCGCAGCTCGTGGTCGAAGCCGCGCAGCGGCAGGGACTGGCGGTAGGCCAGGGTCACCTCCGCCCCCAGCCCGTGCAGCATGGAGGCGAATTCCAGCCCGATATAGCCGCCGCCCACCATCAGCACGCGGCGCGGCATCTCCTTCAGGGTGAACATGTCGTCGGAGATGAGGGCGTGCTCCGCCCCCGGGATGTCCGGCCGCACGGGATGGCCGCCGACGGCGATGAGGATGCGATCCGCGCTGATCGGCCGCTCCCCGGCCAGGAGCTCGTGCGGGCCTGTGAAGCGGGCGTTGCAGTCGAAGGTGGTGACGCCGACATTCCCCAGCATTCCCTTGTAGATGCCGGAGATGCGGTTCACCTCCAGGTCACGGGCGCGGACGAGGGTGCCCCAGTCGTGGCTCGCCTCCCCGAGGGACCAGCCGAAGGCGGCCGCCTCCTGCGCCCAGCGGCCGTACTCGGCGGCGTTGACCATCAGCTTCTTCGGCACGCAGCCCACGTTGACGCAGGTGCCGCCCCAGAAGCGGCCCTCCGCGATGCCGACCTTCGCGCCGTGGGAGGCCGCGATGCGGGCGGTTCGGACGCCGCCGCTGCCGCCCCCGATGACGAAGAGGTCGAAGTCGTGGGGTCGGGTGCCGCTCATGCTCCGCAAGGTCGGGGCGGCGGCGGCGGGGCGCAAGGGCGGGCGGGATGCGCCCGGGGCCGCCCTGCCGCGAGCGTGACGCGGCGGACGCGCCTACTGGCGCCGGATGGTGCGGCGCAGCGCGTCGTAGACGGCATCCATCGCCGCCTGGAATCCGGGCCCGTCGAGGTAGCCGTCCATCGCGTTGGTCCGCTGCAGGAAGTTCGCCCAGGCCGGGCCCTGCATGCCGCGCCGCACCCGGTCGTGGATGGATCGCGCCACCGCGTCCGACAGCCCGGCGGGGCCGCAGAGGCCCTTCATGTTCTCCGCCACCACGTCCCAGCCGAGTTCCCGCATGGTCGGCACGTCGCGATGGGAGGGAATGCGCTCCTCCGACGCGACAGCCAGCGGCCGGATCTCCCCCGCCGCGGCGAGGCCGGCCATCTCCTCCGGCGCCAGCACGGCTAGGTCCACCGTCCCGGCCATCAGCGCCTGGAGCGAGGGCGCGCCGCCGGAGAAGGGCACGTGCAGCCACTCCACCGAGGCCGCCTGCCCCAGCAGCACGAAGACCGCGTGGTAGATGGACCCGATGCCCGAGGACGCGTGGGAGATCGCGCCCGGGTCCCGCCGCGCCGCCTCCACCGCCGCGCGGAGGTCGAGGAAGCGCCCGTCCCGCTTCGCCACCACGAGCAGCGGCTGGCGCGTCAGCCGGATGATGGCCCGGAACGAGGTCTTCGGGTCGTAGGGCAGTTCCCGGAAGGCGGGGAGCGAGGTGCTCTCGCTCCCCCCGCCGACGAGGAGGTTCAGCCCGTCCGGCACCATGCCCGCCACGGCCTGGGCCGCGATGGCGCCGCCCGCCCCGGGCCGGTTGATGACGACCAGCGGCGTCGGGAAGAAGGGGGTCGCGGACTCCGCGATCGCCCGGGCCGCGAGGTCGGCGCCGCCGCCCGGCGCGAAGCCGACGATGAGTTGCACGGGGCGCGCGGGCTCCCAGGCCGGCTGGGCAGCGGCGGGGCCGGCCAGCAGCGCCGCGGCCCCGGCCAGGAATCCCCTGCGTCCGGTCATGCCCAACCCCTCCCCCGATCCTTGCCGCGAACGATAGGAGAGGGGTGGGCCGGTGGACAGGGCCGGGCCGCCGGGCTTGGCTGCGCCGGGAGGAATCATGCCCGAGACGCCCAGGATCGCCGTGCCCTCCGGCGCGACCGATTGCCACATGCATATCTATGGTCCGCCGGACCGGTATCCCGTGGCCGCCAGCAACCCGAGCCCCGTGCCCTTCGAGCGCGACCTGGCGGGCTACCGGGCGGTGAAGGAGCGCCTCGGGCTGGACCGCACGGTGGTGGTGCAGCCGACCGCCTACGGCACGGACAATCGCTGCACCCTGGACGCGGTCGCCGCGCTGGGCGCCGCGCGCGCCGTGGTGTCGGTGCGGCCCGAGATCACCGAGGAGGAGCTCTCCCGGCTGCACGCCGCCGGAGCGCGCGGTGCGCGAACCTTCATGCTGCCGGGCGCCGTGGTGACCTGGGAGGAGCTGCCGGCCCTGGCCGCGCGCGTGGCGCCGCTCGGCTGGCACGTGCAGATGCAGTTCGACGGCGGCGACCTGCCCCTGCGGGAGGCAACGCTGCGGGCCCTGCCCTGCCCGTTCGTGATCGACCATATCGGCCGCTTCCACGAGCCGGTGCCGCCAGAGGCCGAGCCGGTGCGGGCGCTGCTCCGCCTGCTGGAGACGGGGCGGTGCTGGGTGAAGCTGTCCTCGCCCTATGGCACGTCGCGCCGCGGCGCGCCGGGTTACGAAGATGTCTCGACCGTGGCGCGGGCGCTGGTGAAGGCGGCGCCGGAGCGCATGGTGTGGGGATCGAACTGGCCGCACCCGAACGCGCCCCGCCCGAAGCCGGACGAGGCGCCGTTGCTGGACCTGCTGGCGGACTGGGCGCCCGATGAAGCGGTCCGGCGGGCGATCCTGGTGGACAATCCGGCACGGCTCTACGCCTTCTGAGCCGCCGCCCCGCACCGTCATCCCCCCCTTCCGGGCCGACACGTCGCGGTCGCGGGCGTCCCCGTCTCTGCCGCGCGCGGCAGCTTTGAAGAAGAAGATGTGTGGGGGTCCGGGGGGAGAGAACTCCTTCTCCCCCCCGGGGCCGCGCGCGCAGCCTGCCGTCGCCAGGAGTGCGAGTCGTCCGACGATTCGTCGATCGGCAGCCCCCGTTTCGGTCCGGGATCTGACCGACAGCGCAGATCCCGCATGTGCGAAAAGCGGCGCTCCGGCCTCGGATCCGGCCGAATCTGCCCTGAATCACGGCACCGAATCGCCTGGAGCCCGTCCAATGCTGGCGCCAAAGACACAGCGGACGCCGAGTCGTGTCCCAAGGCGCACAGGCCCCTATTGTTGGGGCCGCAACCTCGTGTTTTCTTCGTCCAACAGCACGGTGAGAGGCGACCGAGACATGGCAAAGGCAGCAACCAAGGCCCCGGCGGGCAAGGCTCCGGCGAAGGCCGCGGCGGCGAAGGCTCCCCCGAAGGCCGCGGCGGCCAAGGGTGGCGCGGCGGCCGCGGCGGCGGTCAGCCTGAAGCAGATCGCGGCGCAGATCGCGGAGAGCCACGAGGTGCCGAAGCGCCAGGCGGAGGCGATGCTGGGCGACTTCATCCAGAGCATCGGCGACCACCTGCGCAGCGGCACGAAAGTCCGCATCGTCGGCCTCGGCATCATGCAGGTCCGCGCCCGCCCCGCGCGCACGGGCCGCAACCCCGCCACCGGCGCCACGATCGAGATCGCGGCGAGCAAGAAGATCGCCTTCCGCCCCGCCAAGGAGCTGAAGGACTCGATCTGATCCGTCGGTCCTTCGGGACGCGCGGAACGGATGGCGCCGGTGCCCCCAAAGGGCCCGGCGCCTTTTCTTTTGCGCGCACGGCTCTGCGGCGACGCCCCGGCCCTTCCCCGCGCACCGGGGCGGCGCGCCGCTTGCCCCCGCCGTCGCGCCGGTGGAATAGTCTGGCCATGCAGGACATGCCGCAGAGAGAAGCGCTGACGGACGGTGCGCGCCGCCCGTCAACGGGTCACGCCGCATGAACCTCGCGGGGCTGAGCTTCCGGGACCTCGAATACCTCGTCGCCGTCGGCGACCACCTTCATTTCGGCAAGGCGGCCGCGGCCTGCTCCGTCAGCCAGCCCACCCTCAGCGCCCAGATCCGCAAGCTGGAGGACTATCTCGGCGTGCAGGTCTTCGAGCGCGCCAGCCGCAGCGTGATGGTGACCGACACCGGCACGGGCGTGCTCGCCCAGGCCCGCGCCATCCTGACCGAGGGCCGCCGCCTGCTCGACATGGTGCAGTCCGGCGGGGAGCCGCTGGGCGGCCCCTTCCGGCTCGGCGTCATCAGCACCCTCGGCTCCTACCTCGCGCCCGTCATCTTCGCCCCGCTGCGGGAGCGGTTCCCGCGGCTGCGCCTGATGCTGACCGAAGGGACGACGGCCGGCCTCGTTCGCGGGCTGGAGAGCGGGGAGCTGGACGCCATCGTCGCCGCCTCCCCCATCCGCGACATCGAGCTGTCGGAGCTGCCGCTCTTTCACGAGAGCTTCGTCCTCGCCGTTCCCCGCGACCACCGGCTGGCAGTGGCGGAGCGCGTGCGGCTGGAGGACATCGCGGCGGACGAGCTCATCTTGCTGAACGAGGGCCACTGTCTGCGCGACCAGGTGTTGCGGCTCGTGCCCGGCAGCCACCAGGCCGCGCAGTCCGGCGCCGCGCTCCAGGCCGCGAGCGTCGAGACGCTGCGGCAGATGGTCAGCGCGGGCATGGGCCTCGCGCTGTTGCCCCAGCTGGCGGTGCAGGTGGGCACGCTGCTGGACGACATGGTGGCCTATCGGCTGATCCGGTCCGCCACGCCGGGGCGGGACGTCGCCCTCTTCTACCGGCCGAGCTTCGGACGGATCCGGGACGTGCGCCTGCTCCGGGACGCGCTGCGGGACGCGCTGGTCACGCTCGGCACGGTCGCGGTGCACGGGCGGCCGGAGACCCGGTCCCTCACCGACCCCTCCCGCGGCGAGGCACCGGCCGGGGCGGCGGGCGCCCTCGTCTGACGCGCCGCGGGAGCGGCGGTCCGGGACGCTATCCGTCGCCCGAACGCTTCCGCAGCGCCCGAACCACGCCCATAGCGCCGGGCTGGAAGCCAAGGGCCTGAAAGAAGCCGGGCGCGTCGCCCTCCTCGGCGAGAAGCAAATCGCAGCCGGCCTGCCGCGCCGCCTGCGATGCCGCCTTGATCAGCAGCCGGCCCACGCCGCGCCGGCGCTCCTCCCCGGCCACGATCAGCGCCGTCAGCCGCGCCAGGGGCCTGTCGGCCCGCAGCACCGGGTGCCAGTGCAACACGGCCAGCCCGATCACCGCGCCGTTCCAGCCGGTCGCCACCAGGGAGGCGCCGGAGGGATCATGCAGCACCGTGTCCAGCCGGGCTGCGACCTGGCGGACATCGGCGGGCCTCTCGGTCCCGGCGAGCAGCCCCGCGATCTCAGCGGCATCGGCCGGCAGGGCCGCACGCATCTCCACGCCGTAGCGTCCGCCCGTGGCCATCCGAACTCCCGTCCCCGGGTCCATTCAGGGCAGGCAGTGCGGGATCGGCAAGTCTGCGCAGGGCCGGCGTGGTGCCAACGACACGGGAGGGTGCCGAGGACCGGTTCCACAACCCCTGGTCGATCACCGATTCGAGAGTCCTGCGCCTGAGGGGTGGCAGGAGGGGGCTGAACTCATGTGAAACTGACGGAAACAAGAGTTCGAAGAAGGCCGGCACAAAGCCAGGCCATCGGAGGGGCGTACATTGAGCGATCAGGATGACCGGAAGCCCGCTGGGAACTTCCGCCGCGATTTCCTTCGCGCCACGGCCATCGCGGCCGGCACGGCCGCGAGCGCCGGGACGGCCCTCGCGCAGTCGCCACCGTCTACGCCGGCCGCCGCCGAACCCGTTCCCGGCCCGAGCGTTCCGCAGGAGGTGGCCAACCGGGCGGCCGCGACCCTGCCTCAGCGCGACTTCCCGATGACGGGCGCCGATATCTTCGCGCGCGCCTGCAAGGCCGAGGGGCTCGCCGCCCTGTTCTGCTGCCCCGGCAATTACGAGGTCATCCACGCCATCGCCGAGCAGGGCGTCCCCGCCTTCTCCGGCCGCCATGAAGGCGCGATGTGCAGCGCCGCCGACGCCTTCATCCGCGTGACGGGCGAGGTTGCTGCAGCCTCCGGCACCGAAGGCCCGGGCTTCACGAACATGATCGGCTCGCTGGCCGCGGCGAATGCCTGTCGCACGCCGCTTCTCTTCCTCGCCTCGAACATGGCGCTGGCGGATGAGGACACGGAAGCCGGGATCCAGCTGATGTACCAGCAGCCCGTGACCGAGGGCATCCGGAAGTACGGCAAGCGGATCATCCAGGCGAACCGCATCCACGAATATGCGGGCTACGCCTTCCGGGCGCTGCGCACCGGCGTTCCGGGGCCCGTGCATCTCGACTTCGTCAAGGAGGTGGCGCAGCACCGCTTCCGCAACCCGCGCGACGTCGCGCGCATGGTGGACCGGGCGCGCTACCGCACGGAGGCGCGGCCCGCGCCCGCCCCGGCCGATGTCCGCCGCGCCGTCGACCTGATCGCGCGGAGCGAGCGGCCGATCCTCGTCGCCAGCACGGGCGTCTTCTACTCCCGCGCCTGGGACGCGCTGCGCCTCTTCGCCGAGCACGCCCAGATACCGGTGACCGAGAGCGGCCCGTCCCGCGGCCACTTTCCCGATTCCCACCCGCTCTCGGCCAGCGCGGCGCCGGGTTGCTACGCGAGTGCGGACCTGGTGATCCTGGTCGGCCAGTACTGCATGCCGAACCCCGGCGAGTTCGCCTTCGGGCCTGACGCGAAGTACATCCGCATCGACCCGGACGCGAACGACATCGGGCGCAACCTGCCGATCGATGTCGGCCTCGTCTCCTGCGAGAAGATGGCGCTAGAGGCCCTGGCCGAAGCCCTGCCGCGCGGGTCCCGCGACGGCTGGCTGTCCGAGGTCGCGGCGGCGCGCCGCAAGTTCGACGAGGAGAACGCGGAACTCTACCGCGCCGGTGCCGGCTACCGCGATGCCGTCCACCCGGCCGTCATCGCGAAGGAGCTCGGTGACTTCCTCTATGCCGGCAACATTCCTCGGGAGCAGACGGCCGTCGTCTCCGGCGGCTTCGGCATCGCCCGCTACACCCGGCGCTTCCTGCAGGCCCATGGGCCGGGCCAGATCTGCAACGGCGCCTATCAGTACGGCGCGATCGGACCGGATGTGGGCTACACAGTGGGCGTCGGCGCGGCCGTGCAGCTCGGCGCCGGCCCGCAATCCGTCCGCAAGGGGGCGCCGCTCATCGCGATCACCGGCGATGCGGGCTTCGGCTACACGGGCTTCGAGATGGAGACGCTGGCGAAGTACCGCATGCCCGCCGTCGTCATCGTCTACAACAACAACGCCTGGGGCACCTGGCTGGCCGCGCGGGACAGCAATGTCCGCTCCCCGCTCCACGTGTTCCAGGAGAACCTTCGCTACGACAAGGTCGCGGAGGGCCTCGGCGCCCATGGCGAGTATGTCCGCACGCCCGACCAGTTCCGCCCGGCGCTGGAGCGCGCCTACCGGATCGCGGAGCGGGAGGGCATCCCCTCCGTTATCAACTGCCAGGGCCGGAAGGAATTCTGGGTGCGGGAGCAGTTCGCGCCGGGCTTCCTGGGCAAGGTCGAGCCGGGCGTGATGGCGTACTACCACTGATGGCCACGGCCGGGATGGTGGCGGAGCGGGTGGATCGACCAGCCGCTCCGCGTGTGGAGGACGCCGAAGACGTCCTGTCCGCGGTTCTCCGGGCCTATGCCGATCGCGGCGTGCTGAAGGAGCTGAACCTGGCCGGCCATGAGGCCGGCTTCCGCCTGCCCGGCGCGGGGCAGGTGAAGCTCAGCTACGATGCGGACAAACGGGTCATCGCGCTTCAGGGACTCCTGCCCGACATCGCCGCGGACGATACCCTCATGCGCGACGTGACGGCGCTGGTCTCCGGCTGCGGCCGGGCGGACGCGCTCCCCCACCGGCGGATGGATCCGGAACAGGGCAAGCTGGCGCTGCGGCGGGTGCGCAAGGGCGGCGTTCTCGCGCTATCGCTCGGGACGGCGGATGGCGAGTGGGGCATTCGGCGCATGATGAACCTCGCGCACGAGGTCCGAGTGCTGGTCTATGAGCGCCACCCCTACTACGCCCAGGCCCAATGGGGCGCTTCCGAGGAATGAGGATCGCGGCTCTGCTTCTCGCGGCGGTCCTCGCCGCGGGCACGGGATGGGCGGCGTCGCCGGACGAGGATGAGGACCGGCTCTATCCCTTCCCGCCCGGGCCGGGCGCGGCGCTGACGCGGGAGGTCTGCACGGCCTGCCACGGGGCGAATGTCGTCGTCCGTCGCCGCTATGACGAGGATGAGGCGAGGCGCCTCTACCGTCTGATGATCGGCGATCCCGGGAACGAGCGGGCGCAACGCATCATCGCCTATCTGACGGAAACCCTCGGGGACGACTGACGGGAGCCGCCCGGCCGGGGCCTGCGCGCTGTGCGGCACCGATCCTCGGATCTGGCGTGAGGTGGTGCCGGGAGGCCCGCCGGCCGTCATCGGCCCTCCTGACCCACCGCCGGCATTCAGGGCGGGCGGGGTTCGGGTCGGCAATCCCCGGCGAGCCCTGCGGTTGACGGACCCGAGCACTTCACGAACCTTCCGCGCATGCGGCCCGTCGCGCTTGCCCTCCTGCTCGCCCTCCTGCCCGGCGCCTGCGCGGAAGCGCCACCGGACATGGTGATCGAGGTCCGCATCACCGGCGCCGTGACGCGAAGCGGCACCTACGCCCATCCGCACGACCCGCAGCACGAATGCACCACGGTGCGGATCATTCCGCTGCCTGATACGCCGCCGCGCTTCCTGCCGACGATCATGCACGTTCGCTTCAACCCGAACGGCCTGCCCCCGGCATCCCGCTTCAGGCTTCAGTTCCCGGTCGAGCGGGATGCGGGCTGGCCCTTTTCGGCCGATGTCAGCCTCACGGCCGGAGGGCGTGTCTGGGAGAGCGGCCCCGGTTCGGTCGCCGAGATCCCTCCACCCACCGATCTCTCCGAGGGCCGCTTCCTCTTGCGGGACCTGCGGCCCGCCGATGGCGGAGAGGAGCGCATCACCGTCGAAGGCCGCTGGCGCTGCGCGAACCGGCAGTGACGCCCTCGCTTCCAGGGGACGGACCGACTAAGGCAGCGGCCCCGCCGCAGGCGGCGTCCGCTCCGTGCGGCTCGCGACCAGGGTTCCCTCGGCCGGGCGGGGCAGCAGCACGAACATCGCGGTCTGGTGGTACACGCCCATGGCCCGCGCCCCCGCCTCGCTTCCCCAGCCTGTGAAGAGGTCGGCCCGGGCCGGGCCGCGGATCATGCCGCCGGTGTCCTGCGCCACGGCCAGACGGGCCGCGGGCGGCGGGGGGGCGTTGCGGGGCCGCCCCTCCTCGCTCGGGACGATGAAGACCGGCGC
The DNA here is from genome assembly GCF_050154705.1 of Muricoccus radiodurans. Classification (GTDB taxonomy): domain Bacteria; phylum Pseudomonadota; class Alphaproteobacteria; order Acetobacterales; family Acetobacteraceae; genus Roseomonas; species Roseomonas radiodurans. Next base: position 5,648,904 of record NZ_CP189561.1, on the reverse strand, counting down.
GCCGAGCGGCACATGCTCCCGGTCCACGGCCACCGACCGATCCGGCGTCAGGGGCACGCCGAGCGCCCCGATCGGCCCCTGGTCGTCGCGCAGCCCCTCGACCCGCCGCAGAAAGACGTAGGAGGGGTTGCCGCCGAGGATGGCGTTCGCGCCCTCCGGCCCGCCCGCGGCCGAGATCATCTCCCGCAGCGTCCGCCCGCCGCGGCCCGACACGGAGCGGAAGGGATGCCCGTTCTGCCCGGCATAGCCGAGGCGCATCGTGGCCCCGTTCCCCAGGAGAATCCGTCCCGACCCCTGGATGTGCAGGAGGAAGGCATCGAGCGGGTCGGCGATCCAGGCGATCTCCAGGCCCCGCCCGGCCAGGGCGCCCGCGCCGATGGCGGCGCGGTCGGGCATCGGCTCCACCCGCCCGTCCCGCAGCGCGCCCCAGCTGCGGCGGCCGCGCGGCAGGGGGCTGTCCACCAGCTCCGGCGGCCGGGCGTAGAGAGGGACGCTGAAGGGTGCTCCGGGACCCAGGGCGCCGCGGAGCACGGGCTCGAAATAGGCGGTGAGCAGCCCAGTGCCGGCGGGCATGGCGACGAAATGCGTCTCCAGCGCGTCGCGCAGGGCGAGGTTCCGCTGCACGACCGCCTGGGCCTTCGCCTCCTCCAAGGCGCGGAAGGCGGCGGTGCGGGGCCGCGGCATCCGGCGGGGCGGCCGCGGCATGGGCGGCAGGGTCTGGGAAACACGGTTCAGCGCGGTGCAGGCGGTGCGCCACTGGGCCGGCGTGCCGCCCAGGGTCTGGATGTCCCCGTCCCCGCCGAGGGCATAGGTGGCGGGCATGGCGGCCCAGCGCTGACAACTCGCGAGAATCGGCTGGAGCACGTCGAGCGTCGTTCCCGCTTCCCAGCCCGGGATGGCGGAGAAGGGGACGGTGCCGGGAACCTCGACCACGTCGGCCCGGGCAGGCGCTGCGGCAGCGGCCGCCAGGAAGGCGCCCAGGATCCGCATCCGGAGGGCCCGTCCTCGCACTCTTCCCCGACGGACGGAACGGTCTGGCATGGCCGGGTCCTCGCATTCTCGGGCCGGCGCGAAACCGCCGGTTGTGGAAACCGTCCTGCGTTCTCTGCCGCAAACACGGTTACCCCGGTGACACCTCTCCGTGAGACTCGGTCGCGTTGGTCGCGCCGCCGGGGCGATTGACCTCCGGCCCTACACCGTCAGGCTGCCCGGATGGAAGACGCGATCATCCTCCTCGTGGCCGGACTGATCGCGGGGGCCATGAACGCCGCGGCGGGCGGCGGGTCCTTCGTCACCATCCCCGCCATGGTCCTCGTGGGCCTGCCCTCGGTGGCGGCCAATGCCTCCAGCACGGTCGCGCTGCTGCCGGGAACGCTCGCCAGCGCCTGGGCTTGGCGCCGCGACTTCCGCTCCTTCGAGGGGATCGGCCTTCGCACCCTGCTCGTCATCAGCGTCGTGGGCGGCCTCGCGGGCGCGGTGCTTCTGCTCGTCACGCCGCAGCCCGCCTTCGACCGGCTGCTGCCCTGGCTGATGCTCCTGGCCACCCTTGCCTTCAGCTTCGGCAAGCGGATCGGCGCGGCGCTGCGGGCGCGGACGCGGATCGGGCCCGGCGCGGTGCTCGCGGCGCAGGTCGTCCTGTCGGTCTATGCCGGCTATTTCGGGGGCGGGGTCGGCATCATGATGATGGCCGTGTGGGGCATCCTCGGCGATCTCGACGTGAAGGCGATGAGCGCGGTCCGCACCCTGCTGGTGAGCGCCGCCAACGCAGTGGCGGTGATCCTCTTCGCGATGGTAGGACCGGTCTTCTGGCCGCAGACCCTGATCATGCTGGTCGCCGCGATCCTGGGCGGCTATGCCGGGGCCCGGGTGGCCCAGCGGCTGCCCGCGACGGTGCTGCGGGGCGTGATCATCGCCTTCAGCACTGCCATGACCGCCCTGTTTTTCTGGCGCGCATGGGCGTGATGTAACACTCACGTTCAGAAAAAGTTTCTTGACCTCGCATATCCGTGTTCAGTAACCCGGGTGGCGCTCCGAAGCCGCTTCCGCGGTTCCCCGGCACCGAGGGCCCTGCCCGAGGACTGCCACCCACCCTCGCCCGGCGCACCCCTGACCCGCCCCCGCGGGTCCGCACCGGGCCGACACTGGACACGGAGAAGTCCCCCTCATGACCACCCTTTGCTCCTCCGCCTGCTCGACCGCTGCCCGGCCCCCGGTATCGGGGCTGAACGGGGGCCCCGCGGTTTGACGGGCGCCGCGCGCCGGCTCGCCACCGGCCACGCTCTCCTCGCTGGCCTCCTGATCACCGCCTGCGCGCCCGTCATGGACGCGGCGCCGGCCCCTGCCACGGCAGCGCCCCCGCCGGCCGCCGCGGCACCCGCGCCCCAGGGGGAAGTAGGAGGCGCCTCCTACTACGCCCGGCATTTCAGCGGCCGCCGCATGGCGAATGGCCGGCGCTTCGACCCGCGCTCGGATTCCGTGGCCCACCGGACCCTGCCCTTCGGCACGGTCGTGCAGGTCACCAACCTCGACAACGGCCGGACCGTCACCGCCACGGTGGAGGATCGCGGTCCCTTCCACCGGAGCCGGGTGATTGACCTGAGCCCGCGCTTGGCCGCCGACCTCGACATGATCCGCGCCGGCGTCGCCCGGGTGGAAGTGACCCCGGTCAACGGCGCCCCGGTCAACGGCGCCCCGGTCGAGCTGGCCGAAGCGCCGGAGTGACGGGCCGGCCCGGGTCGCTCCTGGAGCGGACGGCCCGGGCCTCCTGATCCTCTCGTCGGCGGCGCTGCCGCCGGCGGCCCTCCCGCGCTCGTGCGACGCACGCGACCGAGCGGTGTCGGGACATCCGGCGCCGCGTCGGTCTAGCCTCCGGCCGCCTTCCGGGAGACCGCCATGCGTCCGCTGCACGTGCTGCCCCTGCTTGTCCTCGCCCTGCCGGCCGCGGCGCAGGACCTGCCCGTCCGGGTCGTGACCCTCTCCAATGCCGGCCTCGCCCAGCTGGAACGGGCGGGGTCGCTCGCGCCCGACGCCCCCCTCGCCTTCCGCGTCCCGACCGAGGACGTGGACGACGTGCTCAAGAGCCTGCTCGTCCGCGACCCCTCCGGCACGGTGGAGGGGGTGCGCCTGCCCGCCCAGGACCTGGCGGCCGAGGCGTTCCGCGGCCTGCCCCTGCGCCCCGAGGACTTCGCGGGCCGCGCCGCCCTGCTCCAGGCCCTGCGGGGCCAGGCGGTGGAGGCGGGCGGCGTCACCGGCCGACTCGCGGATGCCGAGGACGTGGAAGTGGGCGAGCCCAACGCCCGCGGCACCGCGCTTCGCGTCACCCTGGTAACGGAGGAGGGGCTGCGGACCGTCACCCTGCGGGAAGGCGACGGGGTGCGGCTGACCGACCCGGCCCTGGCCGCCCGCGTCCGCCGCGCCGCCGAGGCTCTGGCCTCTGCCCGCGCCGCCGATTCCCGGCTGGTGGAGGTGCGGCTGCGCGGCGCCACGGCCGCGCGGGAGGTGACCGTGTCCTATGTGGCGGCGGCGCCGCTCTGGAAGCCGTCCTGGCGCATGATCGTCCCGCCCGGCGGCGGAGAGGCCCGCATCCAGGGCTGGGCCGTGGTGGAGAACCGCTCCGGCGCCGACTGGGACGGGGTGCGGCTGGCCCTCGTCTCCGGCAATCCGGCGGCCTTCCACCAACCGCTCTACGCACCGATCCGCGTGACCCGGCCGGAACTGCCGGTGCGCGTGGCCGAGGGCGTGCCGGTCCGCCCGGACACGGGGGCGATGCCGGTGCCTCCTCCCCCGCCGCCGGTGGCGATGGCCATGCCGGCCCCCGCCCCTGTGGCCCAAGCATCCCGCGGCCGCGCCGCCGCGATCGGCGGCGCGGGCGGCGGGATGGTGGCCCAGGAGGCGGAGCCGCGCTTCACCGACACGGTCGCGGCGCTGCCGCCCGCCCTCTCGGCCAGCGCGGCGGGACGGGTCGCCTTCACCCTGCCGGCGCCGGTGACGGTTCGCGCGGGGGAGACGGCGAATCTCCCCTTCCTCGATGCCGCCCTGCCGGCGGAGCGGCTGTGGTGGATCCAGGATTTCTCCGCCCGCAACCCGCTCTCGGCGGTGCGGGTGCGCAACACGACCGGGCACACGCTTCCGGACGGCCTCGCGACCCTCTTCGGGGCGGAGGGCGCGGAGGCCGGCGCTTATCTCGGCGATTCGGAGATCCGGGCCGTGGCGCCGGATGAGACGCGGATCCTCGCCTTCGCGCGGGACCGGGACGTGCGCATTTCCTCCGCCACCACCTCCTCCGAACGGCCGATCGGGATCGAGCTGCGGCGCGGCGTGGTGGGCGTGCGCGTGCTGAACCAGCAGGAGTCGGCGCTCGCACTCGATCCGCGCTCGGCCCGCGATGCCGGGCGGGGCGCGCGGGTGGTGGTGGACATCGGGCGCCGGCCGGGCTTCACGCCCCGCTTCGCGGTGGCGGCGGAGGGCGATTTCGGCCTGCGCCACGAGGCAGTGCTGGAGGGCGGCCAGACCACGCTCCGCTTCACCTGGGAACGGGAGACCCGCACCGACCTGCCGGTCTGGGATGCGGCGCTGGGTGACCCCGTGCTGCTGCGCTGGCGCGACATCGACGTGGAACAGAGCGCGCGCCGCCTGCCCGGCGGCCCCGGCACGCTGGAGAACCTCCGCACCGTGCTGGAGCGCCTGCCGGCCGAGGCGCCGGGGCGGGCGAATCTCGCGACGCTCGTGGAGCGGCTGGGCGAGCTGCGGGGGCAGCTCGACGCCGCGCGCACGGCGATCCGCGCCTACCGCACCGCGGAGGCGGCCCTGGCCCGCGCCCGCTCCGCGGCGGAGGACCGCACCGGTCCGGAGCGGGAGGAGGCCCGCCGCCGGCTGAACGCCGCCAGCCTGGCCGTCGAGCGCGCGGGCACCGCGGCGGACACCGCCTGGGAGGCGTGGTCGAAGGCGGCGCAGGACCTGCTGGCCCGGATGGGCTGATCGGCCGAGTCCGATCCGCGTCCGGCGGGGGCCGGGGGCGGATCGCGGGCGGGGCGGGGCTGTGTTACCGGGGCGGCGATGAGCGCGCCCCCCTCCCTCGCCGCCGCGCGGCGGATCGTCGTCAAGATCGGCTCGGCCCTGGTCGTGGACCCGCGGAGCGCCGCGCCGCGGGAGGCATGGCTCGCCTCGGTGGCGGCGGATGCGGCCCGGCTGCGGCATGGCGGGGCGGAGGTGGTGATCGTCTCCTCCGGCGCCGTGGCGCTGGCCCGGCACGCGCTGGGTCTGACGCGCCGCGCCCTGCGGCTGGAGGAGAAGCAGGCGGCCGCTGCGGTCGGGCAGATCCGGCTGGCCGGTGCCTGGCAGGCGGCGCTGGCCGGTCACGGGATGACGGCGGCGCAGGTGCTCCTCACGCTGGAGGACAGCGAGGACCGGCGCCGCTACCTCAATGCGCGGGAGACGCTGAAGACGCTGCTTGGCCTGGGCTGCGTGCCGGTGATCAACGAGAACGACACCGTCGCCACCGCCGAGATCCGCTTCGGCGACAATGACCGCCTGGCCGCGCGCGTGGCCGAGATGATCGAGGCGGACGCGCTGGTGCTGCTGTCCGACATCGACGGGCTCTACACCGCCGATCCCCGTCGCGATTCCGCCGCCGCGCATCTTCCCGTGGTGGAGCGGGTGACGGAGGAGATCATGGCGATGGGGGGCGATCCGCCGCCCGGCTACTCCTCCGGCGGGATGCGGACGAAGCTGATCGCCGCGCGGATCGCGACAGGCGCGGGCTGCGCCATGGCGATCGCGCGGGGCGAGGTGGAGCGGCCGCTCTCCGCCATGCTGGACGGCGGGCGCTGCACCTGGTTCCTGCCGGCGCCGGAGGGGCGGTCGGCGCGGAAGTCCTGGATCGCGGGCTCGCTGGCGCCGCTCGGGCGGCTGGTGGTGGATGACGGCGCGGCGCGGGCGCTGGCCGAAGGGCGGTCGCTGCTGCCCGCCGGCGTGCGGGAGGTGGAGGGTCGCTTCGACCGCGGCGATCCCGTCTCCATCCGGGACGGCGCGGGGCGGGAGGTGGCGCGGGGGCTGTCCGCCTATGATTCCGACGCGGCGCGGCGGATCGCCGGGCGCCGCAGCGCGGAGATCGAGGACATCCTGGGCTGGCGCGGGCGCGACGTGATCGTCCACCGGGACGATCTGGTCGTGGTGTAAGCGATGAGGGCCGGAAGGGTCCTCTCCGACCCTTCTACTCCTGCGGCATCGCGGCGGAGCGGCTGGGCGCCTGCTCCGCGGCGGCCATGGAATGATCCCGGCCGTTCGTCCCCTTCGTGATCTCCCGCCCCGACGGATAGGGCGGAAGGACCGTCGCGAGCCACTCGGGCCACATCGTTCCTCTCCTTCGTCGTTCGGTGGAGCGCGGCCGCCGCTGCTCAGCCCTGGCCGGAGAGGGCGCGCCGGATCGCGGCGCCGAGGATGGGCGGGCAATTCGGAAGCTGGTCCACGTTCGGCCACTTCGCCTTGAAGGGCGCGCGATCGCGGATGCTGAAGTTCAGGTCCACGATCGTGTAGCTGTGCGCGCCGTAGCGGTACGTCGCCGCCTTGCTGACGCGCCCGTCGGGCGTGATCTTCGCGTAGGACTGTCCGGCCTTGATCGCGTCGATCGTCGCCTGGTCCATCGTTCCGGTGGGCCGCACGCGCTTGAAGATCGGCGTGCTCGGCGCCGCGATGCCGCTCGGGTGGTCGCCGATCAGGCGCAGGAAATACTGCACCAGCATGATGTCCTCGGGGTTCGCGTTCTGGCCGTTCTGGCCGACCGAGCTGTCCACGTTGAAGAACATGGGCAGCTTCTTGTGGCTGGGCTGCGGGGCGAGCACGTGCACCATGTGATGTCTCCCTGTCCGGTTGCTTGGTGCAGGCCGCTTAGACGGGGATTCGCGGGCGCAGAAGACGGAAATTTCGATCCCGTTACTGACGCGACGCGCAGCGCATCCGTGCTGCGACAGAGGTCGGATCTGTCGCGCGAGAGCGCGGAAAATGGCGGTTCGGCGCAAAGGATGGTGCCGCGCGTCGCCCCGCGAAGTCGCCTGGAAGGGCATCGGCAAGTACGGCGCGATTCGCGCCACCTCTCCCGGGCCGCTCGGCGCATCTTGCCAGGCGCGCGCCGCGCGGCCTCGAATGCCGCCGGACAGGAACGGGAGCGCGCAGGCCATGGTCGGAAAGGTCGCGGTGGTGACGGCGGGTGGCAGTGGAATGGGAGCCGCGGCCGCGCGCCGCCTCGCGCGGGACGGCTACGACGTCGCGATCCTCTCCTCCTCGGGCAAGGGCGAGGCGTTGGCGGCGGAGCTGGGCGGGATCGGCGTCACCGGGTCGAACCGGTCGGTGGACGACCTCCAGCGGCTGGTGGACCGGACGATGGAGCGCTGGGGTCGCATCGACGTCCTCGTCAACAGCGCGGGCCACGGCCCCCGCGCGCCCATCGTCGAGATCACCGACGAGCAGTGGCACACGGGCCTGGAGGTCTACCTGCTGAACGTGATCCGCCCGACGCGCCTCGTGACGCCGGTCATGGTGGCGCAGAAGGGCGGGGTCATCATCAACATCTCGACGGCATGGGCCTTCGAGCCCAGCGCGATGTTCCCGACCTCCGGCGTGTTCCGCGCCGGGCTGGCCGCCTACACGAAGATCTTCGCGGACGGGCATGCGGCCAGCAACGTGCGCATGAACAACGTCCTGCCCGGCTGGATCGACAGCCTGCCCGCCACGGAGGCGCGCCGCGAGACCGTCCCGCTCGGCCGCTACGGCACCACCGAGGAGATCGCCGCCACCGTCGCCTTCCTGGCCTCCGACGGCGCGGCCTACATCACCGGCCAGAACATCCGTGTGGACGGCGGCGTGACCCGGTCCGTCTGATCCACGCGGGGCCAACCCGCCCGCATCCCGGCCGCGTGCGGCCCTCCCCGGTCGGGGAGGGCCCGCCCTCAGGCCCGGTGCCGGCCGGGCCCGCCTCTAGCCGCCGGCGCGGAGCTGTTCGGTGCGCAGCCTGGCGGCTTCCTCGAGGGCGGCGCGGGCGCGGACCTGGTCGCGGCGGGCCCGGGCGATGCGCGCGTCCAGCAGCGCCATCTGCAGCTCGTCCGCCCCCCGCGCCCGGCCCTCCCGCAGGATCTCCTCCGCCCGGCCGATCGCGTTCCGCGCCACCGCCGCGGCCCCCGCCACCGCGCGGGCCTCCGTGTTCCCCGGCTCCCGCGACAGGATCGGCTCCGCGATCTCGGAGGCCTCCTCCGCCCGGCCGCTCTCCGCGTAGACCCGCGCCAGCGAGAGCTGCGAGCGCACATTCGCCGGAACCTCCGGCCGCGGCGGCGTCAGGCGGTCCACCGCCGCCCGACGCTCCGACACCGTGCTGTACCGCTCCGTTCCCGTCGCGGCCGCCGGCGACACCGGGTTCGCACTCCCCAGCCGCCCCGCGTCCAGCAGCGCCTCCGCCACCGCAACCCGCGCCTCCGGCGGCGTCGACGGGCTCTCCGCCCCCGCCGCCTGCCCCGCCGCCGCCGCGTTCGCCGGCTGCCGCAGGCGCCCGAAGGCCCGGATCACCTGCGCCTGCGTGAACCCGTCCCGATCGCCCCGCCCCGCGAGCGCCAGCAGACGCCGGGCCGCATCCCCCTGCGGATTGCCGCGCGCCTGCCGCTCCAGCAGCTGCACCTCCAGGATCGTCCGGTTGCGCGCCAGCAGCAGGCGGCCGTCGGCCGTCCGTGACCCCTCCGGGATCGCCTCCATCCGCGCCACCACGTCTGCCGCGCGTCCGTCCTGGTTCGCCAGCAGCGCGGCCGCGTACATCGCGTCCGTCGTCCGCCGTCCCACCAGGTCCCGCTCGATCCGCATCGCCTCCGCCCGCTGGCCCCGCGTCTTCAGGGCGCGGGCGAGGTCGTGCGCCGCCCAGGCGTCGTTCGGCGCCGCCGCCAGCGCGCCCCGCAGGATCGAGATCTGGCTGTCCGTGTCCTGTTGCTCCGCCGCCTGCTGCCGCAGCGCCGAGGAGCGCACCAGCGCCGTGTTCGCGTCCGGCCGGTATCCGCTCTCCGCCGCCCAGCGGTCCGCATCCGCGTAGCGCCCCTGCTGAACGATCGCGCCGTACAGCCCGGCCTGCGCCTCCGGCAGGTTGCGGCGCCGGGCGAGGGCTTCCCGGAACCGCAGCTCCGCCGTGCCCGGATCGCCCCGCCGCTGGGCGATGTAGCCCTGCACGATCGCGCTCTCGATCTGCTGGCCCGTGTCGCCGCGCGCCGCCAGCTGCGCCTGCCGCTCCGCCTCGCCCAGATTGTTCGCCTGCAGCGCCCGCCGCGCGAACACCGAGGGCGGCGTGGGGATGCTCGCATTCCCGCGCCCGCCGCCCTGGCCGCGCCAGTTTCCGCCACCGCCGCCCCGGTTGCCCCGGCCGCCACCGCCGCGACCGGCATAGGCGCCGGCGTCGCCGCGATACCCCGGCAGCCCGCGGCCCGTCCGGATGTCGTCCTCCGTGTAGCCGAGGGATTCGAGGAACTCCGCACGCCGGTCCGGCGCGGCCGCGGTCGCCTGCTCCAGCAGGCGGCGCGCATCCACCTCGCGCCGCTGCCGGCGGCGCACCATCGCCAGGCCGAGCAGCGCCGTCGGCTCGTTCGCGTCGGTTTCGAGGACGGTGTTGAAGGTGGCCTCCGCCTCCTCGGTCTTGTTGTCGCGCAGCAGCTCGTAGCCGCGGATGCGGGCCTCCGCGACGGGGTCCGCGGTCACGGCGCGGATCTCCGCGAGCTTCGCGATGATCTCCTGGTCGTCCGGGAAGCGCTGGAGATAGTCGTTGATCTGCGCCTCGGCCTCGCCGCTCGGGCCCTGCCAGAGCAGGGCCTGGCGCCAAGCCGCCCGCGCCCCGCTCGCCGTCTCCGGCGCCTGTGCCAGCTGCGCCAGCAGCTCGATGCCCTCGGGGCGCGTCGTCTCGCGGTAGGTCAGCAGCTGCGCATAGGACAGCTGCAGGGACCGGTTGAACGGCGCCCGCTGCGCCGCCGCCCGCAGCGCGATCTGCGCCTCCCGGAAGTTCTCGGACGAGGTGCTCGCCAGCGTCTGGTAGTATTCCGCCGCGTAGCTGTCCGGAACCTCCCCGTTCGGGAAGACCTCGCGGTAGCGCTGCATCGCGGCCTCGCGCTGCCCCGCCTGCGCCAGCCGCCGCGCCTCTGCCAGACCCGCCTGGTCCACGTCCGCCGCCCGCAGCGCCGCCGCCGCCCGCTGCGCGGCCGCACTTCCCGGCGCCATCTGGTTGAGACGCGCGACGTACCCCTCCGCCGCCGGCCGGTCCCCGTTCTGCATCGCCACCTCGGCGGCGGTCGCCAGCACGTCCGGGTTGTTCGGCTCCAGCACGATCAGCCGGTCCAGCGCCTGCAGCGCCATCGACGGCCGGCCCTGCGCGCTCCAGTAATTCGCCTGGTCCAGCAGGATCGCCGCGCCCCGCGACGTCGTGCGGACCCCGGCCGGAGCGCCGCCCGGCACCGCGCCGGAACCGCCCTCGGACGAGAGGGGCGCCGGCGGCGACCCCTCGAGCGCCGTCGGCCTCGGCGGCAGGACGCCGGCCGGGACCGGTCCCGCCCCGGTCGGCCCCAGCGGCTGCTGGGCCCGGGCCGGATTCGCGGCCGGCAGGCCGAGCACCAGCGCCAGCACCGCCGCGCTCAGGCCCAGCGCCGCGCGGCGGGACGGCTGTCGCGCCGGCAGGACGATCGGCAGGTGGGCGGCGTGGGTCAGAGGATTCATCTCGGTCAGTCTGGGCTCGGGGGGGTTCACGGCATCTTGCCACGGGCGGTCTTCCCGCCAGAGCGGGATCGCCCCGCGAGCCCGCCAAAAACACAAAAGAAGGTCAGATTGGCTGTTACGGTTGCATTCCGGCCAGCCTTCGGGTCGACGCCCGCCACGGGCCCGCTCGCCCGACGAGGCGGGATGCGCGTCATGGCCGGTCCATCGTCGTCATGGCCTCGGGATCCTCGCATGCTGCCGAGCGGCCGTGCCGGGCCGCTCCACTGGCCACCCGGACGGGTCCCGCTCGCGCAGCGTGATGAAAAACAGGTCTGCGGATCATTCTTTACTCATTTTTGCCGGTCGGGCGAGGGAAATCCGGGAGGCCGGCGCAGGCGGCGTTTTTTTCCGCGGCACCGTTTTGCGTCCGCGACGGGCCGGCGCTACCCAGGGTTCATGAACGCCATCACCGATCCGGCCCGGGACGCGGCCGAGCCCGCCCGTGCGGCGCTGGAGGCGGCGGCCCACGCCGCCCGCGCCGCCGCATCGACCCTGGCGCGGGCGCCGCGCGAATCGAAGGACCGGGCCCTGCTCGCGGCGGCGGCGGCGCTGCGGTCGCGGTCGGCCGCCATCCTGGCGGCCAACGCCGCGGACCTGGCTGCGGCGGAGGAGTTGACCGACGCCTTTCGGGACCGGCTCACGCTGAACCCGAAGCGGGTCGAGGCGATGGCCCTCGGGCTGGAGGAGATCGCCGCCCTGCCCGATCCGGTGGGGCGGGTGCTGGCGGAGTGGACGCGGCCGAACGGGCTCGTCTTCCGGCGCGTGGCGCAGCCCATCGGCGTGATCGGCATGATCTACGAGAGCCGGCCGAACGTCGGGGCGGATGCCGCGGGCCTGTGCCTGAAGGCGGGCAGCCCGGTCATCCTGCGTGGCGGGCGGGAGAGCCTGCGGAGCGCGGCGGCGATCCACGCCTGCATCCTGGAGGGTCTGCGCGCCGCCGGGCTGCCGGACTCCTGCGTGCAGGTGGCGCCGAATGCGGACCGCGCCTTCGTCGGCGCGATGCTGAAGGCGGCGGGGCTGATCGACCTCATCATTCCGCGCGGCGGCAAGGGGCTGGTGACGCGCGTCATGGAGGAGGCGCGGGTGCCCGTCCTCGCCCACGCGGAGGGGCTCTGCCACACCTTCGTGCACGCGGCCGCCGATCCGGCGATGGCGCGGAGCATCCTGGCGAACGCGAAGATGCGTCGGACCGGCGTCTGCGGGGCCACGGAGACGCTGCTGATCGACCGGGCGATCGCGCCGTCGCTCCTGCCGGACCTCATCGGCGACCTGCGGGCGCTGGGCTGCGACTTCCGGGCCGATGCCGCGGCGCGGGCGGTCCTGCCGGAGTTGCCGGCTGCGACCGAGGCCGACTTCTCGACGGAATGGCTGGACGCGGTGCTCTCCGTCGCGGTGGTGGACGGGGTGGAGAGCGCGCTGGACCACATCCGCCGCCACGGCAGCGAGCACACCGAGGCGATCATCACCGAGGACGCCCAGGCGGCGCGGGACTTCCTGGACGGGCTGCAATCGGCGGTCGGGCTGTGGAACGCCTCCACCCAGTTCTGCGACGGCGGGGAGTTCGGCTTCGGGGCGGAGATCGGCATCGCCACCGGCCGGCTGCACGCGCGCGGGCCGGTCGGGTTGGAGCAGCTCTGCACCTGGCGCTACCATGTGATCGGAACCGGGCAGGTCAGGCCCTGACCTGACGCGACAAGGCCCGGCATCGCGGAGGGTCGTCATGCGCTGGTTCGCTGCCACCGTCGCGTTGGTGCTGGCCCCGGGGGCGGCCATGGCCGCCTGTCCCGACGTGCCCACGGTGGCGCGCCTCGCCGCCTCGATCCTCGACCGACGGCCGGCGGAGTCCTTCGGCCCCTCGCTGACGATGGAGGACGCGGCCTGCGCGCGGGACCGGCTGATCGCGGTTCTCGCGCAGCCCTATGGCGACGTCGTCGGCTACAAGGTCGGGCTGACGAGCCAGGTGGCGCAGCAGCGCTTCGGCGTGAACCATCCCGTGCGCGGGACGATCTTCCACGGCACGCTGCGGGAGCACAACGTGGGCGGGCGCGTGCCGGAGGTCCCGGCGGCCTTCGGCGCGGTTCCCGTGATCGAGAGCGACCTGATCGTGCGCGTGTCCTCGGACGCCATCAACGACGCCGGGACGGATCACGTCGCGATCCTGCGCAACCTGGACCAGGTGATCCCCTTCCTGGAGATGCCGGACCTCGTCTACGGGCCGGGGCAGCTCGCGAACGGGCCGAACCTCGTCGCGATCAATGTCGGCGCGCGGCTGGGCGTGCTGGGGGAGCCGATCCCGGTGCGGGCGGACGCCGATTTCGCGGCGCGGCTGGGCGGGATGACGGTGGTGCTGGCGAGCGACCAGCGGGAGATCGCGCGGGCGCCGGGCACGGCGTTGCTGGGCCATCCGCTGAACGTCATCCCCTGGCTCATCGAGGATCTCCGGCGCGACGGGCGGCGGCTGCGGGCGGGGGAGTATATCTCGCTCGGCAGCTTCTCCCCCCTCACGCCGACCGAGGCGGGGCGGACCTACACCGCCACCTATGAGGGACTGCTCGACCGGCCCGTCACGGTCAGCGTGCGGACACCGTGAGGAGGGCCGGGCGATGATCGTCCGGGCCTGGCGTGGCCGGGCACGGCCGGGGGAGGCCGGGGCCTATCCCGATCATTTCCGACGCCGAGTCATGCCGGAACTGCGCGGGGTGCCGGGATTCCTGGGCGCGTCGCTGCTGCGCGACGATTCGCCCGATGGCGCGGCGTTCCTCGTGCTGACGCGCTGGGCCTCGATGGAGGCGGTGCGGGGCTTCGCGGGCGATGCGCCGGATCGAGCGGTGGTGGAGTCGGGCGCGGTGGCGGCGCTGGCGTCCTTCGACGAGACGGTGGTGCATTACGAGATGGTCGAGGAGGTTCCCGCTTGAGCGGAACGCGTGGCTGAGCCGGGACCTCGCGGAGATGGGCGGCGCGCGCGGATCGGGTTGCTGGGCGGGTCCTTCAACCCCGCCCATGCCGGGCACCGGCACGTGGCGGAGCGGGCCCGGCGGGCACTGCGGCTGGACCAGGTGTGGCTGATGGTCTCCCCGGGGAACCCGCTGAAGCGGTCGGCGGGCATGGCGCCCTTCGCGGAGCGCCTCGCCTCGGCGCGGCGGGTCGCGGACGGGCGGCGGGTGATCGCGACGGACATCGAGGCACGGCTGGGGCTGCGACAGACGGAGCGGACCCTTGCGCGGCTGCGGCGGCTGTTCCCCCGCGCGCGCTTCGTCTGGATCATGGGGGCGGACAACCTGGCGCAGTTGCCGCGCTGGCGTCGCTGGCGGCGGCTGGCGCGGCGCACGCCGATGGCGGTGCTGCCCCGGCCTGGCTGGACGCGGCGGGCGATGCACGGGGCCGCGGCCTCGGTGCTGCGTCGCCATCGCCGGCGACCGGGGGCGCTGCTCGCCTGCGCGCCGGTTCGGGGGGCGGCGGGGCACGTGCCCTGGACCCTCGTGCCGGCGCGGGAGCACCCGGCGAGCGCGACGGCGATCCGTGCCGGGCGGCTGCGGCCGGATGGCGGCGCGCCCGCCCCTTCCCTCCAGACGTCCGCGGTCCCATCCATGGATCGGGCGCGCAGGGCAGCCGGTTGAAACCGCCGAGCCCCTCGCGCGCAACACCCTTCGGGCCGGCACGTCGTGCCGGTGCCGCATGCGGCTCATCCCGGCGCGCCCGCGCGCCCGCAATCTGAGGAGGCGGCCATCGCCCGTACCCCGAAATCCCCGTCCGGCCGCTCCAGCAGCGGCGCCCGCAAGCCCGCCGCGCGCGCGTCCGGGCCGCGCGGCGCGGTTCCGTCCCGCGCGCCGGCACGCACCGGGCGCGGGGTCGCGACGCTGGAGGACCCGGCACCCCGCACGCGGCCGGCCGCCGGCCGGGCCGCCGTGAAGCCGAAGGGCGGGCCCGCGAAGCCGGCCGCCCGCCCGGCGAAGGCGGCCGGGGCGAAGGCCCCCGCCGCGCGCGCGACCAAGCCGGCGGGAACGAAGGCCCCGGCCGGGCGCATGGCGGCGAAGCCCGCCTCCGGGGCCGGTAGGGCGCCGGCACGCTCCGCCCCCGGCACGCGCAAGGCGGCACCGGCCGCGCGCAAGCCCGCAGCCGCACCGCGGAAGGCAGCGTCAGCAGAGCGGAAGACGGCACCCGCAGCACGGAAGGCGTCACCGCCAGCCCGGAAGGCCGCGCCGGAGAAGTCGGCCCCGAAGCGGGCAGCCCCGGCAGCTCGGGCGCCCGCCAAGGCGCCGGCCCGGACCGCGGCCAAGGCCCCCGCGCGGCGCGGTGCGGCGGAGGAGACGCGCCGCGCTTCGGGCAGCGGGGCGGCCACCGGCCGGACGGCGGCGAAGCCGGCCGCGCGGCGGAGCACCGCAGCCGAGGCACCGGCTCGCCGGGCCCCGGCCCGGACAACGACACCGCGGGCACCGACGACGCGGACAGCCGCCCCGCGGCCGACGACGGGGCGGATTGCGGCCGCGGAACGGCGGCCCGCGCGCGAAGCGACCCCAGCCGCCCGCGGCACGATGCGGACGTCCGCCAGCGCCGCAGCGGCCCGCCCACCGCGGGAGGAGGAGCCGGCGCCCATCCGCACCGTGGAAGAGGTCGCGGCCGAGGCGCCCGCTCCCCGCCCCGCGCGCAAGCCGCGGGCGAAGCGGGCGGTCGGACCGGAGACGCCGGGCAAGCAGGCGGCCGTCGCCGGGCCGGTGGCGGATGCGGCGCCCGCCGCGCCCTCTCCGGACCGGCTGGAGGCCCTCGTGCAGGCCGCCGTGGCCAGCCTGGAGGACGACAAGGCGGAGAACGTGGTGGTGCTGGACGTCGCCACGCGATCGGCCTTCGCGGACCGGATGATCGTCGCCACCGGCCTGGTCGAGCGCCAGATCGAGGCGATGGCGCGGCACGTGGAGGAAGCCCTTGCCGAGCACGGGGTGCGCCGCGTGCGGGTGGAGGCATCGCCGGACTGGGTGCTGCTGGATGCCGGGGACCTCGTCATCCACCTGTTCCGGCCGGAGGCGCGGTCGAATTACGCGCTGGAGCGGATGTGGGGACCGGACAGCCCGCCGCCCTCCGAAGAAGGTGATGAGGAGAACGCCCGCGAGGCCGCCTTCGGCGCCGCTGACGATTCGGCAGGGGACGACCGGGGGGATGCGGAGGATAGCGCCGACGGCGACCTCGACGAGGACGAGGACGACGCGGACGCGTTCGACGAAGAGGATGAGGACGACGAGCCGGCCGACGACGGGCCGGATGACGCCGATGCCGCGCGCGGCGCGTTGGAGGGCGACCAGAACGGAGGGCCCGACATGGCCGATGACGAGGAGCGGCCCGACCCGCGGAAGCCGATCGTGGAGGGCGGGCCGGACGACGCGCAGGCCGGCGACGCGCAGGACCGGCTCTATATCGGCGAGGTGGGCGACGGCCGGCCGGCCGGAGATGGCGGCGGCGCGATCCTGCCGCGGGGCGAGGCGCTGGACGGTCCGGCGGGCTTCGCCTTCAACGTGACCGGGGAGGATCTGAAGCCGATCTTTCCGGATGAGGAAGGCGAAGGCGGCGACGGCGACGCCGGCGGGGCGACCGGCCGGCGCGATGAGGACCGGAAGGGCTGAGCCCCTCCCGGGCGCCGCTGCTGCTCGCCATCGGGCGAGCGCGCGGCGGGCCGGAGGCGGCGCTGTTCGAGCACCACAACAGCCGGCTGCGGCCGCCCCTGGTCCTGCGGGAGATCCCGGAGGGCCAGGGCGCGCCCGTGGAGATCCGGCGTCGGGAGGCGGCCGCCATTCTCTCGGCCCTGCCCGACGGGGCGCTGGCGGTGGCGATGGACCTCGGCGGCGAGGCGCCGGACAGCGAGGGACTGGCGGCCATGGCGACGGGCTGGGCGGAGTCCGGGCGGGCGCTGGCCTTCGTGATCGGCGGGGCAGAGGGGCTGGACCCCGTGGTGCTCGCGCGGGCAGATCAGCGGCTCTCGCTGGGACGGCTGACTTGGCCGCACATGCTGGTCCGCGGCCTGCTGGCCGAGGCGCTGTTCCGGGCGCAGTGCATCCGGACCGGGCACCCGTATCACCGGGCGTGGCGACCGGGATGAGTCAGGTCTTGTGACCCTCGAATTGGGGGTCGAGGGGACTGGTCCCCTCGCGGAAGGGGCCCCGGGGAAGGCAGGGCCTTCCCCGGGGCCACTGGCGCAGCCCTAGCCGGGGTTCGCGCCCTCGGGTTCCAGCAGGCGCTCGGCCTCGGCCCGGAGGCGTCGGTGGGAGCGGAGCGAGAGGGGGATCATCGCGGCGTAGAGGATACCGGCGGCGGCCAGCGCCGCCCAGGGCTCCGTCACGAGCAGCGCGGCGTAGGAGGCTGCGCCGAGCAGCAGGGGCAGCACGACGTTCCGCGGCACTTTGAAGTTCTTGAAGGACCAGGTGGGCAGGGTGCTCACCAGCAGCGCGGCGACCGCCACCAGGATCAGCGCCGTGAGAACCGGGTGGCGGATGAGGAGGGCCAGACGATCGAGGCCCCAGCCCTGGAAAGCGAGCGAGGCGAAGATCGGGAAGAGGGCGAGGCCGGCCCCGGCAGGCGCGGGCACGCCGGTGAAGAAGGCGGCGGCGAAGGCCGGGCGCGGGGCGGCACCCGGCGCAGGGTCCAGCGCCGCGTTGAATCGGGCGAGGCGCAGCGCCATGCAGACCGCGAAGAGAAGGCAGGGGATGAAGCCGTAGCCCCGCGCGTCCTGCAGCGTCCAGAGATAGAGGATCAGCGCCGGCGAGCAGCCGAAGGCGAGGAAGTCCGAGAGGCTGTCGAACTCCGCCCCGAAGCGGGAGGTGGCCTTCAGCAGCCGCGCGAGGCGGCCGTCCAGCCCGTCTATGAAGGCGGCGACGACGATCAGCGTGGCGGCGACGTCGAAGCGGTTCTCGAAGGCGAAGCGAACGGCCGTGAGGCCGGCGCAGAGGCCGAGCATCGTGAGGATGTTCGGCAGCAGGCGGTTGAAGGAGAGGCCCGACAGCCGCTTCCGGCCGCGCGGGACGAGCCGCAGCCGGAGCCGCCGGCGCGGGGCCGCCGGACCGCCGGGCGGGACCGGGTCAGGCGCCACGGGGCTGCGCGAGGTCGGCGATCACCGTCTCGCCGCCGATGGTGGTCTGGCCCTCGGCGACGAGGGGGCGCACGCCCTCCGGCAGGTAGAGGTCGGTGCGGCTGCCGAAGCGGATGATGCCGAAGCGCTCGCCGGCGCTCACCACGTCGCCCACACGCGCGTCGCAGAGGATTCGCCGGGCGATCAGCCCCGCGATCTGCACCACCGCGATGTCGCGGCCGTCCTCCAGCCGGATCGCGAGGGCGTTGCGCTCGTTGTCGATGCTCGCCTTGTCGAGGGAGGCGTTGAGGTACTTGCCGTGGCGGTAGGCCACGCGCGTCACCGTGCCGTCCGCGGGCATGCGGTTCACGTGCACGTCCAGCACCGAGAGGAAGATCGCGACGCGCCAGCGCGGGGCGGGGCCGAGCCCGAGTTCCTCCGGCGGGACGGCGGGGCCGACCATGACGATCTTCCCGTCCGCGGGCGCCAGCATGAGCGAGGAGCGTGGCGGCGGCACGCGCTCCGGATCGCGGAAGAAGTAGAGGCAGAACAGGGTGAAGAACACGCCCAGCCAGAAGAGCCAGTTGCTGATGAACAGGCCCCCGATCACCGCGACGGCGGCGCCGGCGATGAGGAAGGGATAGCCCGCCCGATGCGGCGGCGCGAGGACGAGGCGCACGGAATGCGCTAGCGACATGGCGGCATTTTCATGGTGAGCGGGCGTTATGGGGACTCGGGCCGGGGGGGACAACCCTGCCGCCGGGCTTGTGGTCCCGGGACGGCCGGCGGGTCTCAACGCGCCGGTGGGTCGGCGGCGTCCGGGACGGCGAAGATCTGGCCGGGGAAGATGCGCGAGGGATTGCGGATCTGCGCCTGGTTGGCCCGGTAGATGACGGTGTAGCGCGTTCCCTGGCCATAGGCGGCGCGGGCGATGCGCCAGAGGTTGTTCCCGGGCTGCACCACCACCTGCCCGTCCCGGACGGCGCCGGCGGGCAGGGATTCGCGCTGGAAGGCGACCTCGATCCGGCCCTGGACGGGCGGCCGCGCGGGCGGGGCGGGCTCGGCGAGCTGGTCCACGCGGAGCGTGTGCCGGCCGACCGCCGGGGGCTCGGTCGGGGCGAGGGACCAGCGGCCCGTCGCGTCGGCCTGGGTGTCGCCGAGGTGGCGGTCATCCGCATAGAGGCGAAGCTGCGCGCCGGGCGGGGCAGTGCCGGCGAAGCGCATCGTGTTGCTGTCGTCGTAGTCCACCACGTCCAGGCCGAGGGTGAAGGGCGGCTCCGCGGCCGGCGCGGGCTGAGGCGCCGGCCGTGCGCCGGAGGCCTGCGCCGCGGCGGGCGCGGCCGGCTGCGGGGCGGGTGCGGCCTGGGCGGCCTGGGCGGCTCCGCCGAGCCGGCGCGGCGCGCCGGAGGCCGTGGGCGGTAGCAGGAGGACGAGCGGGCCGGTCGGGGGCTCGGCCGCTGGCGCGGGCGCAGGGTGGGCCTCCGTCACCTGGGCCGCGGGACGCATCGCGGCGGAGGCTTCCGGCGCCGCGGGACCGGTTTCGGGGTTGGCGGTGGGCGAAGGTCCTGCCGTGGTGGTGGATGCCCCGGCGCGGGTTGAGGGCGCGCCCTCCGTGGCCCGGGCGGGGCGTGGCTCGTTTGCCGGGGCGGCGGGGCTGGCCCCGGTCCGGTCCGCCGGGGCGGCCTCGCCGAGACGGGGCGCCGCCGGGCGGGCGGAGGCCGGCGCGCGGCCCGATTCTCCGGCATGGCGCTCGGCCGGGCGCGGCGCGGCCTCGGCCACGGCGATGGGCGGTTCCGCCGGCGCGGGGCCGACGACGAGCACCGTGTCAGGACCGGCCTGCTCGTCGCCGCCCGGAAGCCGGGCGCGGAGCGAGAGCTCCCGAGCGCCGCCCCCGATCGGGTCGGGGGGAAGGATCACCCATTCCCCGCGGGTGTCGGCGCGCGCGCGGCCGAGCTCGCGCGGGCCGTCGTAGAGAATCACCTCCGCGCCCGGGGCGGCGCGGCCGGCCACCACGGCCATGCCGCGCATCCCCACGCGGACGACGTCGAAGCGCGGCGGATCGAACCGCGGCGCGGGGTGACGGGGCGGTTCGGCGGGCGCGGCGCGCTCGGCGGCCGGCTCGGCGCGGCGGTCGGCCGCCGCGGCAGGCGGTGTCGCCGCACGGGCGGCGGCTGGCGGAGTCGCGGCTGCGGCGGCGGGTTCCGGCCCGGCGGCGACGGCGGCCGGAGCCGGCGGCGCGGGATCGTGGCGCGGAAGGTCCGCGGGCGGCGCGGGCGCGGCGGCCACGGAGGGTGCGGATGTCCGGCGCGCGGTGCGCTCTTGCGAGACGTACCAGACCGCGCCGACGGCCGACGCGGCCAGGAGACCTGCCGCAGCAAGGACTCGCCCGCGCGATCCGTCTGTCATGCCGGCGTAACTACGGCCTGCCCCCCGTGATCACAAGGCCGCGCGTTGCGGAGAAGGGCGTTTTGTGGGTTGCGCGCGCCGCTCCCCGGTGCGGGCGCTCTGCGACGCGTCCTATGCTGCACCTCTTCCTGGAGGCGTGGCGATGTCGGAGCGGACGCAGGATCGGGTGCCGGTGCGGGTCTGGGACGGCTGGATCCGCCTTGTCCACTGGGCCATCGCGCTGCTGATCCCGCTGTCCTGGTGGACCGCCCATAAGGGCGAGATGGAGTGGCACATGCGCTCCGGCTACACGATCCTCGCGCTGCTGATCTTCCGCTTGGCCTGGGGCCTCGTGGGCTCGGACACCGCGCGCTTCTCGCGCTTCCTGCGGTCGCCGCTGGAAGGGCTGCGGCACCTCTCGCACCTGCACCGGCGCGAGCCCGACACGGAGATCGGCCACAACGCCGCGGGCGGGTGGATGGTGCTCGCGCTGCTCGGCATCCTGCTGCTGCAGGCGGTGACGGGGCTGTTCACCGATGACGGCATCCTCACGCGCGGGCCGCTGGCGCGCAGCGTGCCGCCCGACGTGGCGGACCGGGCGCGGAGCATCCACCTGTTCAACTTCAACCTCATCCTCGTCGCGGTCGGGCTGCACCTCCTCGCGGTGATCGCCTACGCCGTGCTGAAGGGGCAGGACCTCGTGCGGCCGATGGTGACGGGGATCAAGCGCCTGCCCGGCGTGCTCGCGGGCCGGGCGCCGCGGCTGGGCAGTCCATGGCTCGCGCTGGCGCTGCTCCTGCTGGCCTTCGGCGCCGTCGGCTGGATCAGCCGCTTCGAGTGATCCGGGCGGGCGCGCCCGGCCCCGCTCCCGCCTGGGCGCACCGGATAACCGGGCGCATGCTGGCGGGCATGCACAACGCCGCGGTCGCCCTGCTCGTCCTGTCCGCGCTGGCCGCGGGCTTCGCCTATTGGGGCCTGGAGACCGCGGCGGGGCGGCAGCACTTCGACGAGATGGCGGGGATCATTCCCTTCGCCGCGGCGCTGGCGAGCGTGCTGCTGGCCTTGCTGGCGGCCCTGGCCGCGTGGCTCGGTCGGCGGCGCGGCCGCGCCGGGGGAGCCGGCGCGCCGCCACGGACGGACCTCCGGTAAAGCGATTCGCGGGCCGTCCCGGACGGCGGGGCGCCCGCGCGCTCCTCAGCGGCCGCGATAGCCCCGGTGGCAGTTGCCGCAGGCGGCGCCCATCGCCTGGGCGGCGCGGCCCGTCGCGGCGGCATCACCACTGGCGGCCGCCGCATTCAGCGCCTCGGCGGCGGCGACGGCGTTCGCGTCCGCGGCCTCGAAGCCCGCGCGATCCGTCCAGACCGTGGGCAGGGCGCGGCTCGGCGGCGTGTCGCTGCCCGGCGGGAAAAGGGTGGGGAAGCTTCGGTAGAAGGCGACCATATCAGCCGTCCGCTCGGTCAGCGCGCGGGTGTCGCCGCCGGCGCGGGCGGCGGCGTTGATCGCCTCCAGGTGGCCCTGCATGCGGCGAAGGCCGTCCTTGCGCGCGGTGATCGGGTCGGTCTGGGCCAAGGCCAGGCCGGTGCCCAGCAAGGGCACGGCGAGGGCAGCAAACAGGGTGGCGGCGCGCAGCGGCATCGTGGGCGAATCTCCTGGACGTTTTGCCGTAGCGAACGTCGCACGCGCCTCCGCGGTTTGCCCACTCCCCTCCAGACCCTCCCTTGCCGGCGGCGAGGGGCGGGGTTATACGCCGCCGCCCGAGCCGTCCTGACGGAGCGTAGCTCAGCCTGGTAGAGCACTGTGTTCGGGACGCAGGGGCCGGAGGTTCGAATCCTCTCGCTCCGACCATTGGACGGTTCGATGAACCCCGCCCGGCCCCGGCCTGGCGGGGTTTTTCGTGCCGCCCGCGTTGCAGCCTGGACACAGGGTCTGTGGCTTTGCGCATTTTTAACGTGGATGCACCGAATTCCACATCCCGCTCGCATGGGGATTGCAAGACACGCCCTTCGCCACGCCTGCGCGTGAGGGGGAATCACTCATGAAGAACGCATTCGCCGTATCGGCCCTGTGCCTCGGCCTCGCCGCCGGACCGGCCGGCGCCTTCACGCTGGAGGATGCCGGGCTGACCGTCGGGATCACGCCCACCATCTCCAGCGACTACCTGTTCCGCGGCATCAGCCAGACCCGCAACCGCCCGGCCGCCCAGGTCACGGTCGACATCGAGCACACGAGCGGCGTCTATGTCGGCGCCTTCCTCTCCAACATCTCCTTCGCGGGCACGGATGCGCGGCAGGAGGTGGACGTGCTGGCGGGCTACCGCTTCGCCATCGGCGGGGTGAAATTCGACCTCGGCGGCGTCGGCTACCTCTATCCCGGCTACGACTATCCGCAGGGCGCCTTCGACCTGAACTACTTCGAGCTCGCGGCGCGCGTGTCCTACGAGTTCGACCCGCTGAAGGTGCTCGGCTCCGCCTTCTGGTCGCCGAACTTCCAGGCCGAATCCGGGAGCAGCTTCTATCTGGAGGGCGGGCTCGAGGTGAAGCTGCCGCTCGACTTCACCCTCGCGGGCCGCTTCGGCTACCAGTGGATCGACCGCAACAACCGCTTCGGCACGCCGGACTTCGCGAACTGGAACGTGACCCTGTCGCGCGAGGTCTTCGGCTTCACGCTGACGGTCGGCTACTACGACACGAACCTGAACCGGTCGGAGTGCGTGGGCGGGCAGAAGATCTGCGACGCGCGTGCCATGGTGACGCTCAGCCGGACGTTCTGACGGGTCGGGGCGGCGGCGGCGCCGCCGTCCCGAACGGGCCGCCGGGCGGCCTTTAGAACCTCTTTATCCGGCGGACGGCATCTCGCATCGCCGCTTTACGGGCTTCTCCGCAGATTCGGGGGCGGAGGACCACATGACCATCATCCCGCTTCCATCTGTCCGGCGCCGTACGCCGGCCACGCCAGCCGCTCGCGAGGAGCCGGGCGGGGAGGCCCTGCTGCGGACCGCCGGGGCCGGTCCCGAGGACCGTGTCGTGGCCATCGGGCCGGGCGGCGCGGAGACGCTGGGCGCCGCCCTGCGCCGCGGCTGCCGTGCGGCGAGCGGCCTGGCGCGGCCGACCGGCCACCCGGACCCGGCGGATGTCGTCGTCGCGCGCGGCATCCATTCCGAGGAGGACGCCCTGCCGGTGCTGGAGGCCGGCCGGCGCGCCCTGTCCGACGGGCTGCGGGGCGGGCGCCTGGTGCTGTCCCTGTTGGGCGCGGGATTGGCGCGGCGGCTCGTCGCGCGTCTGGCGGAGCGCGGATTCACCCGGGTGCAGCTCCTGCCGCAGCGGGAGGGCGGCGTGCTGCTGCTCTGCGCGCTGCCGGCGCCGGTGCGGCGGGCCTGAGGAGGCGGTGCGATGAGTCCCCTTCCCTCAGGGCTGCGCGGCTCCGTGCCGGCGCTCGTCACCCCCTTCCTGCCCGGCGATCCGGGCGCGCTGGACGAGACGGCGCTGGCGCGCCTGGCCGAGCGGGCGATCGCCGGCGGCTCCACCGCGGTTGTCGTCTGCGGCACGACGGGCGAGGCACCCATGCTGCGGCCGGCCGAGGCCTGCCGCGCCCTGCGCGTCGTGGTCGAGGCCGTGGGCGGCCGGGCCGCGGTGGTGGCCGGCATCGGGCTGCCGGGGACCGAAGCGGCCGCCGAGGCGGCCGGCGCCGCCGAGCGCTGCGGGGCGGACGCGCTGCTCGTCTCCGCCCCGCCCTATGTGCGACCGGGGCAGGAAGGGCTGCGGGCGCATGTCCGCGCGGTGGCCGCCGCCTCCGGGCTGCCGGTCGTGCTCTACGACGTGCCGTCGCGCACCGCTGTCGGCTTCGCGGACGAGACGGTGGCGCGGCTGGTCGAGGACGGGGCCATCGCCGCGCTGAAGGACGCGACGGGCGACCTGGCCCGGCCGCCACGGCTGCGGGCGCTGTGCGGGGCGGGGCTGCGGCAGTTGTCTGGCGACGACGCGACGGCGGTGGCGCATCTCGCCATGGGCGGGGCGGGTTGCGTCTCGGTCACGGCGAACGTCGTGCCCGCGCTCTGCACGGCGGTGCAGGATGCCTGGAGCCTGCGCGACTCCGCCCGGGTGGAGGCGCTGCGGGACCGGCTGGCGCCGCTGCACCGCGCGCTCTTCGCCGAGACCAATCCGGGGCCGGTGAAGGCGGCGCTCGGGTTGCTCGGCCTGTGCGACCCGACGCCGCGCCTGCCGCTGACGCTCGCGGCGGCCACGACGCGGGCGCTCCTGGCGCACCTCCTCCAGGCCCTCCGCGGGCCGGAGGCGGCGGAGGCGGGCGCGATGCTGGTCCATCCCGTGCGCGTGGCCGCGGAATGACGGGGAGTCCGGCGCTGGACCCCGTCTCGCTCGGCACGCTGCGGCGGCTGGCGCTGTGCCTCGTGCTGATCGGACTGTGGTGCGGGGCGGTCCACCTGGCCACCGGCGCCGCGGTGACGCCGGCGCCGCTCCTGGTGGTCGCGGGCGGCACCGCGATGGGCACCGCCGCCATCGGGCGGGAACGGCTGCGCGCGCCGGAGCTGAACCACTGGGACGAGGGGATCGCCTATCTCGGGCTGGCGAGCCTCAGCCGGGCCGTGACGGCGCTCCTGGCGTGACCGTCGTCAGCGCGGGCTCATCCCAGCGGCCCAGTACATCAGCCGGCGGACCGGGAAGGTCCAGGCGAAGCCGGCGACCGCGAAATAGGCGACCTGCACGGCCCAGTGGCGGTGCAGGACGAAATCCGCCAGCGCCACCACGAAGCCGATGTAGAGCGCCATGCCGAGGAGGCCGCCGACCACGGCCACGGGAATGCGGGACATGCGGCCTCCTTGGCGCAGGCGGCGGCGGGTGCCAAGAGGCGCCGGCCGCGGGGCGGACCGGCGGGGTTTCCCCCGCGATGTTCTGGTCTAGCTTCCGCCGCCCCGGCCCCTCCCCCCTCGGCGGAGGCGGGACGGGATTCGACGTGACGCGGGCGGGCCGGGGGCCTGCCCCAGAGGGAACCCCGGCATGAGCGACGCTGACATGGACCTGAAGAACCACATCCGGGGCATCCCGGATTTCCCGAAGCCGGGCATCCTCTTCTACGACATCTCCACCCTGCTGCGGCACGGGCCGGCCTGGAAGGAGGCGATGCGGCGCCTGGGCGACGCGATCCGGCCGCACCGGCCGACCGTGCTGGCCGGCGTCGAGAGCCGCGGCTTCCTGGTGGCGGCACCCCTGGCGCTGGAGCTGGGCCTGGGCTTCGTGATGCTGCGCAAGCGCGGCAAGCTGCCGGGCGCGATCATCGGCCTGAACTACGCGCTGGAGTACGGCACCGACCGGATCGAGATGCAGGCCGACGCGGTGCGGCCCGGCGACCGGGTGGTGGTGCTGGACGACCTGCTGGCGACCGGCGGCACGATGGCCGCCTGCATCGCCTTGCTGAAGCAGGCGGGGGCGGAGGTGCCGGCGGCGGCCGCGCTGATCGAGCTGACCTTCCTCAACGGGCGGCAGCGCCTGGGCGACGTCGCCTTCGAGTCGCTGCTGGCCTACGACTCCTGAGGCCGGCCGCCCCGGGTTCGATGCTGCGGCACGCTTCGTTGTCCGGCCGCCACAATCCCGCCCCAGGCCGCGCGCAGCGTCCGGGCGGCATGGGCTCCTCCCCTCCCCTCCTGCCTGGCCGGCGGGCTGTCTTGTGGGGCGCCGCGTCGCTCGCGATGGCCGGCGCCGCGCGCGCCCAGCCCGCGCTCGGGCTGGACGATTCAGTGCTGCTCGTTCCCGGGCCGGAGGATGGCGGCTGCGTCCGCTGGGCCGGGCGGGTGGCCGCATCCCTGGCCCGGGCGCTGCCGGTCTCCACCCCGCCGCGGCTGACGGTGCTCGGCGGGCCCGACGGGGTCACGGCGGCGAACCGCTTCGGCACGCTGGAAGCCGGGGATGGCAAGGCGCTGCTCGTCCTGCCCGGCGCGGCGCTGCACGCGCGGCTGATCGACCCCGGCCGTGCCCGGTTCGATCCGGGGAGCTGGGTGGCGCTGCTGGCTCTCTGGCAGGGGGCGGTGCTCGCCGGGCGGGGTCCCCTCGCCGCCGGCGGCCAGGCGCCGCTGCGGGTCGCGATCGGCTCGCCCGACGCGCCAGAGGCGGCGGCCCTCGCGGCGCTGGACCTGTTGCGGGTTCCGGCCCGGCCGGTGACGGGGCCGGCGGCGGCCGTCTTCTCCGCCGGGCAGGCGGACGCGCTCATCATCGCCGGGGCAGACCCGGTGGCGGCAGCGCGGGCGATCGGCGCCACACCCTGGTTCCGTTTCGCAGCTTCCGGCGAGGCCGAGGGGGTGCCGGTCTTCCAGGCGACCTCGGGCCTCTCCGCGGCCTCGCCGGAGATGCGGGCGGTGCTGGCGGCGGTGGCGGCGGTGCAGCTCCGCGCCTCGCTCGTTCTGCCGGCGCTGACCTCGGCGAATCTCGTCGCGGCCTGGCGGCGCGCGTCCCTGCGCTGGCAGGAGGAGGCACGGGCCGAGCCGGGCGAGGGTCGTGCCCTGGCCGGGGCGGAGGCGGCCGCGGCGCTGGCGGCGATCATCCCCACCGCGGAGGCGGTCCTCGCTTGGCGAACCTGGCTGGACCGGCGCCTGGGGTGGCGGCCGGGGTGAGGCCGCGCGGGCGACTCCGGGGGAGAGAAGGAATTCTCTTCCCCGGCCCCCCACTCATCTTCTTATTCTTCTTATTCGAGGCTGCCGCGCGCGGCGAAGACGGGGACGCCCGTGATCGGTGCCGGGCCTACTCGACGCCGGCGTCCCGCATCGCCGCCCGGGCCTCGGGGCTGTCCAGGAAGGCTAGGAGGCGCGCGGCGTCGGGGTTGTCTCCAGGGAACAGGCCGGCGGCGTAGGCCGTGCGGTTCTGCAGCGGCTCCGGCAACGGGCCGACCAGGCGCACGCCGCGCTGCCGGAACAGGGCGATCTCGGTCGCGGCGGCGAAGGCGATCTCGCGCCCCGTGCCCGAGGCGAGGCGGCGGAGGACGCCGTCGCCGTCCGGAAAGCGGATCGTCTTCGGGGCGAGAGCGACGTCGAGGCCGAGCCGGGCCAGCAGGCCTTCCATGTAGAGGCCGGTGGAGGCGCGGTTGAAGATCACGGCGTCGGCGGCCTGGAGCTCGGCGCGCAGAGCGGCTTCGTCGGCGATGCGTGGGACGGGCGCGCCGTCCCGCACGGCGATGCCGACGCCGACCGAGCCGAGTGCCACGGGCGCGGCGACCAGCTTTCCGCTGCGGTTCAGCGCCGCCACCGTCGAGACGGGGGCGAGGACGAGGTCGGGCTGGTCCCCGGCGGCCATGCGTTCGGCGATGCGCGGGGCGGTGGCGTAGGCGACGTTCGGCGGCGTGCCGCCCGCGGCGGTCCAGAGGCCGAGGGCGGCGTGGACGGCCGGCTCCAGCGCGCCGCCGCTGAGGATGCGGACCGGATCGGCCGCCTGCGCAGCCAGCGGCGCGAGGGAGGCGGCGAGAAGCGGGCGTCTGGCGATCATGGCGGCGTCCCCCAGGACGGGAGGATCATCGCGTCATCGCCGGGGGAAGGGAACCGATGCGTTCAGCGCACCGCACCGGTCGCGACCGCGAGTCGCCAGACCGGACCGACGAGGACGTTGCAGAGCAGCACCCGGACGAGGTGGAACCCGAGCACGAGCGGCACGGCGAGATCGAGCGCCTTCGCCGTGACCGCCATCTCCGGCATCCCGCCCGGGGCCATGCCGAGGACGACGCCCGCGGGCGGCAGGTCCGTGAGCCAGCCCAGCCCCCAGGCCACCGCCGCCAGGATCGCCGAGAGCGCGACGGTGGAGACGACCGACACGACGACGAGCCGGCGGGCGGAGAGGAGGAAGCGGCGCGTCAGCCGGAGGCCGAGCGTTGTGCCCATGCCGATCTGCGCGATGTCCACCAGCCAGGTGGGCACGCCCGAGGGCATCCAGCCCAGGCCGGAGAGCGGGATGGCCAGCAGGCAGGGGCCGAGCATCCAGGGGTTGGCGACCCCGGAGCGGCGCGCGAGCAGGGCCACCGCCACGCCGGCCGCGGCCATGACGGCGAGGCCAGGAACATTGGCCGCGAGGCGCGGGGCGCTGAACGCCGAATCCAGCGCGTGCGGCGCGACCGCCGAGATGATCGGCGGGAAGAGCAGCACGACGGCGCACATCCGCAGCGTCTGCGACAGCGTCACGGCCGGCACGCTGGCCCCGGCCCGCTGCGCCAGCACGACCATCAGCACGATCCCGCCGGGGACGGTGCAGAAATAGGCGGTGCGGGAATCCGTGCCCGCCAGGCGCGCGAAGAGGCCGGCCACCAGCAGGGAGGAGAGGATCGTCAGCACCCCCGCGATCACCATCGCCGGGATCGCGCCCGCTACGGCGGCCAGCACGGGGCCGGTGAAGCTCTGGCCCAGGCCGAGGCCGAGCACGATCAGCGAGGCCTCGCGGACATAGGGCGGGCGCTCCACCTCGGTGAACCAGGTGAGCGCCGCCGCGGCGACCATGGCGCCGAGCATCCAGGGCAGCGGGATGTGCAGCAGCGCGGCCAGTCCGCCGCCGAAGGCGCCGACCAGCAGCGTGCGGAAATGCGGCCAGTGCGGCTTCGGAAGGGTCATGCCGCGGCGCAGCATCGCGCGCGGGCGGGGTCGGGTCAAACCGCCGGGACAGGCGCCGTTGTTCCGATGACCGCGACGCGGTGCGTCATGTGAAAAGGGAGAGAAGCGGGCTGGAGACGGTGCCGCCACCATTGGCGGAGGCGGCGGACATGACGTAGCGCTCCGCGATCTTCGCGGCGCTCTTCGTGTCCGTGATCTTGGACAGGTCGAGGCGCCAGGCGACGGCGCGCGCCTGGGTCTCGACAGACTGGATCGCGAGGGAGTCCGGCAGGCCGAGGGCACCGGTGACGAGACGGCGCAGCGACGCATCGCCCAGCACCTCCCAGACCGAGAGCGCCTTTCCGGTCGCCACCCGCTGCTCGAAGTAGAGCGCGTCCGAGACGCCGGTCGCGTCCTTGTCCTGCGAGGTCCGCCACTTGTAGGAGAGAAAGCCCTCCGTGAGCTTCTTCTGCACCGCCGGGTCGCGCAGCGCGTCCATCCCGCGGGCGGAGAGATTCAGCGTCGTGGCCGCCGACTTCCAGCGCGTGTCGGAAAGGCGCGTGAGGAGGGAGTCGGCCGCCTTCGGATCGGCCGTGAGCGCGCGCTGCGCAAGGCCGACCTGCTCCACCGCATCCGGCAGACCGAGCGCGGGGAGCAGCACGTTCATGACCCGCGGGTCCCTGAGCGCGGCGTTCACGTCCTTCGCGCGCGCGATGCCCTCGGTGAAGCGCGACAGGGCGAGCTTCACCTCGGGGTCCTTGGCAAGGCGCGCGGTGCCCTTCGCCTCCTCCCCCGCCGTCGCGGCGCGGCGGAGCGTGGCGAGCGCCAGCGCGGGGCTGGACGTGGCCGTGCTGGCGCCCGTGCTGCCGCCGAGGATCGCGAGGGCGACGGAGGCGGACATGGCGGTTCCTAGGGCGAGCCGGAGAGGCCGAGCGCGATCTGCTCGTTCACCTCGATAAGGAAGGAGAGGTCGGGCTCCGTCCCGTCCATCTCCCGCAGCACGCTGTGCCCGAGGGAGATGATCGAGGCACGCAGCGGTCGCGGCAGGGCGTTGGTGGGATCGGCCATCAGGCCGTGCACCGCCATCCAGAGGCGACGGTTGTCGGCCAGGGCGCGGACGGTACCGATCGGCTCCGCCGTGTCGCGCGCGGCGCGGAGGCCGCCGGTGACGCGACGGAAGACGTCCGCCTCCGCCTCCTTCAGCGGGCGGGCGGCGCGGGTGGCGCCATAGGCCGCGATCGGGTTGCGGGTCACGCTCATGCGGGAACGCTGTCCCGGCAGGCGTCCGCCTCGACGGGCGGCGGGCCGAGGCGCTCGGGCGGAGCAATGCCAAGCACCGCCTCCTCGTGCCGCATAACGCGGCGGGCGAGCTTGAGCGCGGTGTAGCAATCATCCGCCTCCGCGGCCATCAGCGCGCGGTCCAGCATGGCGCCGACGAGCGCGGAGGTGGTCGCGGACTGGAAGTCGGCGATGTACTGGCGCGCGCTCTCGAGGCCGGCCTCGCGCTCTTCCTCGGTGCCGATATAGGCGGTCTGGAGGGCGAAGTAGATGCGGCGGGCCGGCGTGTCGGCGGCATCGGGCGGAAGGATCTGCTTGCCGAACAGGAAGCGGGCCTTGGCCGTCAACTCGATGCGCGTGCGGTTGCGGAAGCGGATGGGGGCGCCGTTGACGACCATCAGGTCGCCCTGGCGGAGTTCGAGGACGAGCGTGGACACGGTCTTCGCGATCCTTCCCGGGCTTTCGGGTTTTGCAGGAACCCGGCGCGCGATCCTGGCGCCAGGGGGTGGCGCCGGCGCGGTTCCCCGCGCCGGCGCCGTTCGTCAGCCCGCCGTCAGCCGCGGAAGAGGCTGAGGAGCGACTGCGGGGCCTGGTTCGCCATGCCGAGGGACTGGGTGCCGAGCTGCTGGCGGATTTGCAGCGCCTGGAGGCGGGCGCTCTCCTTCGCGAGGTCGGCGTCCACCAGGGCGCCGATGCCGGAGTCCAGGCTGTCGATCTTCTCCTTGTTGTAGGAGATCTGGCTGTCCAGGTACTTGCTGTCGTTGCCAAAGGTGTTCAGCGCGGTGTTGATGGAGGCCATCTTCGTCGCGAAGTCACCCGAGGAACCCAGCGCCGCCTGCGCCGCCGCCGCCGAGGTCGGAACCGTCGCCACGATCAGGTTGGTGGAACCGTCCACCGCGCTGAGCGTGTAGGTCGTGCCGGTCTCGTTGCGCGTGGTGGCGATGTTGCCGCCGCCGGACGCGGTGGCCGTGCTGAGCAGCGTGCGGCCATTGTAGACGGCGTCCGACACGAAGTTCTGCATCTGCGTCCGGAGGGACGAGTACTGCGTCTGGTACTGCGTCCGCTGGTCGGTCGAGAGGGTCTCGTCCGCGAGCTTCACCAGCACCGTCTTCATGTCGGCCATGGCGGTGGAGACCTTCGTCAGTCCCGCCATCGTCGTGTCCAGCACGCCCTTGGTGCCGCCCATCTGCTCGTTGGCGGAGGTCAGGCCGGCGATGTCGGCGCGCACCGACTGCGCCACCGCGAAGGCGGCGCCGTCGTCCTTCGCATCAGCCACGCGGTAGCCCGTGGAGACGCGCTTCTGCGTCACCGCCAGGGCGTCGTTGGTCTTGTTCAGGGACGCCAGCGCGATCATCGCGCCGGTGTTCGTGTTCACGGAGTTCAGGGCCATGATGCGCCCCTTTCCTGAGAGAGGGAGGACCGGTTGTTCGGTGCTCCCGTTGCTGTCCGCGTCTTGCGGTGTGGGGTCATTCTGGCCCCGTCCGGTTAAGGCTGGCTGAACACAGCGCCGCTTTCCGTGAAGATGCGGCGGAATTCCACCCGCCGGTGCTAGCGCAGGAAGCTCGTCAGCGACAGGCTCGCCATCATGGACAATGCCTTCCAGGACGCCTGGAGGCGGGTCTGGGTGTCCTGCAGCGCGGTCAGGGTTTCGGCGAGGTCCACCTCCTCCACGCCTGCGAGCTGGGTGCCGAGGGTGGTCTGCAGGTCGGCGTGCCGCGACCTCGCGGATTCGAGGCGCTTCTCGGCGAGGCCGAGCGAGCCCTCCTCCTCCGCCAGAGCATCCGCCGCGGAGCGGAAGCCGGCGCGCACGCCGGTCATCATCGCGTCGAAATCGTCGCCGGCGCTCGCCGCCGCCTGCGGCGTGAGGCTCGCGAGGGTCATGAGGCCGCGCAGGATGTCGCGCGCCCAGGAACCAGTCGTCTCCCCGCCGGAAGTCGCATCCGCGTTGCGGTTAGCGAAGACGCCGGTGCGGATCGCCTCCCCGTCGCCAGCCAGCGTCGCGCGGCGCGGCTCGGTCAGGCCGCGCGCGGGATCGGAAAGGTAGGCGGAGAAGGGCGTGGTGCCGGCCGTATCGCTCCCGGCCGCGGCCTTCGTGGCCGCGAGGACGGAAGCAGCGTTCCCGCCCCCGAGGGAGGCGACGGCCGCCGCGATGTCCTGCGCCATGCCGCCGGACATGATGCCGTCCGCATCGGGGATGGGCGGGTTGCCCGTGTCGGTGCCAGAGAAGAGGTACTCGCCCGCGTGGGTCTCGTTCAGCAGGCCGGCGACCTCCCGCGCGGCCTGGGCGGCGCCAGCCGCGACGGTGGTGATGCGCGCGTTGTCCGTGCGGTTGATCTTCTGCGCCTCGCCGAGGAAGCTCTCCACGATCGCCGAGAGGCGGGACATCGTGTCCTGCGTCGCCGCCGTGCGGCCGAGCGCGCGGTCGATCGCCGTGCCATGCGCCTCCCGCCGGCCGATCTCGGCCCGCAGGTCGATCGCGCGGCGGGCGTCCGGCGCGATGTCGCCGTAGAGCGCGCCGCGGCGCCCATCCGCCGCCTGGGCCGTCAGCGTCTCCATCCGCGTCTTCACCGCGGTGGAATCCGCGATCAGGCGGGCGAGCGCGCCGCTGCCGACTCCCGTGATGGCCATCAGCCCTTCCTCCTCACCGGACGGCCGCGAGAAGCGCGTCGTACATGCTCTGCACCGCCGACATCAGGCGGGCATTCGCGGCATAGGCGTTCTGCAGGGAGACCATCGAGGCCATCTCCTCGTCCATGTCGACGCCGGACTGGTCGTCGAAGCGCGTCTCCAGCGTGGCGAGAAGGTCCTTCGAGGCCGTGCCGGTCGCCTCGGCGCGGCTGCGTTCCGCGGTCTGCGTGGCGACGAGCTGCGCGGTCATGTCGCCGAGCGTGCGCGGCGAGACGAGGGTCGAGGTGAGGCTTCCATCGGGGCCGAGGCCGGTGGTGACGAAACCGGGCTGGGGGTTCCCCGTCGAGACCTCGCTGCCCAGGGCGAAGTTCAGCGCGCGGTCGAGCAGCGTCGTGAAGCCCGCGGGACCGGCGGCGCCGTTCGGCGTGAAGGCGCTGGCGCCCCCGGCGCTGCCGGCGACGGCATGGGTCCCGTCCCGGACAAGAGAGGGGTCCGAGTCCACCGCCGGGTTCACGCGAATGGCGCCCCCGAAGCCGATGAGGCCGCCGGTGGCATAGGACGCGGTCGGATCGGGCACCGTGCCGGTATCGCCGGTGAAGAGCCGCAGACCCTGCGCATCGAAGCGGGAGGCAAGGTTGGCGGCGGCCACGTCCAGCTCCGCCTGCTGGCGCGGCAGGATGTCGTCGCGCAACTCGGCATAGGCCGAGAGGCGGCCCTTGCCGAGAAGCTTCGTCACGTCCTGCCCGCCCAGCATCACCCCGGGCAGGGAGCCGCCCGCGCCGTGATAGGCCGAGGCGCCGACCGTGCCGCCGGCGAAGGAGAAGGAATCTCCATCCTTCTGCACAGGCAGGGCCACGCCGCCGCTCAGCAGCACGACCCCGCCATCGGCCTGGCGGACGACGTTCAGCTCCAGCTCTTCGGAGAGGGAGGCGATGGCGGAATCCCGCTGATCCTCCAGCGACGCGCTGCTGAGACCCCGGGCGACGAGCGGACGAATCCGCTCCGTGAGCTCGGCAATGCGGCGCAGTCCGGCGTTCAACGCCTCCACGCCCGCGGCCATGCCGTCCTGCGCGCCCTGGCGTGCGGTGCCGATGGCGCGGGAGACCGTGTTGAAGCGGTTTGCGAGATCGTCCGCCGCGTTCACCGCATTTGCCTGGAGCTGGGGCTCCGACGGGTTGTCGCGCAGGGTGACGAAGGCGTCGCCGAGGACGGCGGTCAGGTCGCCGACCGACTCCCCGGCCTCGGGGCGGCCGTGGGCGACCTCCACCGCCTGCAGCAGACGCGCCTTCGCGTCGGCGGCGGCGCCGGTGGCGCGGGCGGCGTTCATGCTCGTCACGAGCGCCATGTCCACGTCGCGCCGCGCCTCCAGGCTGCGGACCCCGCCGAGGATGTTGCCGGCGGCGACCGCCTCGCCGGCAACCTCCTTGCGCGTGTAGCCGGTGGTCCCTGCATTGGCGACGTTCGCCGCGGACTGCGCGAGCTGCCGGTTGACGTGGGTCAGGCCGCTGCGCGCGATGGACAGGGCAAGATCGAGGCTCATGGTCTCCGTGGCTCCCGGCTGTCCATGTTTGCGGGACGAGCGTTAAGGAAAGCTGAGGCGGTCATCGGCGCATGTTGATCGTGTCCTGCAGCAGCTCGTCCGCCGCGGTGACGATCTTCGTGTTGGCGGCATAGGCCCGCTGAGCGACGATGAGCTTCGAGAACTCGGACGCGATGTCGACGTTCGAGCCCTCGAGCGAGCCGGTGACGATCCGGCCGGAGCCATTGCCGCCGACATCGTTCACCCGCGCCTCGCCGCTCTCGGGCGTGCGGGTGAACGCCTGGCCGTCGAGGCGCTGGAGGCGGTCCGGATCGGCGAAGGCGACGATGGGCACACGGCCGATCACGCGCGTCTGGCCGTTGTCGTAGTTCACGGTCAGGTCGCCGTTCTCGGACAGGGCGGCGCCGGAGAAGCTGCCGAGCGGAACGCCGTTCTGGGAGAGATCGCGCACCGCGTATTGCTGGCCGGAGTACTGGGTCAGACCGCGCGCCTGGTTGAAGGCACCGAGGTCGAGGGTGACGGTCTGCGGGCCCTGGCCGAAATCGGCGTTGAAGGTGACCCGCGCCGGATCGCCGCTGCCGGCCGCGCTGCCGACCAGGGTGCCGGTGGCGGCCCCGAAGGAGCCGATCGTGCCGTCCGCGGCCGCCGGGGTCGCGGCGTCGCCGAAGTTCACCACGATGGTGCCGCGCGCGGCGGCGTTCACGTCGTCCGCCGCGCCGATCGAGAGCTGCCAGGAGTTGTTGCCGACATTCGTCCAGTTGAGGTCGAGCGAGTGCAGGCGGCCGAGCGTGTCGTAGACCTGCGCCTGGGCGCCGACCGGGGTGGTGGTGGCATCCGCGGGCAGGTTGGCCGCGAGCGTCACCGTGCTGGTGGCGATCGGATTGAAGACGGACTGGTCCACCCGCAGGGGCTGGATCCGGGTGCGGTCGGGCTCTCCGGCGGCGTTCGCCTGCCATCCCTGCAGCGTGTAGCCCTGCCCGTTCACGAGATAGCCGTTGCGATCCATCTGGAAGTCGCCGGCGCGAGTGTAAACCGGCGATTCCCCGAAGACCGGTTGGCCGTTCACCGTGCCGCGCTGCTGCGCGACGGCGAAGAAGCCGTTCCCCGCAATGGCCATGGCCAGAGGGTTGTCGGATTGCTGGATCGTGCCCTGCACCGTGTTCGTGTAGTCCGGCCGCGCCTGGACCGTGCCGGGCAGGTTCGTGCGCTGGTTCGACTGGGTGACGTAGTGCACGAAGTTCGTGTCGGTGCGCTTGAAGCCGACGGTCTGGCTGTTGGCGACGTTGTCCGCGACGTTGCCCAGCGCCCGGGACTGGGCCGTAAGCCCGCTGATGGCGGTGGTCATCGAGGCATAGAGCGACATGCGGCGGGGGCTCCGTGATGGGCAGGGATCGCGGCGGCCCCGGCGCAACGGCTGTGCCAGGGCACGGGGCGCGCGACGGGGGCGTTGGCTGCCGGGTGAGCGGCACGGATTGCCGGGATGCGGCGGCGGATACCGGGTGAAGACTGCCTGCGGGCTGGCAAGGGGCTTGCGCTGGGACAGGCGCGGCGCCCTCCCCGGGCCGCGCCGGAGATCCGATGGACGCCATCATCAACCCGCCGACGACCGCCCCGGCCCCGCGCGCCAGCGGTGCCGGCACGCCGTCGACGACGGCAGGCGAGTTCGCGCGGCGCCTGGACGGGGCGCGTGTGGCCGAGGCGCCGTCCGGCCCCGCGCAGGCCACCGCCGGCCGCGCTGTGCCGCGAGCGCCCTGCCGGGCTGGGGGGGAGGCCGGCGGGTCTGTCGCGACGGTCGGATCGGCCGGCGCGATGACGAGTGCGGGAACGACCGGCCAGCCCGCGGCGCTGACCGACCTGATCGCCGTCGCGGAGCCCGCATCCGCGGCGGGGACGGAGCAGGTCGAAGGTTCCGCGGCATCGACGATGCTGATGCCGGCTGGAAGCGGCGTGACGTCCCCTGGCCGGATCGAGACGGAAATGGGGACGCTCGCGACTGGTCAGGCCGGGCTTCCGACCGCCGCGCCTCAAGCCGCTCTCGCCCCTGCGGCCGATCCGGCCGCAAGCGCGGAGGAGGCCGCGTCCGGCACGGCGGACGAAGACGTGTTGGAGGTGGCGGGGGATCTGGCGGAGCGCGGCGCGGCGGAGGTGGCGCTTCCGATCCCCGCCCAGGCAAATCCGTTGGTCGAGGGCGGAATCGCGCCGACAACGCCGGCCGCGCCGAACTCCGGCGCGGTGCCGGCGACCGCGGGAACGGGCGCCACCGCGCCGACGCCGGCCGACCATGACGACGCGAACCGTCCGACATCTCGGCCCGGATCGGTCCCGCGGGCGCCGGAGCCCCTGGGAGGGCCTCGGCATACGCCATCCATGACCGGTGCGGGATCGCCGGCCGCGCACACGGCCGCTCCCATCAAGGACGCCGAGCAGGCCGTCGGGTGCGCGCCCCATGGGGCGCCGAGCTCGCCCGGAGCGGCCATCCTCCACGAGCCCGAGGCGGGCCCGACTCTGACGGGCCTCAAGGCCATGGGAGAGGCCGGCACCGGCGAGCCCGCCGGTCCCGGGCTGCGCCTGGGCGAGGTGGTTCCGTCCGCTCCGGCCGAGCGGGTCGGAGGAACTGCCGCCGAAGCGCCGGCCTTGCGGGCGCCCGAAGCCGCCCTGCCGGTCTCGGCGGTGCCGCTCGCGCCGGCGGCGGCCCCACTTCAGGCCCCGCTGCCCGCCGCGCCGCCCGTTCCCGTGCGCGCGGCACCGCGGGCCCCTCCGGCGCAACAAGTGGCGCCGGTCGCCATTGCCCTGTCGCTCGGCGGCGCGGGCGGCGGCCGTCTGGCGCTCCAACTCGATCCGGTCGAGCTCGGGCGCGTCGAGATCGCCGTGGAGAAGATCCGCGAGGCCGCGACCATCCACATCGCGGCCGAGCGGCCGGAAACCCTGGCCCTGCTGGCACGCGACAGCGCGGCGCTGGACCGCGCCCTGGGCGGCGCGGGCGTGGGCGCGGAAGGGGGACGGAGCATGTCCTTCTCACTGCTCTCCGATGGTGGCGGCGGAGCGGCCCAGCACGGCCGGCAGGGCGGCGGGGGACGCAGGCGCGCCTCGGCGGAGCCCATCGCGACGCAACCGGTTCCCGAGCGGCGGGCGCTGCTCGGCCTGCTCGACATGGCACTCTGAGAAAGGATTTCCGCATGGCCATCGCATCCACCGCCGCCGCGGCCGCCGCCGCGGGCACCCGTGCCACCACCGGCTCCGCCGGCAGCCAGACGGCGCTCGTCGGGAATTTCGATACCTTCCTGACGATGCTGACGACGCAGCTGAAGAACCAGTCGCCGACCGATCCGCTGGACACCAACCAGATGACCTCGCAGCTCGTGCAGTTCGCCTCGGTCGAGCAGCAGATCGCGATGAACAAGAACCTGGAGACGATGGTCTCGCTCCAGCAGGCGTCGCAGCTCGCGGCCTCCGCCCCGATGATCGGGCGGCAGGTGGAGGTGGAGGGCGACAGCCTGCCGCTGCAGAACGGCGCCGCCGCGGTGCGCCTGCCGGCGGCCGGGGCTGCCCGCACGGCGCGGGTGGTGGTGACGGACTCCTCCGGCAACACGATCCGGGAGGCACAGGTGAACCTCGGGACCGACCGGACGACCTGGCGCTGGGACGGACGGGACGCGAACGGGCGCCAGATGGCGGACGGCGCCTACCGCGTGGCGGTGACCGGGGCGGATGCGAGCGGCAATGCGGCGACCACCGCCTTCACCGTACTCGGCACGGTGACGGGGGCGGAGCGGAGCGGGACCTCGCTCCAGCTCCGGATGGGCGCGGCGGCCTACGGCTTCGACAAGGTGCGGTCCGTCTCCCCCGGAAGCTGATCCGGAAACCTCGCCTTAGCCTCTCGCGGCAGCCTGACGGGAAGACGACGAGAGGCGATCCGGGGAGAGGATGCCTTCTCTCCCTGGGGCCGCCCTGCCTTTCCATCCTGACGTTCAGCCGATCTTAACGCGCGCCCGGCAAAACCTGCCGGGCCGGCAGGAAGCCGGTCCAAGGAGGTCCGGTGCGCGTCTTCTCCTCGCTGGCCGCAAGAGGCGGCGTGTCTGACGTGACGGCCGCTCCGCCGGAGGAGCGCTGACGATGGGCGGCTTCCTGACCCAGCTGCGGGCGCTCGGCCCGATGCGGCTGGCGGCGATGGGTGGCGTGGCCCTGGCGGTGCTCGGGATGCTCGCTTGGCTCGGGCTGCGCTCCGGGCAGGCGCCGATGGCGTTGCTCTATTCGGAACTCGAGACGCGGGACGCGGGATCAGTGGTGGCGGCGCTCGACCGGCAGCGCGTGCCCTATCGGCTGGCGGCCGGCGGTACGACGATTCTGGTGCCGGAGGAGATGGTGCCGCGCCTGCGCCTGTCTCTGGCGCGGGAAGGACTGCCGGCGGGCGGTAACGTCGGCTGGGAGATCTTCGATCGCGGCGAGAGCCTGACCACCACCCCCTTCCAGCAGGACGTGAACCGGCTGCGCGCGCTGGAGGGCGAGCTGTCGCGCACGATCCGCAACCTCTCGGGCGTGCGCGGGGCGCGGGTGCATCTGGTCCTGCCGCGGCGGGAGGCCTTCTCCCGCCAACAGGCAGAGGCGCAGGCGAGCGTCGTGCTGACGATGCAGGGCGTTCAGCGCCTGGACCGCGAGGGCGTGCAATCGGTGCTCCACCTCGTCGCCACGGCCGTGCCGGGGCTGCGGGCGCAGAACATCTCGATCATCGACAGCCGGGGCGAGCTGTTGGCGCGCGGCGGACAGGCCCTGTCCGGCCCCGCGGCCGCGGCGACGCAGGAGGAGATGCGCCGCGCCGAGGGCCTGCGCCTCGCCCGTGCCGTCGAGGAGATGCTGGAGCGCAGCCTCGGCCCGGGACGCGTGCGGGCCGAGGCGACGGTGGACATGGATTTCGACCGGACCGAGACGCGGGAAGAGCGCTTCGACCCGGAGAACCGGGTGGAGCGGTCCGTCCAGACCTCGCAGGAGCAGACGCGGAGCGGCGAGGCGGGGAACGTCTCGGTCGGGAACCAGCTTCCCGGGGCCGAGCCGGCCGCGGGTGCCGGCGGCAACCAGGAGACCAAGTCCGAGGAGACGACGAACTACGAGATCGGCCGCACCGTGCGGAACACGGTGCGCGAGCACCCGGTGGTGAAGCGCCTTTCCCTGGCCGTGCTGGTGGACGGGGTGATGGACGGCACGCCGCCCGCCTTTCGGGAGCGCACGCCGGAGGAGCTGGCGCGGCTCGCGACGCTGGTGCGCTCGGCGGTCGGGTTCGACGAGCGGCGGGGCGACCGGGTGGAGGTGGTCTCCATGCGCTTCGCGACGCCGGACCACGTCGCGGGCAGCGACGCCCCCTCGGCGCTGGGGTTGTTCGGCCTCGGTCCGGCCGCCCTCGCGCGGCTGGCGGAGACGGGGATCTTCGCCTTCGTCGCCCTGCTGGCCCTGCTGCTGGTGGCCCGGCCCATTACCCGGCGCCTGACCGCGACCGTGACGCCGGACGCCCTGGCGGCGCCGGGCGGCGCGGCGGCGATCGGCGGCGCCGCGGCCGTGGCCGGCCTGCCGGGCGCCACCGCCGCGGGCGCGCTGCCCGGGCCGGACGGCGCCGTGGCCCTGCCCGCCCCGGATGACGAGGCGATGGTGTCCCTCGCCAACATCCAGGGTCCGATGAAGGCGTCCTCGATCGCGCGCATCCACCAGCTCATCGACGCGCATCCCGAGGAGAGCGTGGCGGTGATCCGGCGCTGGCTGGCCCCGGCGGACGCGACATGAGCGAGAGTCTGAGCGGCCCGCAGAAGGCCGCGGTGCTGCTGCTGGCCCTGGGCGAGGACTATGCCACCCGCCTCTTCCGGGAGATGCGGGAGGACGAGATCAGGGATCTCTCCACCGCCATGGCAACGCTCGGGCCGGTCGATTCCCGGGTGGTCGAGGCGCTGTGCCGCGAGTTCGGCGACAGCCTCGGCGGCGCCGGCCTCGTCGGCAACTTCGACGCGACCGAGCGGATGCTGCTGAAGGTCATGACGCCGGACCGGGTAGCCTCGATCATGGAGGAGATCCGCGGCCCGGCTGGGCGGACCATGTGGGACAAGCTCGGCAACGTCTCGGAAGCCGTGCTCGCGAACTACCTGAAGAACGAGTACCCGCAGACCGTCGCGGTGGTGCTGTCCAAGGTGAAGCCGGATCATGCGGCGCGCGTGCTGGCCCTGCTGCCGGAGGGCTTCGCGATGGAGGTCGTCATGCGGATGCTGCGCATGGAGACCGTCCAGAAGGAGGCGTTGGAGGGCGTGGAGCGCACGCTGAAGATGGAGTTCATGAGCAACCTGGCCCGCGCCAACCGGCGCGACAGCCACGAGCTGATGGCCGAGATCTTCAATAATCTGGACCGCGGCGCCGAGGGGCGGATCATGGCGGCCCTGGAGGAGCGCAACCGCGAGAGCGCCGAGCGCATCCGCGGCCTGATGTTCACCTTCGACGATCTGACCCGCCTGGACGGGGCCGGCATCCAGGTGCTGCTGCGCGCGGTCGAGAAGGACAAGCTGGCGCTGGCGCTGAAGGGCGCTTCGGAGTCCCTGAAGGACCTGTTCTTCAAGAACCTGTCCGAGCGCGCGGCGAAGATGCTGAAGGACGATCTCGCGGCGCTGGGCGCCGTGCGGCTGCGCGACGTGGACGAGGCGCAGGCGGCCGTCGTCACCATGGCGAAGGACCTGGCGGCCCAGGGGCAGATCCAACTCTCCGAAGGGCAGGAGCAGATGATTGCCTGACCGCTTCCTCCGCGGCCTGGCGCTGCCGGACTGGGACGCGCCCCAGGCCCCCCCGGCCCCGGCCGAACCCGACCTGCCCACCCTGCTGGAGGAGGCGCGGCGCGAGGGCCACGCCGCCGGCCTGCGGGAGGGCGAGACGCGGGGACGCGCCGCCGAGGCGGCGAGCCGGGAGGCGATGGCCGAGGAATCCGTCCGCATGGCGCTGCTGACCCTCGACGAGGGGCGGGAGATCACGCGGAAGGCGGCGGAGGAGAATGCGCGCGCGTTGGCGCGGCTGGTGATGGGCGCCGTGGACGCCGCGCTGCCGGGGGCGGCCGCGCGCTTCGCGCCGGACCTGCTCGAGCCGCTGGTCGCGGCTCTGGGTCCGCTGGTGGACGCCCCACTGGGCGCGACGCTCCAGGTGCCCCCTGCCCTGTTGGACCATGCCCGCGCCCGCTTCGGTGCCGCCCTGCCGGTGGAGGCTGATCCCGCCCTGCCCGAGGGGGATGCGCGCATCGCCTGGCGGCGCGGCGGGCTCGACCTCGATCTCGGTGCGCGCCGGGCTGCGATCCGGGACGTGCTCGTCTCGCTGAACCTTCTGGATGAGGAATCCTCCGCATGAGCAACGCCTTCGAGCCCGTGCCGGCGCAAGAGGCGGCGGAGAGCCGCGTTGCCACCCCCGCCCCCCAGGGACAGGGGATGGACGCGGTCTACGACATCCCCGTGCAGGTCAGCGCCGTGCTGGGTCGCGCGACGATGCAGGTCAGCCAGCTCCTGAAGCTCGGCCGAGGCGCGGTGGTGGAGCTGGACCGCAAGCTGGGGGAGGCGGTGGACATCTACGTCAATAACCGCCTCGTCGCGCGCGGGGAGGTGGTGATGGTCGAGGACAACCGGCTCGGCGTCACCATGACCGAGATCGTGAAGGCGGACCGCGCGGGATGACTCGGCTCCTCGTCATCGGCAGCCTGGAGGCGGAGCTGGGCCAGGCGGCGCGCATCGCCGCCGCGCGTGGCGCGCGGCTGCGGCAGGCCGACGGCGTCACCGCCGGGCTGGCGGCTGTGCGGGGCGAGGGCTTCGACCTCATCCTCTGCGAGGTCACGCATGACGTGGGCTGGCTGGTGAGTGCGCTGGACGCGGAGCGGATCGCCTGCCCGGTGGTGGCCTGCGGCCGGAACGCGGACGCGGCCTCCGCGGTGCGGGCGATCCAGGCGGGGGCGAAGGAGTTCCTGCCCCTGCCGCCGGACGCCGACCTGATCGCCGCGATGATCCAGGCCGCGACGGGCGAGCCGGACGCGCCGGTGCATCGCGACCCTGCCATGGCCGCCGTGCTGCGCCGGGCCGAGGGCGTGGCGCGGGCCGAGGCGAGCGTCCTCATCACCGGGGAGAGCGGGACGGGCAAGGAGGTGCTGGCGCGGCACATCCATCGGCACTCCCGCCGCGCGGGGGGCCCCTTCGTCGCGCTGAACTGCGCGGCGCTGCCCGAGGCGTTGCTGGAGAGCGAGTTGTTCGGCCACGAGAAGGGCGCTTTCTCCGGCGCCGTGGCCTCGCGGCGCGGCAAGTTCGAGCAGGCGGATGGCGGCACGCTGCTGCTGGACGAGATCGGGGAGATGGACCCCCGCTTGCAGGCGAAGATCCTGCGCGCGCTGCAGGAGCGGGAGATCGACCGGCTGGGCGGGGCGGCGCCGGTGAAGGTGGATGTGCGGATCCTCGCGGCCACGAACCGCGACCTGTCGGCCGAGGTGGCAGCGGGGCGTTTCCGGGAGGACCTGTTCTTCCGGCTGAACGTGGTCGCCATCGCGATCCCCGCGCTGCGGGAGAGGCCGGCGGATATCCTGCCGATCGCAGAGCA
Source organism: Muricoccus radiodurans (assembly GCF_050154705.1). Lineage (GTDB taxonomy): Bacteria > Pseudomonadota > Alphaproteobacteria > Acetobacterales > Acetobacteraceae > Roseomonas > Roseomonas radiodurans. The sequence continues at coordinate 5,606,100 of NZ_CP189561.1, read as the reverse complement.
CTACGCCCGCCGCTACGCCGAGGCGAACGGGATGCCGGTGCGCGGCTTCTCCCCGGTGGCGCGGGCGGCGTTGCTGTCGCATCCCTGGCCCGGCAACGTGCGGGAGCTGGAGAACACGGTGCATCGCGCCGTGCTCCTGGCCGAGGGCGACGAGATCGGGGAGGCGGCGATCGAGCTGCACCGCCCGGCGCCGCGCAGCGCGGCCGCGCCCGCCGTATCCGTCCCAGCGGCCGAAGCAGCGCCCACCGGCCCCGCGCCGGTCCGGACGGGCGGCATCACGGCGCTGGTCGGGCGGAAGATGGAGGATGTGGAGCGGGACCTGATCCTGGAGACGCTGACTCACTGCCTGGGCAACCGAACGCGGGCGGCGGAGATCCTGGGCATCTCCATCCGCACGCTGCGGAACAAGTTGCACGAGTACCGCGCGGCAGGGGCCGAGGTGCCGGTGGCCCCGGGGCAGATGCCGGTGCCGGCCTTCCCCGCCTTCGGGTAGCCCCCGATGAACCTGCCGCCGTGGGTGCAGCGGATCGGCGCCTCCACCGACGTCGCGTTGGCGCTCGGCGTGGGGCTGCTGATCATCGTGCTGGTGGTGCCGCTGCCGGTGGTGCTGCTGGACATGGGTCTGGCGCTGTCGGTCACGCTGTCCGTGCTCGTGCTGATGACGGCACTCTTCCTCCAGCGGCCGCTCGACTTCACCTCCTTTCCGACGATCCTGCTGCTGACGACGCTGCTGCGCCTGGCGCTGAACGTCGCGACCACGCGGACGATCCTGACGCACGGGCATGAGGGGGAAGGCGCGGCGGGCCATGTCGTCTCGGCCTTCGGCGGGTTCCTGATGGGTGGGGACGTGCTGGTGGGGATGATCGTCTTCGCCATCCTCCTCGTCGTGAACTTCATGGTGGTGACGAAGGGCTCGGGCCGCATCGCGGAGGTGGCGGCGCGCTTCTCCCTGGACGCGATGCCCGGCAAGCAGATGGCGATCGATGCCGATCTCTCCGCGGGCATCATCGACGAGAAGGTGGCGAAGCAGCGCCGCGCCGACCTGGAGGCGGAGAGCGGCTTCTACGGTGCCATGGACGGTGCCGCGAAGTTCGTGCGCGGCGACGCCATCGCCGGCCTGATCATCACCTTCATCAACCTGCTCGGCGGCATCGCGATCGGCGTGGGGCGACACGGGCTGCCCTTCGGCGACGCGATCACGAGCTTCTCCGCGCTCACGGTCGGGGACGGGCTGGTATCGCAGATCCCGGCCCTGCTGACCTCCGTGGCGGCGGGTATCGTCGTGACCAAGGGCAACACCGAGGGCACGGCGGACAAGGCGCTGGTCGCACAACTCGGCCTCTCCAAGCCGCTCTGGATCGTCAGCGGCGCGGCCGTGATGATGGGCTTTCTGCCGGGAATGCCGCTGATCCCCTTCGCCCTGCTCGGCGCAGGGCTGGGGGCGGCGGCGTGGAACGGCAAGAAGGCCGAGGCATCAGGCGCGACCGCGGAGGGCACGGCGGCCGCAGCGACGGTTCAGGCCGAGGCGCCGATCTCCGAGACGCTGAAGATCGACATGCTGCGGATCGAGCTCGGCTATGGGCTGCTCTCCCTCGCGGCCGGAGAGGGGCCGCGGCTGACCGAGCAGATCCGCAATCTACGGAAGACCGTGGCGCAGGAAATGGGCTTCGTCCTGCCTTCCGTGCGGTTGCAGGACAACCTTCACCTGCCGCCCGACCACTACGTCATCCGGGTGAAGGAGATCGAGGCGGGGCGCGGGCAGCTCCGGCTGCCACTGCACCTGGCGATCGATCCCTCGGGCAACCGGCCCGACATGCCGGGGGAGCCCTGCGAGGAGCCGACCTTCGGCCTGCCCGCCCTGTGGATCGAGGAGCACCAGCGGGAAGAGGCGCTGGCCCGCGGCTGCACGGTGGTGGACGGGACCGGCGTGCTGGCGACCCACCTGACGGAGCTCGTGCGCGACCACATGCCGGAGCTGCTGAGCCACGCCGAGTGCCAGAAGCTGCTGGACGACCTGCCGCAGGAGCACGCGAAGCTGCTGGCGGACCTCATCCCGGCGCAGATCACCACGGGCGGCGTGCAGCGCGTCCTGGCGACACTGCTGGCCGAGCGCGTCTCGATCCGCGACCTGCCGACCATCCTGGAAGGCATCCAGGAAGGGCTGGCCGGCGGCGTGCGGGGCATGGCCGGGCTGGTCGGCGTGGTGCGGACGCGGCTGGCGCGGCAGATCTCGGACGCGGCGCGGGGGCCGCATGGCTATGTGCCGCTCATCTCGCTCTCGGCGGAGTGGGAGCAGGCCTTCGCGGAGGCGCTGATCGGGCCGGGGGAGGAGCGGCAGCTCGCCATGGCCCCGTCCCGCCTGCAGGAGTTCATGATCCGCGTGCGCGACAGCTTCGACCGGGCGGTCGCGCAGGGGGAGACGCCGGTGCTGGTGTGCAGCCCCGGCGTGCGGGCGCATGTCCGCGCGATCGTGGAGCGGTTCCGCCCCGCCACCGCCGTGCTGTCGCAGACCGAGATTCATCCGCGGGCGCGCATCCGCACGGTCGGCGCGGTGTGACGTTCATCTCCCCGAAACCGGCTTGCCCCTAGGCTCCACCCATGCGCCTGCGAGTCTTCTCCGCGCCGGGAATGGCCGAGGCGATGGCGGAATGCCGTCAGGTCCTCGGGCCTGACGCGCTGATCCTCTCCACCCGCCGCACGGCCAAGGGGGTGGAGGTGACCGCGGCGCTCGATCCGTCCGAGCCGCCCCCTCCGCCCCCCTCCGGGCCGCCGCCAGACTCCGCCCCCTTGCCGCCGCCGCCGATCGTGGCGGCACCGGCCGCGCCCGACCTTCTGTCCCGCCACAACCTGCCGCCAGCGGTCCGGGCGCGGATCGGCGGAGCGCGGGCGTCGCAACTGGCGGCGTCGCTGCGCTTCGGCCCCCTTCCCGATCCGGCGGAACGACCGCTCGCGCTGGTGGGGCCGCCGGGCGCGGGCAAGTCCCTCTCTTGCGCGAAACTCGCGACGGGGCTGGTGATGCGGCGCATCCTGCCGCTGGTCGTGACCGCCGATGTCGGGCGCGCGGGGGCGGCGGAGCAGCTCGCGGCCTTCACCCGCGTGCTGGGGATCGGCCTTGCCGAGACCTCCACGGGCAATCAGCTCGCGCGGACCTTCGCGGACCGCCCCTTCGGCCAGCCGGCGCTGCTGGACACAGGGGGCTGCGATCCCTTCGTGCCCGCGCAGGCCGAGCACCTGCTCGCGGTGCTGCGGGTCTGCGATGCCGTGCCGGTGCTCGTCCTGCCCGCCGGGCTGGACGCGGAGGAGGCGGCGGAGACGGCCCAGGCCTTCGCGGCGCTCGGCGCTCGGCACCTGCTGCCCACGCGTCTCGACGGCGCGCGGCGATTGGGCGGCATCCTCGCCGCTGCCGTCGCCGGGCCGCTGACCCTGACCGAGGCCGGGACGGGCCCTGGGGCGGCGGACGGCCTCACTCCCATCACGCCGGCCTGGCTCGCCGACCGGCTGGCCGGGCGCGCCCCGGCCCGAACCGCACAGGACGCCGCATGATGAGCAGGACGGGGCGGCTGATCGGGATCGCCTCCGGCAAGGGCGGGGTCGGCAAGACCGTGGTGGCCATCGGGCTCGCGCAGGCGCTGGCCCGCGCGGGACGGCGGGTGCTGCTGGCGGATGGCGACCTCGGGCTCGCCAATGTGGACGTGCAGCTCGGCCTGGCCGTCACGCACGACCTGATGGCGGTGCTGGAGGAGAGCGTGACGCTGGAGGCAGCGCTCGTCGCGCATGAATCCGGCCTTCACGTGCTGCCGGGGCGCTCTGGCTCCGGCGCGCTCGCGACGCTGGATGCGAGCTGGATCGGCCGCTTCGCCGGGCTGCTGCGGATGGCCGCCGACCGCTATGACGAGGTGGTGGTGGACATCGGCGCCGGGCTGGACCCCACGCCGCGCCGTCTGGCGGCCGCCTGCGACACGCTGCTGGTGGTCGCCACGGACGAGCCGACGAGCCTCACCGACGCCTATGCCGTGCTGAAGCTGCACCGCCGGGACGCGCCGGATGCCGATGCGCGGATCGTGGTGAACGAGGCGGCGGACATGACCCAGGGGGGCCGCACCCACGCGGCGCTGGACCGCGCCTGCCGGGGGTTCCTGGGGCGCGGGGTGGCGCTGGCGGGGGTGGTGCGTCGCGATCCGCTGGTGCGGGACGCGATCCGGCATCAGGTACCGCTGCTGACGCGCCACCCCGCTTCCCATGCCGCGCAGGACCTGGAGCGGGTGGCGCAGGCGCTGCTGGCAGCCTGACCGCGGCGCCCTCGGCGGGCCGCCTCAGCGCGCGGGCATCTCGACCGCGCGCAGCGTGGCCTCGGCCAACGGGGTGATCGCGGCGGCGGCCGCCTGCACGGCCAGCACGGCGCCGGATCCCGCCGCCACCTCCAGCCGTTCCGCCGCATCGGCCAGGGCCTGCGCGCCCGTGGCGCCCGCCGCGCCGCGGAGGCGGTGGGCCGCCTCGGCGAGGCGCGGCAGGTCGCCCGCCTCCGCGGCGGTCGCGATGGTCAGCACGTCCGCCCGGACCGACGCCGCGAAGGCTTCCAGGAATGCGGCGAGCCGTGCGGGATCGGTGCCGAACAGGGCTTCCGGGCCGCTGCGGTCGAACAGCTGGGCGGGGGCGGCGGGCTCCGCCGGAACGGGTGCGAGGGCGGGGATCCAGGGCTCCAGCGCGCGCGCCAGCGCGTGCAGCGCCACCGGCTTCGACACGAAGGCGTCCATGCCGGCGTCGAAGCAGCGCTCATCCTCGCCGCGCAGCGCGTCCGCGGTGACGGCGATCAGCGCGGTCCGCGGCAGGCCCGACGCGGTCTCCTCCCCCCGGATGGCACGGGCGACGCCGAGCCCATCCAGAACGGGCATGTGGAGGTCCAGCAGCACGATGGGGTGGCGACGCTCCCGCCAGAGGGCGACGGCCTCGGCGCCGTCATTCGCCATGTCCACGGCGAAGCCCAGCAGGTCGAGCTGGCGCTCCAGCACCTCCCGGTTCACCGGGTGGTCGTCGGCCAGAAGCAGCCGGGGCAGCGCGCTCCCTCGCGGAGCGAGGAGGAGGTCCGGCACTGCCGGCCCGGGCGGCGCGACCGGGGCGGCGGCGGGCCGGCGCAGGCGCAGCGTCACGGTGAAGCGGCTGCCGCGGCCGGCGGCGCTCTCCACCGTGACGTCGCCGCCCATCATGCGTGCGAGCCGGCGGACGATCGTCAGGCCGAGCCCCGATCCGCCGTAGCGCCGCGTGGTGGAGCCGTCCGCCTGGGCGAAGGGGCGGAAGAGCCGTGCGGCCTGCTCGGGACTGAGGCCGATGCCCGTGTCCTCGACGACGAGCGCCACGGGGACCTCCTCGCCCTCCGAGGGGCCGAGGTCGGCCAGGACGCGGACATAGCCGCGGTCCGTGAACTTGATGGCGTTGCCGACGAGGTTGGACAGGATCTGCCGCACCCGCACCGGATCTCCCGCCAGGGCGTCCGACCCGTTGGGCGGCGAGTCCACCAGGAGCTGCAGCCCCTTGCGCCGGGCCTGGTGGGCCAGCGCCTCCATCGCGTCGCCCATCAGGGTGCGGAGGGAGAAGGGCACCTCCTCCAGCGCCATCTGCCCCGCCTCGATCTTCGAGAAGTCGAGCACGTCGTCCACGATGCGCAGCAGGGCATCGGCGCTGCCCCGCATGACCGAGAGGCAGCGCGCCTGGTCCGGCGTCAGGCCGCCGCCGCGCTCCAGCACCTCCAGCATGCCGAGCACGCCGTTCATCGGGGTGCGGATCTCGTGGCTCATGGTCGCGAGGAAGGTGGCCTTCGCGCGGCCCGCGGCCTCGGCGGCGTCGCGCGCGGCCTCGGCCTCGTCCCGCGCCCGGGCCAGCTCCGCCTCCCGCGCCTTCAGGCGGGTGATGTCGCGGTAGGAGCAGAGCGTGCCGCCATCCGGCATGGCGATGCGCTGGATCTCGACGTGCCGGCCGGTCGGGGTCTGCCGCTGCACCGGCGGCCCCGGGGCGGGCGCGAGGATCTCGGCGCGCTTCGCGTCCACCAGGGCGCGGAACGTCGCCTCGTCCGCGGGCGGCGGGCCGTAGAGGCCGCGCGCCGCGAGGGTGCGGAGGATCTCCTCGCCGGGCGTGCCGGGGCGGATCAGCTCCCTCGGCAGGTCGTAGAGCCAGCGCAGCCGCTCGTTGGCGAAGCGCAGGCGGAGCTCGCCGTCCCACAGCAGCAGCCCGTCCGACATCGTGCCGAGGACGAGCTCGTGCGTGGCGCGCAGCTCCTGCAGCTCCGCTTCCCGCAGCTTGAGGGAGGTGATGTCGCGGTAGACCGCGATGTGCCCGCCCTCGGCCAGCGGGGCGGCGGTCACCTCCAGCCAGCGGTCACCCGGGGCGCGGCGGATGTAGCGGCTGCCTTCGCGGGCGCGCAGGAGCGCGGCGCGCTCCTGCATCAGGGTCTCAACCCCGGCCTCGTCGGCCGGGGGCGGCCCGAAGTCGCCGCGCCGCGCCTGGAAGCGCATGATCTCCTCAACCGGGGTTCCCGGCACCAGGAGCGCGGCCGGCAGGCTCAGGAGAGGCCCGAGGCGCGGGTTGCCGTAGCGGAAACGGAACGCCGCGTCCCACAACGCCACCGCGTCCTGCATGTGGTCGAGCGCGACCTGATGGGGCGCGGCGGGCAGTGAGCCCTGCCAGCGGGGCCAGTGATCCGCGTCGGACGTCTCGGTCTCGGGCAGCATGGGCCGGGACTATGCCCGAACGGGCGGTCGGGAGGTATCCGTCGGTTGCGGGAAAGGAACAGGATTTCTGCACAGTCCCGACCGCGCGGCGCCCGCCAGAACCCGGGGGAGGGCGCCGCGCGGGCACGAAACGAACGTGACAGGCGGCGCGATCGGGCCAACACCGGCCGGCCGCTATGTCCCCGCCCCATCACAGGAGACGACGATGGGCGTGACGATCTGGTACTCGGTGGGCGCGGGCGGGTTCAACGCGCCCGATGACGCGGTGAAGGTGCAGGGCCTGCTAAACGCCGTGCCCGTGGATCAGGGCGGCCCCCTGGCGCCGCTGGTGGTGGACGGGCTGGTCGGGCCGAAGACCACGGGCGCCATCTACCGCTACCAGAGCACACAGTTCGGCTGGGCGGACGGCCGGGTGGACCCCGGAGGCGCCACGATCGGGCGGCTGGGCGGCGCGGCTCCGGGCGGGGCAGGCAGCGGGTCATCCGGGTCGGGCCGGCCCTCGGGAGGCGGAACCGGCGCGAGCGGCCGTCCGCCGATCCGCCTTCCGCCGCGGACGCCGGCGAACGGCAACACGCCCTCCCCTGGCCCATCCTCCCCGACCCTGCCCGCGCCGCCGCCGGCCGAGGGCGGAACCCGGACGATTCAGGCGGTGGTCGAATCGGTGACCGGCCTCGTCGCCGTCGGCCAGGCGCATGGCGAGTCCGGCAGCGCGCGGGCGGGGATGGCGCTGTACGCCAACGCGACCGTCAACACGCTGAATAAGGGGCAGGCCCGCATCCGCATGACCGGCGGCGGCGTGGTCGACATGCCGCCGAAGACGCTGCTGGTGATCTACGGGCCGGGCCGGACCCGCGTCAGCCGCAATCCGCCCGCGCCGGTCGAGGTGGACGAGCAGGCGGTGAAGGACATGCTGGATATCCTGCGCGGGGGCCGGCGCAACTAGCCGCGGTTCCCGCGAGGACGGCCCGCCCCCTTCCCTTCCCGCTGCGGCTCGGCTCTGCTGCCCTGTGACAGGGGCGGACCGGCCTGCTGCCAGGACATCCGGTCGCGGACCTCCGCGGCGCCCCGCCCGATGGCCGTTTCCAGCGGGAACGGACCGACGCGGCCATGTCCTGCGCCGGCCGGGAACCAGCCGCCCGGAGGGGAAGAGCACCGCATGATCCGCGCCGCCATCATCGGGATGGGAAGCTGGGGACAGCACCTGGTGGACTGCCTGGGGCCGGACAGCCCCGTGATCCGCGTCGTGGCCGGGGCCACCCGCACGCCGGAGAAGGCGTGCGGCTTCGCCGAGCGGCATGGGCTGCGGATGCTGCCCTCCTACGAGGCGGCCCTGGCCGATCCGGAGATCGACGCGGTGGTGCTGGCGACGCCGCACACGCAGCACACGGGGCAGGTCGTGGCGGCAGCGCAGGCGGGCAAGCACGTCTTCACGGAGAAGCCGCTGGGCGTGAGCGCGGCGGAGGCGGAGCGCGCCGCGAGGGCCTGCGCGGAGGCGGGCGTGACGCTCGGCGTCGGCTACAACTGGCGGTTCCAGCCGGCGCTCCAGGCGATCAAGGGGCTGATCGAGGACGGCACGCTGGGCCGCGTGCTGCACATGGAGGGGAATTTCTGCGGCCCCAGCGCCTACCGCTTCCCCGAGGGCCACTGGCGCCACGACCGGAACGAGGGCCCCGCGGGCGGCATGACCGGGCGCGGCGTGCATGTGGTCGATGCCATGATGTACCTCGCCGGGCCTATCGCGCAGGTCACGGCGCAGAGCTTCCGGCTCGTGCAGGATTTCGGCATGGATGACACCACCTCCATGCTGTTCCGCTTCGAGGGCGGGGCGACGGGGTATCTCGGCACGGTCATCGCCACGGCGGAGACCTGGCGCCTGCAGGTCTTCGGCAGCAACGCCTGGGCGGAGGTCGGCGATGTCGAGCATCTGACGACCTGGGACCTGAAGCTCTGCAAGATCGACCGGACCAACGTCACGAAAAAGGGGCGGCCGGAGATCCTGACCTTCCCGAAGACGAGCACGGAGCGCGCGGAGCTGGAGCATTTCGCCAGGGCGGCGATGGCACGGAAGCCGCTTGTCGGTCCCGGCGGCGACCCCGTGCGCAACGTGGCGGTGCTGGAGGCGATCCTGGAATCCGCCCGGGCCGGTGCGCCCGTCCGCCTGTCCTGAGCGCCCGAGCGGAGGATCTGAGGATGAACCGACGCACCTTGATGCTGGGCCTGACCGCGCTTGGCTGCGGCCGCGCCATGGCGCAGACGGCGTCAGATTTCCCGAGCAAGCCGATCCGCGTGGTGGTGCCCTCCACGCCCGGCGGCCCGCCGGACCTCATCCTGCGCGCCATCGGGCCGAAGCTGACCGCCGCACTGGGACAGCCGGTGATCACGGAGAACCGCGCGGGCGGCGGCGGGATCGTCGGGACGGCCTATGTCGCGCGGCAGCCGGCGGACGGGCACACCTGGCTCTTCACCACCGCGTCCCACACGAACATCCCGCCCTTCAACGACAACGTCTCCTACGACCCGGTGCGGGACTTCACGCATGTGACCCTCGCCGCGCAGAATTTCGGGCAGGCGCTGGTGGTGCATCCCGGGGTGCCGGCGACGAACCTTCAGGAGTTGCTCGCGCTCGCGCGGCGGCAGCCGGGGCGGCTGACCTACGCCAACGCCGGCAACGGCACGGCCAGCCACATCCCGGCGGAGCTGATGAAGACGCTGACCGGCACGGACATCTTATCGGTCCCCTATCGCGGCGTGGCGGAGGCGACCACGGACCTGCTGGCCGGGCGCGTGGACATGTTCTTCGTCGGCACGCAGATCGCGCTGCAGCACGTGCAGACCGGCGCGCTGCGCGCCGTCGCCCTGACGGGCCGCCGGCGCTGGAAGGGCATGCCCGACGTTCCGACGATGGAGGAGGCAGGCGTCCCCGGCTTCGAGGTGGTGAACTGGTTCGGCCTCTGGCTCCCCGCCGGGGCGGCGCCGGAGATCGTCCGGCGCATCCACGTGGCCGTCGCGGCAGCGGTGCGCGAGCCGGACGTGATGCAGCAGTTCGATACGCTGGGGCTGGAGGGCGTGGCGATGCCGCCCGACGAGTTCGCGACCTTCGTCGCGGATCAGGCGCGCATCGCGCGGGAGATCGGCCAGCGCGTGAACGCCGGCGCGACGCGGTAGCCCGCCTCAGCCCGGCACGGCCTCCCGATAATAGCCGAGGTCGAGATACTTCATCGGGTCGGTCAGCGATGTGCCGGCCGGCCCGAACTGCGACCGCAGGGCGAGCACGGTGCGGATGCCCTCCACGTCGATCGCGGCGCGGCGGTCGAAGCCGCTCGTCGGGTGGAGCAGCACGCGGTAGGAGGCCTCGGCCACCGCCTCCCCCATGTTCGGGACGTTGCGGCGGAGCAGCGCCAGCGCCTCCGCTCGGTTCGCGGGGTCGTAGAGCCAGGACAGCGCGTCCACCGTGCCGCGGATATAGCCGATGATCTCGGCGCGGTGCCCCTCGGCCCAGGAGCGGCGGGTGGTGCCGACGAGGCCCTGGTAGCGGCCGAGGGTGGTCGCGGCATCGGCCAGGGTGCGGAAGCCCCGCGCCTCGGCCAGCGCCTCGAAGGGGGAGATGAGGAGGGTGCCGGCGTGGCGCTTCTCCAGCAACGCCTCGAAGCGCTGGAGCACGCCGCCGGCGCGGACGTAGTTGATCTCCTCCGGACGCAGGCCGCCGAGTTCGACGAGGCGGCGCAGGACGAAGGCATAGCCGGTGGTCAGCGCGTCCACCGACAACTCCTTGCCCCGCAGGTCGGCGAAGCTGGCGACCTCCGGCACGGTGACGAGCTTCAGGAAGCCGTTGTCGCCGCCCATGACGACGACGAGGTCCGGCGTGCCCGCCACGCTCGCCTCGCCCTGGCCCTCCATGTAGGCGATGACGTTGTCGATGGCCGTCACCGCCATGTCGAAGCGGCCGCCGATCAGGTTCGTGAGCTGGAAGGTGGAGTTGGGCGTCGGCGACAGCCGCACCTCCACGCCGTGGCGGGCGAAGAAGCCCTTCTCCATCCCGGCCCAGATCGGCCAGTTGAAGCCGCCGGGAAAGGTGATGAGCTCGATCGGGCGGAGGGACTGCGCGCGGGCGACGGCCGGCGCTGCGAGGGCGGCGCCCAGGCCGAGATGCAGCGCCGCGCGGCGGGGCAGCGGTGGCGGGGTCATGGCGGTCCTCCGTGTCGGCCGTTCCGGGCCGTTGAGCGGAAGGTTAGGCCCGCGTCCGGCGCGCTGTCGCGCCCCGGTCAGTCGCGGCGCAGGACGAGCAGCGTACCGGCGACATCGGCGCCGCGTTCGCGGCGGAGAATGGTTTCCTCCCGCGCGATGGGGCGCAGCCCCAGCCCGGTCGAGAGGTCCAGCACATGGCCGGGGTGATGGCGGTAGCGCAGGCCCTCGCCCAGCGCATAGGGGGCGGTGTCGCCGGTCTCCAGGCTGAAGGCGGCGTGGCCGCCCGGCCGCAGCGCCGCGGCGATCCCGGCCAGGGCGGGGCGGAGGTCGCCGAGGTAGTTGAGCACGTCCGCGGCGGCGATCACGTCGAAGGCGGCGGGATGAGCGGGTAGGTATTCGGTCAGGTCCGCCTCCTCCAGCGCATCATAGATCCCGTGGCGGGCGGCCTCGGCCAGCATGCGGGGGGAGAGGTCCAGGCCGGTCAGGCGGCGCGCCCAGGGGCGAAGGGCTACGCCGGACAGGCCGGTGCCGCAGCCCAGGTCGAGCACGTCGAGCGCGGCGTCCGCGCTGACCCCGGCGCGGCCGAGCAGGGCGGCCAGGACGGCGGGGGTACGGTATTCCAGGCGGCCGGTCAGGTCGGCCTCGAACCGCGGGGCATAGGCGTCGAAGAGGTCGCGGACGTAGGCGGCGGGGGCGCGGTCCGGGGCGGCCTCCGCCCCCAGCGCGGCGAGGAGGAAGCGGGCCTGGGCCGCGACCGGGCCATCGCCCGCCGCGGCCAGCGCGCGCCGCGCCGCGCCCGTGCTGGCGGGGACGTCACCCGCTTCCCGCAGGCCATGGGCCAGGGCCAGAAGGGCCTCGGCATCCTCCGGCGTCAGGGCGGCCGCCTCCCGCAGATGCGGCAGCGCCTCCCCGACCCGGCCAAGGGCGCAGAGGGCCTGGCCGAGGTTGCGGCGGGACACGGCGTCCGATGGACGGAGCGACACGGCGCGGAGGAGGGCCGGGACCGCCTCGTCGAGCTTTCCGGCCTCGGCGAGGGTGGCGCCGAGGGCTGCCAGATAGACCGGCGCGTCCGGCCGCAGCGCCACGGCCCGGCGCGCGAGGTCGAGGGCGCGGGGCAGGTCCCCCTCCTGCCGCGCGAGCACGCCGAGAAGGTTCAGCGCATCCGCCGCCCGGGGGTCCAGGGACAGGACACGACGATAGAGCGCCCCCGCCCCCGGCAGGTCCCCCGCCTGATGGCGGGCCAGGCCCTGGCGCAGAAGGGCATCGGCATCCTTCCGGGCCGCGGTTGCATTATGCGCCATAGGGTGCTCCGAGGGGCGGCATGGACGGGACGAACCGCCACGACCTGGTGAAGGCGGGGCGCGACCTGCGCGTGGACCTCGCGCGCGGGATCGCGCTGTGGTTCATCTTCATCGACCACGTGCCCGGCAATGTGCTGGACGACTTCACCCTCCGCAACTTCGCCCTCTGCGACGCGACCGAGGCCTTCGTGCTGCTGGCGGGCTACGCCGCCGGGCTGGCCTATGGGCGGCAGATGGACCGGGGCGGGTGGTTCGCGGCGGCCTGGAAGGTGCTGGGGCGGGTCTTCACCCTCTATGTCGCGCACATCTTCCTGTTCGTCGTCTTCACGGCCCAGGTCGGGTACTCGGCGGCCGCGCTCGATTCCATGGCCTACCTGGATGAGATGCACCTGGACGCCTTCGGGGAGCAGCCCTACCGCGCGCTGCTGGAGGCGCTGCTGCTGCGCTTCCAGCCGGCCTTCCTGAACATCCTGCCGCTCTACATCGTGGTGCTGGGGATGTTCGCGGTGGCCCTCCCGCTGCTGCGGCGGCCGGGCTGGCTCCTGGCGGGGTCGGGGCTGATCTACGCCTACGCGCGGCTCCGGGGGGTGAACCTGCCGTCCTGGACGGGCGGCGGCTGGTTCTTCAACCCGCTGGCCTGGCAGCTTCTCTTCGTGCTGGGGGCGATCATGGGCTACCAGCCGCCGGGGCAGCCGGCGCGGGCCCTGCGCTGGAACCGCTGGGTCGGCGCGGGCTGCGTGGTGGTGCTCGCGCTGTCCTTCGCGGCGGTCTTCTTCATCTGGCACCGGCGGGACCTGCTGGGGATGCTGCCGCTGCCCGTCGCGACGGTGGTGGACGCGGTGGACAAGACGGCGCTGCACCCGTTCCGGCTGCTGTCGATCCTGGCGCTGACCTACCTCGTCGCGCACACGATCCCGAAGGCGGCGCGGTGGCTGTCGGGCTGGGTGGCCTGGCCGCTGCTGCTGATGGGGCAGCAGGGGCTGCATGTCTTCTGCGCCGGGATCTTCCTGGCCTTCCTGGGACGGCTGGCGATCGAGGCGTCCGAAGGCTGGGCGATGCAGGCGGCCGTGAACCTGGCGGGGCTGGGCGCCATGGTCCTCGTCGGCGCGGCGGTGGCCTGGTCCAGCGGCAAGCCGCGACGGGGCGAGCCCGCCTTGCCGGCGGGGGCGCGGATGGATACGGTTTGACAATTATGAGACGCGCCGCCGTCCTGCTGGCCCTGATCCTCTCGCTGGCGGCGCCGGCGCGGGCCGCGCCCTGTGGCGCGGGCGATGATCTGATCGAGCCGATTCCCCTTCCCGCCACCTCGGCCGCGATCTCCCAACGGGCCCTCTCGGTCCTGGTGGTCGGGTCGGCCAGCGTGATGGGGCCGGGAAGCAGTGGGCCGTCCAGCGCCTACCCCTCTCGCCTGGAGGGGTTGCTGCGCCGCGTCTATCCGGAGGTGCGGGTGGAGGTGGTGGCGCGGGGCGGGCGGGGGCTGATGGCCGCCGACCACGCCGCGCTGATCCGGGACGCCATGCGGGAGCTGCGGCCCGGCCTGGTGCTGTGGCAGGCGGCGACGGTGGAGGCGGTGCGGGGATCGGACATCGCGGAGATGACCGAGGCGTTGCGGGCCGGGACCGAGGCGGTGCGGTCCGGCGGGGCGGACCTGATCGTGCTGGACCCGCAGTGGTCGCGCTTCCTGCGGGCGAACGCCGATGTCGAGCCCTATCGCGACGCGCTGCGGGCCGCAGCGGTGGCGGAAGGCGCCGGCTTCCTCTCCCGCTACGACCTGATGCGCGCCTGGGCCGAGGCGGAGACGGTGGACGTGGAGCGCGCCCCGCGGGAGCGTCGCACCGCGGAGGTGGACAAGCTGAACGACTGCCTCGCGCGGTCGCTGGCGCAGTTCGTCACGGCCGGGGTGGCGGGCGCGCGGCGGTAGGGCCGCGTCAGAACAGCCCTTCGATCTCGCCCGCCGCGTTCAGCCCGATCGTCTCCGCCGCCGGGTGCCGGGGCAGGCCGGGCATGGTCATGACGTCGCCGCAGATCGCCACGACGAAGCCCGCGCCCGCGGACAGGCGGACCTCCCGCACCGGCAGCAGGTGGCCGCTGGGGGCGCCGAGGGCGGTGGGATCGGCGGAGAAGGAGTACTGCGTCTTCGCGATGCAGACGGGCGCGCGGCCGTAGCCCGCCGCCTCGAAGCGGTGCAGGCGGGTGGCGAGCGCCGGCGGCAGGGCGATGCCGGCGGCGCGGTAGACCTCCCGCGCGATCGTCTCGATCTTCTGCGCCAGCGGCATGTCGTCGGGGTAGAGGGGCCGGAAGCGCACGGTGCGGCCGGCGATGAGAGCCTGTACGGCGCGGGCGAGGTCCGCGGCGCCGGCCGCGCCGTCCGCCCAGTGGGTGCAGAGGACGGCCTGGGTGCCCGCGGCGGTCATCGCCTCCTGCACCGCGGCGATCTCGGCCTCCGTATCTCCCGTGAAGCGGTTGAGGGCGACGACGACGGGCAGGCCGAACTTGCCCATGTTCTCGACGTGGCGGGAGAGGTTGGACAGGCCGCGACGGACCGCCGCCACATCCTCCGTGCCGAGCGCGGACTTCGCGACGCCCCCCTGGAGCTTCAGCGCGCGCACCGTGGCGACCACCACGCAGGCGGAGGGCGCGAGGCCGGCCATGCGGCACTTGATGTCGAGGAACTTCTCCGCGCCCAGGTCGGCGCCGAAGCCGGCCTCCGTCACGGTGACGTCGGCGAGGCGCATCGCGAGCCGCGTGGCGATCACGCTGTTGCAGCCATGCGCGATGTTGGCGAAGGGGCCGCCATGGACGAGGGCGGGCGAGCCCTCCAGCGTCTGCACGAGGTTCGGCGCCAGCGCGTCGCGCAGCAGAGCGGCCATGGCGCCGTCCGCCTTCAACTCCCGCGCGGTGACGGCGCGACCGTCACGGCTCTGGCCGATGATGATGCGGCCGAGGCGGGATTGCAGGTCGGCGAGGTCCTTCGCCAGGCAGAAGATCGCCATCACCTCGGACGCCACGGTGATGTCGAAGCCGTCCTCCCGCGGGAAGCCGTTGGCGACGCCGCCCATGCCGACGTTGATCAGGCGCAGCGCGCGGTCGTTCATGTCCACGGCGCGGCGCCAGGCGATGCGGCGCGCATCCAGGTCCAGCGCGTTGCCCCAGTAGACGTGGTTGTCGATCATCGCGGCCAGCAGGTTGTTGGCCGAGGTGATCGCGTGGAAATCGCCGGTGAAGTGGAGGTTGATCTCCTCCATCGGCGCGACCTGCGCGCGGCCGCCGCCCGTGGCCCCGCCCTTCACCCCGAAGCAGGGGCCGAGGGAGGGTTCCCGCAGCGCGATCATCGTCCGGGTGCCGAGCGCGTTCAGCGCGTCGCCCAGCCCGATGGTGGTGGTGGTCTTGCCCTCCCCCGCCGCGGTCGGGTTGATGCCGGTGACGAGGACCAGCGCGCCCTCCGGCCGCGATTCCTGGGCCCGGACGAAGTCCATCCCGACCTTCGCCTTGAAGCGGCCATAGGGCTCCAGCGAATCGGCGGGGATGCCGGCGCGGGCCGCGATCTCGGCGATGGGGCGAAGCTTGGCTGCCCGCGCGATCTCCAGGTCCGTGGTCACGCAATCCCCCCCTGCCCGCCTGCCGAGGGGGTTAGCCGGGGCGGGCGCCGGGCGCAACGCGGGCCCGATCCGGAGCCGCCAGCGCGACCGGCGCGCTGCCCCCACGCCGCGTTGCCGGTGCGGAAATGGGCGAGGTTGCCACCCCCGGCCCGCGCGATGGCCCCGCGCGCCGCGCGCTCAACTCGGGCGATGTCGAAGCCGACGATGTCCACCCCGCCCCTCGCCAAGACGCGGCACGCACGGCACCATCCCGGCCGAGCGGCGCCGAACGCGCCCGACCGGATCAGGGAGACGTCCAGGATGCAACGCCGCCCCCTTCTCGCCCTCGCGGGCCTCGCGCCCTTTGCCCCCGCGGTGCTGCGCGCGCAGGAGGCGAACTGGCCCGCCCGGCCAGTCTCCATGATCGTGCCCTTCGTGGCCGGCGGGCCGTCCGACATCGTCGCGCGGGCGGCGTCCCAGCGCATGGCCCAGACGATCGGCCAGCCCGTGGTGGCGGAGAACCGGCCGGGCGCGAATGGCGAGGTGGCGGCGCGGGTCGTCATGCGCGCGGCGCCGGACGGTCACACGCTGATGGTCGGCTCGATCGGCGTCTGGGCGATCAACGCGGCGCTGCGGCCGAACCTGTCCTACGATCCCGTGCGGGACTTCACACCGCTGACCCTCGCGGTGACGAACCCGAACGTGCTGGTCGTCAACACGGAGAAGCACCCGACCACCGACGTGCCGGGCCTGATCGAGTGGCTGAAGGGCCGGCGCGGAGCGGCGTCCTATTCCACATCCGGCGTCGGCTCCTCGGACCAGCTGACGACGGAGCTGTTCAAGCTGCGGACGGGAACCGAGATCACCCACGTGCCCTATACCGGCGGCGCAGCGGCGGCGACGGACCTCATCGCGGGGAATGTGGACATCTCCTTCCAGAACCTCGGCACCGTGTCCGGTCACATCGCGGGCGGGCGGCTGCGCGCGCTGATGGTGACGGGAGAGCGGCGGCATCCGACGCTGCCGAACGTGCCGACGGCGGCGGAGTGCGGGCTGCAGGACTTCGTCGTGACGTCCTGGCAGGCCTTCATGGCGCCGCCGAACATGGCAGCGCCGCTGCGCGACCGCGTGGCCGGTGCGCTGCGGGACGCGCTGATGCAGCCCGAGGTGAAGACGCGGCTGGAGGGGATCGGCTTCGACGTGATCGCCAACCCGCCGGAGGAGTATTCCCGCTTCCAGCAGGCAGAAATCGCCCGCTGGCGCGAGGTGGTGCAGCGGGCGAACATCACGGCGGGATAGGCGGCCCCATCCCGCCGGACGCGGCTCAGCGCAGCGTCAGGGCGGCGCGGATGTGGTCGAACACCGCCTGAGGCACGCCGGCCTTGGTCACGACTTCCGTCAGGTTGGCATAGGGGCGGTTGCGGATGATGGCGTCGGCGCGCGCGTCGCCGATGCCGGGCAGGATGTCCGTCATCTCGCGCTTCGTGGCTGCGTTCACGTTGATCTGGGTCGCGGTCAGCCGGGCGCGGATCGGGGCGAGGACGGAGGCGGGGATGGAAGCCTTGGACGCCACCTCGTCCAGGTTGCGGTAGGGGCGGTTCGCGACGATGGCGGCGGCGCGGGCCGGGCCGATCCCGGGAAGGCTGTCCAGCTCCTCGGCCGTCGCGAAGTTCACGTCCACCCGCTCCGCCGCGACGGGCGCGGCCTGGGGTGCGGGCTGCGAGGCCGCGCGGGGCGGCGTGGCGGGGGTCGCGACGGGCGGCGCGGCAGGAGCCGCGCGGGGCGGCGCCGAAGGGGCCGGCGTCTGCGACGCGGCCGGCAGCGCCAGCAAGGCCAGGAGCAATCCAGGCAGCAGGACACGCATGATCGGGTTCCTCTTCCGCCACCCGAGTCCCGGGCGGCGGGTGAGGCTACACCCGTTCCTGTGGCGGGCGCGTGGCCGAAAGCCGGTGCTCAGGCCCGCCCGCGCCTTCGGTTGCGGCCGGCAGCCCCCGGCGGCACAGTCGGCCCACCGGCGGGCCGCCGAGGGGCCGCCCTGCCCGATGGAGCCCCTGCCGTGCTCGCCTCCCTGCTCCGCTCCATCAGGCGCACCGCCATGGTCCCGTGGCACCTGATGGCGATCGCCACCTCCTCGCGCTCCTTCGCGCACAATCCCTTCCTGGGCAGCGACCGGCTGAACCGCTGGGGTCTGCACGCCCGGCGGGTGGCAATGGCGCAGCGCCTGGCCGCCTCGCGCCGCGCGCGGCTGGCGCGGGACCTGTCGCCGGAGGACGCGGCGGCCTTCGACCGCGACGGCATCGTGGTGAAGCCCGACTTCCTGCCGCCCGATCGCTTCGCCCGGCTAAAGGCGGAGATCGAGGCGCTGCGCGCCCCCGCGCGGGAGGTGCAGCAGGGCGGCGCGCTCAGCCGCCTGATCCCGCTCTCGCCCGCCGTGCTGGCGCAACTGCCGGAGACGCGGGCGCTGGTGAACGAGCCGGGCTGGCGCGGGCTGCTGAACTACGTCGCCAGCACGCGGCACGGGCCGGTGCTGTTCATCCAGACGATCATCAGCCATGTCGGCGGCCGCGTGGATGACCCGCAGACCGAGCTGCACAGCGACACCTTCTATCCGAGCATGAAGTGCTGGCTCTACCTGCACGACGTGGCGGAGGAGGACGGGCCCTTCGTCTATGCCCCCGGATCGCATCGCGCGACGCCGCGGCGGCTGTGGTGGGAACGGGCGCGCAGCCTGTCCTGGCGCGGCGGCGACGAGCACAGCGGGCGCGGGTCGCTGCGCGTGTCGGCCGAGATGCTGCGCCGGCTGGGCTATGGGGCGGCTCGCGCTTATCCGGTGCGGGCGAATACGCTCGTCATCGCCGATACCTATGGCTTTCACGCGCGTGGGCCGAGCGCGCGACCCTCGGTCCGGATCGCACTCTGGGCGCAGGGGCGGCGCAATCCCTTCCTGCCCTGGGCCGGGCTGTCGCCGACCAGCCTGGACTATGTGCGGGACCGCCAGGCCGTGGCCTTCTGGGCGATCCGCGACACGCTGGCCCGGCTGGGGCTGGGGCGGCCCTACATGCACGATGCGGGCGCGGTGCGGCCGGGCGATCCGGCGATGGACCGATCCGGCGATGCGCGGGTGGATGCCTGAGGGGCATCCAGCGACCGAAAAGAAGGCCCGCGCTGATGCCGCCTCTCGCAGGGGCAGAGAGGGGGGCCGGGGTCAGGTCATCACGTTCGACGACAAACGACCCCGGCGCGCAGGCTCAGAAGAAGGCGCGGAGTTCGTCCACCGTCTTGAAAAGATCGAGCACGTTGCGGACGACCGCGATGCCGACATTGATCTGTACGATCACCGCCCAGGACTTCTTGCCGCCGCGAGACGTGTGAAGCGACGCGGATCGCCAGATCCCCGTCAACTGCCAGACCGTGAGCGCGGCGGGGAAGATGATCACGCCGATCAGGGTGCTCCGGATGCTGCCCATGCTCATGCCCGCGGCATGGCCTATCAGGTAGGCGCCCAGCACCTCCCCCAGCGCCAAGCAGGAAAGGGTAACCAGGACGCCGTTGACCCAATAAGCGGTACCCAGGCTGAGCTCGCCGCGCCAGTGGCGCCCGATGTAAGTCCCACGGCTCGTGCTCTCGGGCAGGGTTGCTGTGATGGACGTCATGGACCTTCATCCTTTCTGGATGCGCCGGGGTCGGGCGCGCTGCCGTTGGTGACGGGCGCGCTTCTATCCATGACGTTGCGGAATTCGGTGTCGGATGTCCTGCGTGCGCGTCGTGTTCGTCGCGCGCCGGATTCCGCGCCCCACCGCCCAGGACCGCGTTCGCTCCAGAAGGCTTTCACCGCCCCCGCTGCGTCGAAGCCCCACCGAGCGCGGGATCAGGGGGCTTGTCAGCCCCCCGGCGGAGGGGGCCAGGGGGAGGCGGCGCCTCCCCCTGGGACCGTTCAGGCCGCGCGGCGGGTGATACCCTGCTCCTCCAGAGCACCGGCCATCGCGTCCACGGCGCGGCGGATGTCGTCGGGCGTGACGGCGCCGATGCAGCCGATGCGGATGGTCGGCGTCTTCGTCGTGAAGAAGTTGCTGATCAGCACGCCCCGACGCTTCAGCGCGTCCACGAAGCCCTGCAACGTGAAGCCGGGCGCGTCGGGCTGGTGCAGCGTCAGGATGATCGGCCCCTGGTGCGCGGCATCGAGGTAAGGGCGCAGGCCCAGCCGCTCCGCACCGGCGCGGAGGAGGCGCATGTTCTCCGTGTAGCGGGCGAGGCGCGCGGGCTGGCCGCCCTCCCTGTCATACAGGTCCAGCGCGACGCCGAAGGCCGACAGGGCCTGCACGGGCGGCGTGAAGCGGAAGGAGCCCCAGCCCGAGCGCTCCGCGTGCAGCAGCACGTCGCCGAGGTCGAAGCACCAGGACCCGGCCTTGCCCGCGCGCTCCCGCGCGCGCTCGATCGGGCAGACGGCGAAGCCGATCCCCGGCATGCCCTCGAAGCACTTGTTGCTGGTGAAGAGCACCGCGTCGCATTCCGGCTGGGCCGAGAGGTCGAACGGCAGCGCGCCGAAGGCGGAGACGGCGTCCACGATCAGGCGGCGGCCGGCAGCGCGCACCGCCTCTCCCACCACTGCGGGGTCGTTGAGGATGCCGCTGCCCGTCTCGGAATAGACCATCGCGACATGGGATAGGGTCGGGTCGGCGGCGAGGGCGTCCGCAATCTCCTGCGCCGTCACGCCGCGCGTGTCGGGCACGGGAAGCGTGACGGGGTCGCGCCCGGCCTCCCGCGCCAGGCGAATGATGCGGTCGGCATAGGTGCCGTTGTTCGGCACCAGCAAGCGTCCGGCGGGCGGGACGAAGGTGCGGATCGCCGCTTCCACCATCATGTGGCCGGCGCCCTGGAGCGGGAGCGTCGCGTGTACCCCGGCGCGGCCGCCAGCGAGGTCGCGCACGCGCTCCCGGATGCGGATGTATTCCGGGGCGAAGTCGCGGTCCCAGGGGGCGATGTCGGCGGCCATGGCGGCCCGCGTCTCGGGGCGGGTCTGCACGGGGCCGGGGGTGAGCAGGAGCATTCAGGAACCTCGGGACGGCGAGGCGGGGGAAACTGCACCCGGGGGCGGGCCGGGGCAACGGGGACTCAGGCGGTCGGCGCGGCCCGCATCTCCCGGATGAGCTTGCGGCGGATGGCCTCGGCGAAGGCGGCGTAGTCCGGGCATTCCATGACGAAGGCGCCGGGTCCGCCGATCACCTCGGCGGCGTAATGGGCGGGCAGGTCCGGTTCCTCGTTCACCACGGCCAAGGCGTTGATCGTGACGCCGCCGGCCACCCCGGCATCCCGCACCGGGCCGGGCGGCGGGCCGGCGTTCCAGGCGCCGTCGCCGGAGACGTCCAGGGCGGACCGCGCGGCGTCTCCGGGAAAGGCGGCGAGCTGGGCAAGGCCGGCGGCCATCCCCTCCCCCAGCGCGGTGGCGCCGGCGGGGACGAGGCGGGGTGAATCGTCGAGCGCGTCGGCGAGGCCGGCAGCCGTGGCGGCATCCTCCACCGGGGTCCAGGGAACCGCGACCTCCTGCGCGCCGCGGCCGGACCAGAGGAGCACGCACACCGCGACCGCGCCGCGGGGCCCGCCGGTGGCGGCGGCCAGGACCGCGGGATCCCGGAAGGCGGCGGCAAGGCCGCCCATCATCAGCCCGAACTCGTCATGATCCACCGAGGAGGACGCATCCACCGCGAGGCACAGGGCGAGGTCCACAGGGCGCATCGCCGCCAGTTGGGCTCCCGCCCGGCGATCGGGAAGGGCAGGATGGCGGGTGACGCACGGCACGGCTAAAAGCCCTTCACCTGATCGTTGAACGGAGTTCAGCACGATGAAGAGACGTGATTTCTTGGCCGGCATCGCCGGGTCGGCCACCCTGCTGGCCATGCCCGCCCTCGCCCAGGGGCCCTATCCCAACCGCCCCATCCGGATGATCGTGCCCTACACCCCCGGCGCCGCGACGGACGCGATGGCGCGGCTGGCCGCCCAGAAGATCGGGGAGAAGCTGGGCGTCAGCGTGGTGGTGGAGAACCGCGCCGGCGGCAACGGGGCGGTGGGCAGCCAGGCCGTGCTGCAGGCGCCGGCGGATGGCTACACCATCATGGGCTCCGCCAGCATCCACCCGATGGCCCGGCA
This sequence comes from Muricoccus radiodurans, assembly GCF_050154705.1. GTDB lineage: Bacteria > Pseudomonadota > Alphaproteobacteria > Acetobacterales > Acetobacteraceae > Roseomonas > Roseomonas radiodurans. The sequence continues at coordinate 5,584,170 of NZ_CP189561.1, read as the reverse complement.
CGTGATGAAGGCCGCGCCCTATGATCCCGTCGCGGACTTCGTGCCGCTCGCCCGCACCGCCCGCGGCCCGCTGGTCCTGGTGATGGACCCGCGCCGGCCGGAGCGCACCATCGCGGAGGTGGTCGCGAGCGCCAAGCGCGAGCCGGCGCGGTGGAGCTTCGCGACCTCCTCCCTCGGCGCGGCGGGGCATCTCGGCTCCATCGAGTTCAATCGGCTGACCGGGGCGAACATCGAGATCGTGGGCTACCGCGGCTCCGCCCCCGCACTCTCGGACGTGGCGGCGGGCAACGCGCAGCTCATGTTCGATCCCGTCCTGGCGACGCTCCCGATGGTGCGGGGCGGGCAGTTGCGGGGGCTCGGCATCGCCACGGCCCAGCGCACCCAGCTCGCACCGGAGTTGCCGACGCTGATCGAGGCGGGACTGCCCGGCTTCGAGTTCTACTCCTGGTACGGCGTCTGGGGCTCCCGCGCCCTGCCGGCGGAGATCGTCGCGCGGCTGAACGCCGCCGTGGTGGAGGGCATGCGGGAGCCGGAGGTGGTGCAGCGCCTGGCCAGCCTCGGCTTCGAGCCGGTGGTGGAGACCCAGCCGGAGCTGGAGGCCTTCATCCGCGAGGACGTGGCGCGGAACGCCGAACTGCTGCGGATCGCGAACTTCCAGCCGGAGTAGGCGCGGACCACCGGTGCAATCCGGGCCGCCCGGGGCCATCTGCGTCCCGCGCGGCGCCCGCGGCCAGGCTTTGCCCGGCCCGGCTCCGCCAGGGACCGGCCGAGGCGTTGCGGGCCGGTCCGGTTTTCGAGAGTGTCCCCCGGCGCGGTCCTCCGCGCCGGGTTCGCGTTCGGGAGGATGGCCAGGTTTCATGGACGGCACGACGGACCCCTCCCCGGCCGGGGGCGCGCCGCTGACCGCGATCCCGCACGCCGATCCCGCGCATGACGCCGCCCCGATCTCCCGCATCGTGGCGGAGGTGGCGGCGACCTTCCCGGGGGAGCGGATCACACTGGGGGAGATGTCCGAGGCGTTCGGGGACCGCGCCTTCGGGCTGTTGATCCTGCTGCTGCTGCTGCCCGCCATGCTGCCGGGCATGGCCAGCGTCTTCGGGCTGCCGATCATCCTGCTGGGCGCGCAGATGGGGCTGGGACGGCGGACGCCGAAGCTGCCGGCCTTCATGGCGCGTCAATCCGTGAAGCGGACGGACCTGCTGCGGCTGGCCGGCGCGTCGTCCAAGTGGCTCGGGCGGATCGAGCGCTACGTCCGGCCGCGGCCGGGGATGTTCACCACGCCGATGGGGGACAAGCTGTTCGGCTGGCTGACAGTCTATGTCGCCATCATGCTCATCCTGCCCGGCCCGGGCACGAACGGGCCGCCGGCCTTCGGCAACATCGTCATGGCGCTCGGGCTGGTGGAGCACGACAGCAAGGTCATGGGCTGGGGCGTCGCGCTGACGGTGCTCGGCTGCGCCTTCGCGACCGCGGTGCTGGTGACGATCGGCTGGCTCGGCGTGGCGGCGTTCGGCTGGTTCTTCTGAACGCCCCCTTCTTCTGACGGCTCTGGCGCCTCACGCGGCCGTGCGTTAGATCGCGCCCATGCGCCGGTGGCCCGCAAGGGCTGAAACGGGAACGCGCGACGTCACCCGGCCGCGATGGTCCGAGGCATCTTGCCGAGGACGTAAATTGCGGCCGATCCGGTGACCAGTCCGCGGCTGCCCTCGCAACTGTAGGCGGCTGATCCGGACCCCACGGCCATTGCGGCGAGAGCCGCGAGAAGGCGGGGTCCGGCGGCGGAGCGATCCGCCAGGCCGCGAGCCAGGAGACCGGCCGGCGCAGAGGGGTTTCGCGCGTGCCGGGCGAGGTGCACCGGCGCACGGGTGAAAGATCTTGCGGGTCCGCCGCAGGATCTCCGCAGGCGAACCGCGCCCACCGCTGTGCGTCCCCCACCACCGGGCGCGCGGCAGACCGCGACCGTTCGCCTGGGAGAATCCCGATGCGACGCCTTCTGCTTCTCTCCTTCACCACGCTGGCGGCGCCTGCCGCCCATGCGCAGGACATCACCCAGCCCTCCGCCGCCGTGGCGGAGACGGTGGTGACCGCCACCCGCGTGCCCACGCCGATCGAGCGCGTGCCCGCCGGCGTCACGGTCATCGACCGCCAGACCATCGAGGAACGCGGCTACCAGACCTTGTCGGAGGCGCTCTCCGCCGTGCCGGGCGTGTCGCTCGTGCAGACCGGCGGGATCGGCCAGCAGGCCAGCGCCTTCATCCGCGGCACGGCGTCGCGCCACGCGCTGGTCCTGCTGGACGGCGTGCCGATCAACGACGTGGCCGACCCGAACGGCGCCTTCAACTTCGGCAACGACCTGCTCGGCCTCGACGTGGAGCGGATCGAGGTGCTGCGCGGGCCGGCGTCCTCCCTCTACGGGTCTGGAGCAATCGGCGGCGTGATCAACATCGTCACGCGCCGCGCGCCGCGCGACCGGGTCTTCGCGCCCTCCGGCGAGGCGGCGGCGGGATCGAACCGCACGCTGCGCCTGAACGGCGGCGCGGCGGGAACGGTGGGGGAGTTCGACTACCTCTTCTCCCTGCGCTCCTTCTCGACCCAGGGCACCGATGCCACGGCCTCCCGCTTCCGGCGCGACACGGGGGAGCGCGACGGGTTCCGCCAGGTCGGCGCGGCGGCGCGGCTGGGCTGGACGCCCTCCGAGCGGCTGCGCATCGAGGCGCTGCTGAACTGGCGGGAGAACCACTTCGGCCTGGACAACGTGCCGAACGACGACCCGAACTACTCCGCCGAGGATCGCCGCTACACCGGGCAGCTGCGCGTGGAGGGACGCCCGCTGGAGAACTGGACCACCGGGCTGCGCATCGCGCAGACGGTGGACCGCCGGCGCTACGTGAACCTGCCGGACAGCCTCTCCTCCGCCTCCACCGACGACACCTATCGCGGCGAGCGGACGGTGCTGGACTGGGGCAACCAGGTGCGGCTGCCGGATCTCGGCCCGGCCGACCAGAGCGTGCTCGCCTTCGGAATCACCCACGCGGAGGAGGAGGTGCGGCAGGCCTCCGGCAGCCCCGCCTTCCGCACCACGGTGAACGCGCGCGCCGGCAGCACCGCGGGCCATGCCGGCTATCAGGTGCGGCTGGGGCAGCGGCTCGACCTCTCGGCCGGGGTGCGGCACGACGAGGCGGAGGATTATGACGGCTTCACCTCCTGGCGGGTCGGTGCCGTCTTCTCCGTGCCGGAGATCGGGGCGCGGCTGCGCGGGTCCTACGGCACGGCCTTCCTGGCGCCCTCCCTCTACCAGCGCTTCGGGCGGATCGGCACGAGCTTCCGCGGCAACCCGAACCTGCGGCCGGAGACGAGCGAGGGCGGCGAGGGCGGCATCGAGATCGACGTCCCCCTCGGCGCGCAACGCGACTTCGCGACGTTCGGCGCGACCTATTTCCAGACGCAGATCCGCGATCTCATCAACTTCAACGCCGGCTTCTCGACGCTGGAGAACGTGGACCGCGCCCGCATCCGCGGCGGCGAGTTCAGCCTGACCCTTCGCCCCGCCCCCTGGCTGCGCGCGACCGCGGCCTACACCGTGACGGATGCGCGCGACGTCGCCACCGGGGAGCGGCTGGCGCGGCGGCCGGAGCAGCAGCTCTCGATCAATGCCGCGATCCGGCCGATCGAGACGGTGACGATCGCGCCGGAGCTGATCGTCTATGGCCGCTCGCGGGAGGGGGCCTTCGCCTCCTATCGCAACGACGGTTCCTCCTACACGGTCGCGCGCGACAACAAGGCAGGGACGGTGCTGAACCTGACCGTGACGTGGCAGGTAACGGAGCCCGTCGCGCTCTTCCTGGAGGGGCGGAACCTGACGGACAGCGACTTCGAGCCGGCGAACGGGTTCCAGCTGCCGGGCCGGACGGTGCTGGTGGGCACGCGCTTCCGGCTCTGACCGGGTGGGGCCGGGTTCGTCCCGGCCCCCTCTCCTTCCGCCCTTCCCGGATGCGACAGGCGCGACGCGGGACGGCGCCCGGCGGGACCGGCGCGCGACACCGCCCACGGTAAGGGGCGCCGCGACGAGTGCTCGCGCGGGAGGGGCCGGCCATCGTGATGGCGTATCAGGTGTCCGGACAGACAGGATGGGGCCGGCGGATCGCCTCCGTCGTCTTTCCCGCCATGCTCGGCCTCGCGGCCCTCGCCATCGTCGCGGTCAGCCTTGTCTCAGCCGGACGCTGGGCCGGCTTCGTGGTCCGGGCCGAGAGCGCGTCCGCCGTGGTGGACCGGATCGAACGCGTCCGGAGCCCGGGCTCCGGCCGCGGCGTGACCTACCGGCCCGTCTTCCGCATCATCGACGGCCCCGGCGCGGGCGAGCTTGCCCGGTCCCGCAACCACAATTCCTGGCGGCGCTACGCCGTGCCGCAGGCCGTGACCGTGTGGCAGGATCCCGCGGACCGCGGCTGGGCGGAGGCCGATTCCCTGCCGAGCCTCTTTCTCGGGCCGGTGCTCGGGCTGCTCTTCGCAGCCTTCGCGCTCGGGGCTGCCTGGCTCTTCCTGCCGGCCTGGGTGCTCGGCACGGAGGGCAAGCCCATCCCGCCGCCCCGCACCTACACGAAGAAGACGATCTGGGGCGTGGCGCAGGTGACGGAGAGCGGCACCGGCCTGCCCGGCCGTCTCAAGCTGCTCCTTGCGGGTCCGGGCATCGCCGGGCTGATCCTCATCGCCTTCGTGTTCGCGCACGGGGAGGTCTCGTCGGCCCTGGCGTATCGCGATGTGTCGGCTGTCACCGAGGGCCGCGTGGCGCTCCGCGTAAAGGAGCGGCAGCTGATCGGCGGCGAGTTCCGGCCCCTGCACATCACGACCATCCGCTTCCGGACGCCGGACGGCCGGGAGATCGCGCTGGACGCCGAGCGCGACGCGGCGATCCGCGGCCTCTCGCCCGGCGACCCTGTCCCGGTGCGCTACCTCCGCCACGACCCGCAATCCGCCCGGCCTGCCAGCCTCTGGGACGAATGGCACCGCTCGCTCTTCGCCGCCCTCGTCTTCCTGGTCGTGCTCGTCTCCGGCACGTGGTTCCTCCGCCGCAAGCTCGGCCCGTGGTGGCGGGAGGAGCAGGGGATGCGGAGCTGAAGGCGGGCGCTCTGACCGGAGCGGCCGGCGCACTCCGTCCAGCCGACCCGCCGCAACGTGCCTCGGAGCGCGGGCCCGTGATCGCGGCAAGGCGGCGTGGGAGCCGTGCGGGACGGTGACGCTCCCGCCCCCAGCGGCCAAACTGCGGCGAGCCCACTGCTGGCCTACGTGGCCAGCACGCACGCAGAGACGAGGTCGAGGGATGCATGAGCGTCAGCGAGGAACAGATCGTGGATGATCCGGTCGTCGGGCGGGCATCCGCCGGTCCGGCCGCGAAGAAGGCCCGGGTCGGCCTGCTCTGGAAGAGCGAGAATCTCGGCCTCTACGCGAACGCGGATTTCGAGAGCCTCTTCTCGGGCGTGGGCCGCAACACCGGTAACCTCGCCTTCGCCTATGCGGTCGCCAGCCACATCCGGAATCCGTTCACCTATATGGGCTGGAACACGCCCGCCGAGACGCTCCGCAAGAAGGCCGACATCCTCGTCATTCCCTGCGCGAACCAGCTCGGCAAGCACTCCGAGCTCGGCAGCTTCGGGCAGACGCTGCGGGAGGCGGGGCTGCCGATCGTCGCGATCGGTCTCGGCGCACAGGCCTCGGATTACGAGGCCGATGTCGAGCTCAGCGAGGGCACGCTGGACTGGCTTCGCGTCATCGGGGCGCATCGCGGCAACGCGCCGAACAACATCTATGCGCGCGGCCCCTATTCCCGGGACCAGATCGGGAAGCTCGGCTTGGGCGGCGCCATGGTCGGGGGCTGCCCCTCCTACTTCATCAACCCGCGCATCAATCTCGGGCGCCGCATCCAGTCGCGCTGGAGAAGCGGCGGGCTGCCGCGCTCGATCTCCGTCGCGGCGGGCCACCAGTCCTGGCCACAGGTCCGGACCATCGAGCACCAGCTCGTCAGCCTGATGATGGACCCGGTCGCGCCGGGCCAGTACGTCGTCCAGTCCATGGGCGACATGCTGAAGCTCGCGCGGGAGGAGACCGCGACGATCGATCCTGCGGTGCTGGAGCGACTGCGCAAGCACATCGTGCCGCACTACACGCGGGAGGAGTTCCCGGCCTGGTGCCGCAACTATGCCAGGGCCTATTTCGACGTGCCCTCCTGGATGGACTCCCTGCGCCGCCATGATCTCACGGTCGGGCCGCGCTATCACGGGACGGCGCTGGCCCTGCAGGCCGAGCGGATGGGCCTCGCGATCACGATCGATTCCCGGACGCGGGAGCTGTGCGAGCAGACCTCGGTCCCCCATATCGCGGCGTCCGACCTCGTCGGCCCGCTGACCCGGACGACGCTGCGGGAGATGATCGACTTCGACGGCGACCGGTACGACGCGCACCGGCGGCAGGCCGCGGGCGCCTATGTCGACTTCCTCGAGGCCAACGGCATCATTCCCGCGCCCTTCCTGACCAAGCTCGCGCTCTCCGCGCCAGCCGCCGCAGGGGACTGAGGGCGCAGGCCTCAGCGGCGTTCGCGCCGGTCCTGCTGGCCCCGACGCCCGACGTTCGGCTCCGCTGCGGTCAGGTCGCCGATGCGTCCCGCGACCCGCCCGGCACCCAGAGCGGGTCGCGCCCGCCATTGACCACGCGCGACAGCACGAAGAGGTGGTCCGACAGGCGGTTGAGATAGCGGACCGCGTCCGGGTTCACCGCCTCCTCCGCCGCCAGCCGCACCACCGCCCGCTCCGCCCGGCGGGCGAGGGTGCGGGCAAGATGCGCGTGCGCGCCGGCCGGCGTGCCGCCGGGCAGGATGAAGGAGCGCAGCGGCGGCAGGTCGGCGTTCATCGCGGCCAGCTCCGCCTCCAGCCGCGCGCACTGGGCCGCGGTGACGCGCAGCCGGTCCCGCGCGTCGTCCATCGGCACGGACAGGTCTGCGCCGAGGTCGAAGAGGTCGTTCTGGATCCCGGCGATCCGCGCCTCCGCCTCTCCGGTCAGGTGCAGGCGAAGCAGGCCGAGGGCGGCGTTCGCCTCGTCCACGGCGCCCAGCGCCTCGATCCGCGGCGCGTCCTTGCGCATCCGCGTGCCGTCCCCGAGCGAGGTCTCGCCCCCGTCGCCGGCGCGGGTGGTGATAACGTCCAGCTTGACCATCTCGGCTACTCCAGGCGGAAGACGACGCGGTAGTCGCGGCTGCCCCAGACGGGCTCGCCGTTGCGAAGGGCGGGGGAGAAGCGGCAGCGGCGGATGCCGCGCCGGGCGGCCTCGTCGAGCGACTGGTAGCCGCTCGTCTCCGTCACCCGCGCCTCCACCACCCGCCCGTCATCGGAGACGCGCAGCCGCATCCCGACCGCGCCGACGACGCCGCGGGCGCGATCCCCCGGCGGGTAACCGATGGAATCCGCACAGCCCGGGCGCGGGGCACCGACGCCGCTCGTCTCGCCCGGCGCCCCCTCCGCCCCCGCGCCCAGCCGCACGGCGCCGAGCGCCGCGAGGCGGGCCGCGTCCGACGGCGCGTTCGGGGAGGGCGGGGCGTCGCGCGATGGGCGCGTGGGCGGAGTCGGCGGCGCGTCGCGCGCCACGCGCTCCGGCGGGGGTGGGGGCGCGGGGGGTGGGGGAAGCGGCAGCGGTTCTGCCTCTGCAAGACTCTGCGTCGGCGGCGTGCGGGGGCGCGGGGGGCTCGGCGGTTGCGCGGGGACCGGCGGGGGCACCGTCGCCGCCACGCGGGGCGGGGTCGTGGGCTGCTCCGGTGGACCCGGCGGGGCAGCAGAGGGCACCGGCGGACTCGGTGGGCGTTCTGCGAGCTGGGGCGGCGGGGGAGCCGGTGGCGCGGCGGGCGGCGGGGGAAGCGCGAGCTCCGGCGCGGGCGCGCGCGGCAGGTTCGGCGGCAGCGGCGCCGGGCTGGTCACGGGCGGCGCCTCCGAAGGCGGGGCGGCCACGGCGGGCGGCGGGCTCTCGAGGGCCGACGGCGCTTCGGCCGGCCGCGGGGGCGCCGGGATGGTGGGGGTGGCCGGCCCGGGCGGCGCCTCGGCCATCATCGCCGGCGGAGGGGGCGGTTGCGGCGGTGCGGGGGCCTCCGCCACAGGCGGCAGCGGCGGCAACTCCGGCGGGGCCTGGAGCGCGGGTTGGGCCGGTGGCGTGGGCGGCGGCGCGGCCTCCGCGGGCGGGGAGAGCTCCGGCGCTCCCTCCCCCGTGCCGATCGGGCCGGACCAGACGAGGGGCACGCCCTCCTCGATCCGGGCCTCCGGCGGCGGGTCGCGGTGCAGGGCGAGGGAAACGCCGGCCAGGACGGCGCCGTGCAGGACGGCCGCCATCGCCCAGGGCCAGGCGCGACGTTGCGCGCGCCGGCGGCGGGGGCGCCAGACCGGGGCCGCGGTGGGCGCCCAGACCCAGGCCGTCATGCGGCCCGGGCGGTCACGGAACCCGGGCGGTCACAGGACGAGGACCCCGCTGTGCTTCGCCTTGCCCTCGGGCTCCACGTGGATGGTGATGACAGCCTGGCCGACGGCGTCGCGCAGCCCGGATTCGATCCGGTCGCAGATGTCGTGGGCACGGGCGACCGTCATGTCGCCGGGAACCACCAGGTGGAACTCGATGAAGGTGTGGCGCCCGGCCTGGCGGGTGCGGAGGTCGTGCGCTTCCAGCGCCCCCTCGGCCTCCTTCGAGACGACGGTGCGGATCTGGGAGAGGAGGACGGCCGGCACCGCCTCGTCCATGAGGCCACCGACCGAGGAGCGCAGCAGCCGCAGGCCGGAGAGAAGGATCATCAGCGCGGCCCCGACCGCCAGCGCCGGGTCCAGCCAGAGCAGGCCCGTGACGGCCACGAGCCCCACGCCGATGACCACCGCGATGGAGGTGACCGCATCGGCCAGGAGGTAGCGGCTGTCCGCCACCAGCGCCGGCGAGCCGAGCGCCCGGCCGCGGCGGCCGAGGATCGTCCCCCAGACCGACAGCACCGCGGTGGCGACGAAGGACAGGGCGATGCCCACCACCGGCTGGTCCGGCGCGCGGGGCACGAGGAAGGCGTCCCACGCCTCCTTCATGATGAGCAGGGCGGCCACGAGGATCAGCGCCCCCTCCAGCACGGCGGAGAAATACTCCACCTTCGCGTGACCATAGGGGTGGTTCTCGTCCGCCGGCATGGCGGAGTAGCGCACGGCCGCGAGCGCAGTGCCGCTGGCGGCCACGTTCACCACGGTCTCCAGCATGTCCGCGAACAGGGCCGCGCTGCCGGTCAGCCACCAGGCCGCGCCCTTCAGCGCGAGCACGACGAGGCCGACCAGCAGGCTGGTCCAGGCGGTGCGTTCGGTATCCCCCATGGGCGGAGGGATAGCCCGGCCGACCCTAGACCGAGAAGTACTTCGCGCGCGGGTGGTGCAGCACGATCGCGGAGGTGGATTGCTCCGGGTGCAGTTGCCATTCGTCGGAGATCGTGACCCCGATCCGCTCCGCCCCCAGGAGGCGCAGGAGGGGCTCCTGGTCCTCCAGCCGTGGGCAGGCCGGGTAGCCGAAGGAGTAGCGGCCGCCGCGATAGCCCTGGGAGAGCATCTTCTCTATGTCGCGGTCGTCCTCCCCGGCGAAGCCGAGTTCGGCGCGGATTCGCTTGTGGACGTACTCCGCCATGCCCTCCGCCATCTCGACGCTCAGGCCGTGGAGGTAGAGGTAGTCCTGGTAGCGGTTCTCCTCGAACCACTCCCGCGCCAGGTCGGACGCCTTCTGGCCGACCGTCACCACCTGCAGACCGATCACGTCCCGCTCGGCCTCGTCCACGTCCCGGACGAAGTCGGCGATGCACTCGCCATCCCCCTTCGGCTGACGCGGCAAGGTGAAGCGGCAGGCCTCCGTGACCCCGTCCTCCTCGAAGAGGATCAGGTCGTTGCCCTGGCCGGCCGCCTTCCAGTAGCCGTAGATGGCCTGGGGCTTGAGGATCCCCTGCTCCTCCGTGATCCCGAGCATCCGGCGCAGCACGGGGCGCAGTTCCTGCTTCGCCCAGCCGAGGAAATCGTCCAGCGAACGCCCCTGCTTCCGGAAGCCCCACTGGAATTGATACAGGCTGCGCTCGTTGATGAAGGGCACGATGGCCTTCGGCGGCGCCTCCACCACGCGGGCACCCCAGAAGGGTGGCGTCGGCACGGGCTCTCCGGCCGTGACCCGCCGGCGGCGCTCCTGGGCGTAGTTCACGTCCACCGGCGCGAAGCCGCGGGGGTCCGCGACGCCGAGGGTGCGCTTCTCGTTCTTCGACTTGCCGGCGCGCTTGGCCTGGAGCGCGGCGAGGTAGTCGTCGAAGCCGTTGCCCATCACCTTGTCCATCAGGTGCAGGCCGTCGAAGGCGTCGCGCGCATAGGCCACACGGCCGCAGGCATAGGACTTGACGCAATCCTCCTCCACGTAGTTCCGCGTCAGCGCCGCGCCGCCGAGCATGACCGGGATCTCGATGCCCTGGCGGGACATCTCCTCCAGGTTCTCGCGCATCACGACAGTGGACTTCACCAGCAGGCCGGACATGCCGATGGCGTGCGCCTTGTGGTCCTTCGCGGCGGTGACGATGTCGGCCAGCGGCACCTTGATGCCGAGATTGACGACCTTGTAGCCGTTGTTCGTCAGGATGATGTCCACGAGGTTCTTCCCGATGTCGTGGACGTCGCCCTTCACGGTGCCGAGGACGATGGTGCCCTTCTCCTGGCCCTCCACCCGCTCCATGTGCGGCTCCAGATAGGCCACGGCCGCCTTCATCGTCTCCGCGCTCTGGAGCACGAAGGGAAGCTGCATCTTGCCGGCGCCGAACAGCTCCCCCACCACCTTCATGCCGTCCAGCAGCACGTCGTTGATGATGGCGAGCGGCGCGATGCCCTTGGCCAGCGCATCGGCCAGCTCATCGTCCAGGCCCTTGCGGTCGCCATCCACGATGCGGTCCTTCAGGCGGCCCTCCACCGTCTCGGCCTTCACGCGCTTGGCGGTGTCGGCGGCCTTGCGGCCGGAGAACATGGCCAGCAGCGCCTGGAGCGGGTCGTAGCCCTCGGCGCGGCGGTCAAAGATCAGGTCCTCCGCGACCTTCACCTCCTCCGGCGGGATGAGGTGGAGCGGCTTGATCTTGGAGACGTGGACGATGGCACCCGTCATCCCCGCCTTCACGGCGTGATCGAGAAAGACCGAGTTCAGCACGTGCCGCGCGGCCGGGTTCAGGCCGAAGGAGATGTTGGACAGGCCGAGGATGATCTGGATGTCCGGGAACCTTTCCCGGATCATGCGGATGCCCTCCAGCGTCCAGAGGCCGAGCTTGCGGTCGTCCTCGTTGCCGGTGGCGATGGTGAAGGTCAGCGGGTCGATCAGCAGGTCGGATTGCGGCAGGCCGTGCTTGCCGCAGGCGAAGGCGACGAGGCGTTCGGCGATCCGCAGCTTGTCCTCCGCGGTCTTCGCCATGCCGACCTCGTCGATGGTCAGGGCGATGACGGCGGCGCCGAACTTCTTCGCCAGGACCATGCGGTCCTGGGCGTGGCCTTCGCCATCCTCGAAGTTGATCGAGTTGATGATGGGCTTGCCGCCATGCAGCTTCAGCGCGGCCTCGATCACCGGCGTCTCGGTGGAATCGATCACCAGCGGGGCGTTCACGCTGCTGGTGAAGCGGGTGACCACCTCGTTCATCTCGGCCATCTCGTCGCGGCCGACGAAGGCGGTGCAGATATCGAGGGAATTGGACCCCTCCCCCACCTGCTCCCGGCCCATGGCGACGCAGCCGTCCCAGTCATGCGCGGCCTGCCGCTCCCGCCAGGCCTTGGAGCCGTTGGCGTTGCAGCGCTCGCCGATGGAGAAATACGCGTTCTCCTGCCGCAGCGCGGTCGCGCCGTAGAGGCTGGAGACCGAGGGGATCCAGACCGGCTTCCGGATCACGGGCGCGGGGCGCGCCGCGGCGCCGCCCAGTTTGCGCAGCATCGCGTCCAGCGCGCCGATATGCGGGATGGAAGTGCCGCAGCAGCCGCCGATGAGGTTCAGCCCGTCCTCGGTGACGAAGCGCTCCATCCAGCTCGCCAGCTCGGCGGCGCCCAGGGGGTAGTGGGTCTTCCCATCCACCAGCTCCGGCAGGCCCGCATTCGGCTGGCAGGACAGGAAGCCGCGCCAGTTCTGCGAGAGCCAGCGGACGTGCTCCGCCATCTCCTGCGGACCGGTGGCGCAGTTCAGCCCGATCAGCGGCACGTCCAGCGCGTCCACCACCGTCGCGGCGGCGGCGATGTCGGGTCCGACCAGCAGCGTGCCGGTCGTCTCCACCGTCACCTGCACGAAGATCGGGATATCGGACTTCGCCTCCGCGATCGCGGCCTTGGCGCCGTTCACGGCAGCCTTGATGAAGAGCGTATCCTGGTTCGTCTCGGTCAGGATGGCGTCACAGCCGCCCTCGATCAGCCCGCGGCACTGTTCGGCCAGCGCGGCCTCCAGCTTGTCGTAGTCGATGTGGCCGAGGCTCGGCAGGCGCGTGCCCGGGCCGATGTCGCCGATCACCCAGCGCGGGCGGCCGTCCGAGAAGCCTTCGGACGCCTCGCGCGCCAGTTCCACGGCGCGGCGGTTGATCTCCCGCGCGCGGTCCTGGAGGTCGAATTCACCGAGGGTGACGGGGCTGCCGCCGAAGGTGTTGGTCAGCACCATGTCGGCGCCGGCCTCGAAGTAGCCGCGATGGATCTCCCGCACGAGGTCGGGGCGGGAGAGGTTCAGCACCTCCGTGCAGTTCTCCTGGCCCCAGTAGTCCTTCTCCACGTCGAGGGTGAGCATCTGCACGCGGCTACCCATGGCGCCGTCGCAGAGCAGCACGCGGTCGCGAAGGGCATCCAGCAGGTGCGGTCGGGTCATGGCGCTCTCTCAAGCAGGCTGGGCGGCGGTGGCGCGCTGGGCGGACCACAGGCGGACGTTCAGGGGGCCGGGGACTTCGGTGGCCGCGCGCAGGGCACAGCCGGCATCGCCGAGCCAGCCGGCGATGGCCGCGTCGTCGAAGCCGGGCCAGCGATGGGCGCCGCGGTCGATCAGGTCGGCGCGGGCATGGGGGGAGAGGTCCGCCACCAGCAGGGTCCCATCCGGCGTCAGGACGCGGGCGGCCTCGGTGAGGGCGGCGGCAGGGTCCTCGGCGTAGTGCAGCACCATCTGGAGGGTCACGGCGTCGAAGGACGCGTCCGGGAAGGGCAGGCGATACATGTCGGCCTGCCGCACGGCGCAGCGCGGCGCCAGACCGCGCTCCGCCAGCCGCCCGCGCGCGAGGGTGAGCATGTCGCGGCTGGCATCCACGCCCAGCGCCGCGTCGCAGCGGTCCGCGACGAGTTCCAGGAGTTGCCCGGTGCCGGCCCCGATGTCGAGCAGGCGCCCGATGTGGGCGGGCAGCGCCGCCAGCACCGCCGCCTCGATGGCAGCGGCCGGCAGGCCGAGGGCGCGCATCTCGTCCCAATCGGCGCCGGCGGACCGGAAGGCGTCGGAGGCCGCGCGCACCCGCTCCGCGTTCAGCCGGGCCGCGAGGCGGCGGTCGGCGGCCAGCAGCGTGTCGTCCTCCGGCAGCCGGGCGAGGACCGCCCGGGCAAGGTCGGCCCGGGGCGCGAGGGAGAAGTAGACATGCGCCCCCTCCGGATGCCGGTCGAGCAGCCCCGCCTCTACCAGCAATTTCAGGTGGCGCGACAGGCGGGGCTGCGACTGGCCTAGGATCGCGCAGAGGTCGGTCACGTTCAGCGCGCCGCGGGCACAGAGCGCGAGCAGCCGGAGCCGGGTCGGCTCGGCGGCGGCGCGAAGCTGGGCCAGGGTCTCGTCCATGACCCCTTGCATGACATAACGATATCTTTATGTCTAGATCATAGTTCGGAGGGTGCCATGGCGGTGTTTGCCGACGGCCGCGTGCCGGTCGAGGTGGTCACGGATCGCGCGGCGCTGGCGGCCAGCCTCGCCGCCCGGCCGAGCGCCGCCGTGTTGTCGGAGGGGGTCGAAACCCTGGTGCCGGAAGGCGCCTCGACCGGGGCCAGCCTCGCCTCCCTCGCCTCCGCGCACGCGGTGGGATGCGCCTGCTGTGCGGGGGCCATGCGGTCGCCGGTGGCGCAGGCGCTGGACCGGCTTTTCCTCGGGCGGATGACGCGAAGCTGCCCCTGGTTCGACCGGGTGGTGGCGCTGCTGCCCGATCCGGCGGCGCGCGACGCCCTGGCCACGATCCTGCGGGAGGACCCGGTGATCCCGAGCCGCTTCCGCCTGGAGGTCGGGCCGCCTCCCCCGCCGCCGGTGGTCGAGAAGTTCCCGCCGGACGAGCCCTGAGGCGCCCTCTCCGACCCGGCCCTAACGGGGCTGGACGTCGTAGGCGTAGATGCGGGTACGCTCGTCCTCGGGCGCGAACCAGAAGCGCAGGCCGCGGTCGCCCTGGGGCACGACGAAGAAGGGGTTCTGCGTCATCGGCAGGCCGGACTCCGTCCAGAGCTCCACCGGAAGCTGGAAGACCGGCGCGCCGCGGGCCAGGTCCACCAGCTCCACCCCGCCGAGCGCGAAGACCGGGCCATTGGGTCCTTGCGGGCGATAGGCGTTCAGCCCGGAACAGAGGGCCAGCCCCGCCCCGGCCGAGTGGCAGTCCTGGTAGTCGATGTAGTGGGACGGATTGGCGCGGCGCAGCGCCTCGGGCCGCACCTCCGCATTGGCCGGCTTCCCGTCCGGCCCGACCGGCCAGGCGTAGAAGCGGCGCGAGCCCCAGGAGACGCCGTGCAGGGTGTTGGACGCGCGGTCCATCACCAGCCCGCCGATGTGGTCGCCGAAGCGAAAGACCTCCTCGGCCCGCATGTTCGTCGGGTCCACGCGGTAGATGATGGAGCGGCTGTTCGGGCGGTACTCCGCGGCCGGAACCCAGAGGTGCCGGCCGTCATAGTCCAGCCCGCCCGGATGGTAGGAATCGCCCTCCCCCAGCACGAGGTCGCGGAGCAGCCGGCCCTCGGCATCCACCTCGAACAGGTGGCCCCGGCCGCGGCCGGCGCTTCGGTCCATCCCGTCGCGCGGGGGGTCATGGCGCTGCGTGCGCTCGAGGATCTCGACGGACGAGATGTAGAAGCGGTCGCCGATGCGCACCATGCCCTGCGGGTGGTGCGTCGGGAATTGCAGCGTCACGACCGAGACCGGCGTCCAGGTCAGGCCGCGCGAGAGGGTGCGGAGCCGGTCCGGGACGCTGTCCTGCGCCAGGGCGGGAACGGCGGCCGCGGCCGCGAGCGGGGCGGCCAGGAGCGCGGCCATCAGGCGTTTCCTCATGACCGGGAGGCTATCATCGCGTGTGAGGCGATGTCAGCGTCCGCGTGCCGGCCGCCTGACGGTGGCAGAGCGGCCGTGATGGCCTGTCCGGCCGAACGGGCCGAGGGACGGGTCCGGCGCCTATCGATCCGAGGAAGTCCCGCTTCACGACGGCATCAGGAGCGTCACGGCCTCGTCCAGGTTTGCGACGTCCGCATAGGGAAGCCAGTCCGGGTTTCCGGCCTGCCCCAACCGGTTCACCCAGATGCCGCGCACGCCGAGTTCATGGCACGCCTTCATATCCAGAAACATGCCCATCGCGACGTGCACCGTCTCGTCCTTCGTCACGCCCATCGTGCGGTAGGCGTACTCGAAGATCTGCCGGGACGGCTTGTAGGCCTGCGCCCGTTCAGCGGTGACGACGAAGTCGAACGGGACGCCGATGCGCGCCACGTTGTGGACGATGAGATCCTCGTCCGAGTTCGTGAAGATCGCGAGCTTGTAGCGCTCGCGCAGCCGCCGCAGCGCATCCGGCACCTCGGGATGCGGCCCCATCGTCGGGATCGCGGCCGCGAACCGCTCCACCATGCTCTCGCTCGGTGCGAAGCCGTGCTCCAGCAGGGCGGCGCGAAATCCGGCGCGCAGGATATCCTTGTAGAGCCGGTGGGGTCGCTCCGCCTCCAGGCGTCGCGAATGCCGCGAGAAGGTGTCGAGGAGCGCGCCCGCCTCGGCAGCATCCCGCCCCTGCTCGTTGAGCATCAACCCGATCTCATGAAGCAGGACCTCGTACCACTGCACGAGCGTGCCGTAGCAGTCGAAGGTGATCACTTTCGGTGCGGGCTCGAGCACGAAGGTCATGGCGTCCGGTCCGGGCATGATGAAGCGCTGCAAGGCGGCCGACCGTGTCACCCTT
Organism: Muricoccus radiodurans; assembly: GCF_050154705.1. Lineage (GTDB taxonomy): Bacteria > Pseudomonadota > Alphaproteobacteria > Acetobacterales > Acetobacteraceae > Roseomonas > Roseomonas radiodurans. The sequence goes on along the minus strand of NZ_CP189561.1, from coordinate 5,567,987 downwards.
TGCTGAGCCATGCCAACCCGCTCACCGGGGACCGCATTCCCCCCTCGGCCTGGAGGCAGCTTGACGTCGCGTCCTTCTCCCGCCTGTCGCCGATGGAGGCGGGCCGCCGCTCCGGCGCTGAACAGACCTCAGACCCGAATGCGGACCTAGAGACGGCCTGCAGCCCGGCCCGGCGGCCAGCGCATCGCGCAGGTTGGGCTGAAGCACCGTTCGGCCGGGGCACGCGTCTCCGGCCCGGACGGGATCAGGCCGGGATCGACCGGTCCCCCTCGCCCAGCGCCTTCTGCATCGTCACCACGTCGACCCAGCGGCCGAACTTCAGCCCGGCCGCGCGCAGCACGCCGACCTGCCGGAAGCCGAGGGAGAGGTGCAGGCCGATCGAGCCGATATTCTCCGAATCCCCGATCACCGCGAGCATCTGGCGGAACCCCGCCGCCTCGGCCCGGGCCAGCAGCTCCGCCACCAGCGCCTTGCCGACGCCCTGCCCCCGCACGTCCTCTCGCACGTAGATCGAATCCTCCGCGGTGAAGCGGTAGGCGGAGCGGAGATGATAGGGCGCGTAATAGGCGTAGCCGAGGATCTCGCCCTCCTCCTCCGCGACGAGCCAGGCATGGCCGGCGCCGGTCACCTTCGCGATGCGGGCGGCCACCTCCGCGGCGCCGGGCGGCTCCTCCTCGAAGGTGCCGGTGCCGTGCAGCACGTGGTGCGCGTAGATCGCGGCGATGGCGGGAGCGTCGTCGGGGCGGGCGTCGCGGATCGGCATGGCGGGCGATGCCTAGAGCGGGACGGGCGCGAGGGGAAGCGGGACGCCCGCCGGAGTGGGCGCGCTCAGACCGGGCGCGCTCAGACCGGCAGCCCCAGGCGCTCGGCCAGCTTCTCGGCCAATGCCAGCACCGCGCGGTCCCGGCCCGCCTGGGCAGTGAGGGAGAGGCCGACCGGCAGGCCGTCCACCTTCCCCGCGGGGATCGTCACCTCGCACAGCCCGCCGAGGCCGGCGATCGCCGTCACGCCGAGGGTGCGCTCCCGGATGCCCTGCTGGTCCTCCTGGGTGACGGTGAGGAGGGGCGCGGGGATGGGAGAGGTCGGGTAGACGAGCACGGCGCCGCCGCCGAGCAGCCCGGCCATCCGCCCCTGGAAGCGGCGGCGGAAGGCGCGGCCGGCCGCGGCCTTCGCCGGGTCCAGGTCGCGGGCGGCGGCGAAGCGCTCCCCCACCCCGGGGCCGAAATTCGGCTTGGTGCCCGTCACCCAGTCCCCGAGAGTGGCCCAGGCCTCCTCCGCCTGCATGCAGCGGAAGTGCTCGTAGATGGTCGGCAGGCCCTCGGGCGCCACGGCGGTGGTCTGGATGGAGCCCTGCAGCGCCTCGACCGCGTTGAGGGCCGGCTGAAGCGCCCGCGCGACGGTGGGGTGCGCGTTCACCCAGGCTTCCTGTACCCGCAGGGCCGGACCCAGCCTCGCGTCGCCGCCCTCCGGCAGCACCGCCTCCCCCACCCGCCGCAGGACCGAGGCGCGGGCGGCGAACCAGCCCGCCGTGTCGAAGGAGGGGCCGAGACCGCGCGCGCCGGTGAGCGGCACCGCGCCCCATGTCGGCCGGATGCCGAAGACGCCGCAATAGGAAGCGGGGATGCGGACCGAGCCGCCGGTGTCGGAGCCGAAGGCGAAGTCCGCCTGCCCCGCCGCGACGACATGCACGGAGCCGCAGGAGGAGCCGCCGGGGAAGCGGTCCGGCGCCGCGGGGTTCAGCGGCGTGCCGTACCAGACATTCTCCCCCGTCAGTCCGTAGGCCAGCTCCACGGTCTTCGTCTTGCCGAGGAGGCGCGCCCCGGCCTCGAGCACGGTCAGAACCACCGGGGCGGTGGCGACGGCGGGCGCGTGGGTGCGGGCCCAGTCCGGGTTGCCGTAGCCGGTGACATGGCCGGCGACGTCGTACAGGTCCTTCACCGCGAAGGTCAGGCCGGCCAGCGGCCCCTCGGCCGCGCCCTCCAGGGCGGCGCGCGCCCCGGGCATGAAGCCGCCATCCCGCTCGCTATCCGTCATCCCGCTCCATCCCTTTGGGATGGGAGATGCTGCGGCACGGAAGGGGTGCTGTCCATCGGCGCCCTCCCGGGCCGCAACGCGACAGGCGGGCTCGGGCCATTCCGCCGGGTCCCAGCGCGGCCTAGGCTCAGGCGGCCCTTTATTCGGAACGCATCATGCGGCGTCTCGCCCTCCTCCTCGCTCTTCTCTCCACGGCCTGCGCGGGGGGCGACACGGCCGGGGGCGGGGCGTCCTGCGCGTCGGACACCGCACACTGGGCGCGTGCCGCCGGCGGATGCCTCGCGATGCAGAGTTACGGGCCGGAGCGGGCCGAGGTGCTGTTCGTCGTCCTGCACGGCGACGTCTCCTCCGGCGGGCCGGCGACCTATCACCGCGCGTTCGCGCGCCGGGTGGCGGAGACGGTGCCCGGGGCGACCGCGTTCGCCCTGATCCGCCCCGGCTACGACGACGGGGAGGGACGCACGAGCGCGGGGGAGCTGAACAACCGCTCCGACCACTACACCGCGGCCAATGTCGCGCTGGTGGCCGAGGCGGTGGCGGGGCTGCGGCAGCGGACCGGCGCGCGCCGGGTGGTCGCGATCGGTCACTCCGGCGGCGCAGCGATGGCGGCCGACATCCTCGCCCTGCATCCCGGCACCTTCGACGGCGCGGTGCTGCTCGCCTGCCCCTGCAACCTGGCGGAATGGCGCACCGGCCGCACGCCGTGGCTGCGCAGCGTCAGCCCGCACAGCGTGGCGGCGCGGGTGCCCGTAACGGCGCGCGTCGTGGCCTATACCGGGTCGGCGGACACGAACACGGCCCCCTCGCAGGCGGCCGGCTACGTGGCGGCGCTGGCCGCGCGCGGCGTGCCAGCACGATTCACCGCGGTGCCGGGCGCGACCCACAACGGCGTCGTGGAAGCCGTGTGGAGCACCGACTATCCGCAAGCGCTGCTGGCGATGACGCGCTGAAGCGCGGGTGATCCCGGGGAGGGCGCTCCGCCCGCGGTGAGAACTGAACGCGCGCCCGGCGCGCTTCCCAACCTTCCGGCCATATCGCAACGCCCGTGTCAGCCAGCCCCTTGGATGCGGGGGGCCGGGGGGCCTCAGGCTCCCCGGCGGAGGGTCCGGGAGGCAGCGCCTCCCGGAGGCCGCCCGCGCCTCACTCCGTGACCCAGGGCAGCGGCGCGTCCGTCATGCGGGTGAGCGACGCGCGGGGACGCCCCTGCGCGTCCCAGTTCGCGTCATCCAGCCAGGCCGAGATGGCCGCGCGGCGGGCGGGCCACTCATCCTCGAGGATGGAGAACCAGGCCGTGTCGCGCAGGCGGCCCTTGATGACCTTCACGGCGCGGAGCGTGCCCTCGTAGCGGAAGCCCAGCCGGTGCGCGGCGGCGCGGGAGGGCGCGTTCATCGCGTGGCACTTCCAGGTGAGCCGCCGGTAGCCGAGGTCGTCCATGGCATGGCGCATCAGGAGAAAGATCGCCTCGGTGGCGGCGCGGGTGCGCTGGAGGCGGGGGGAGAACCAGATGTGGCCGATCTCGATGTCGGAATCGGCGGGGTGGATCTCCATCAGGGTGAGCCAGCCATCCACCGTGCCGGTCCGGTGCTGGCGCACGGCGAAGGCCATCGGATCGTGCTGGGCGGCGAAGGCGGCGACGTGGCGGCGCATCGCGGCCTCGTCCGCGAAGGGGCCGTAGCCCAGATAGGTCCAGCCGGGCTCGGCGCCGGGCGCCTGGGCGGCCTGGAAGAGCTCGGTGGCGTGCCGGACGTGCAGCGGCTCCAGGTCCACGGCGCGGCCGCGATGCGGGATGCGGGCGGGGAGCGGGCGGGGGGTGGGGTCCACCTCCGGTCCGACGGGGGGCGAGGCGGCGGTCGTGCTCATGCGGCGGATGCTGCCGGTCGCGGGCGGACGGCTCAAGCGGGGGTGGGAAGAACCTGCCATCCGGGGGCCGGCCCGGGAGCGGCCGGACCTCCCACCGCGCCGTGGCGGGCGAAAGCTTTCCCGCAGGCGCGTTCCGCATTGCACAAGGCCGTCAGCACCCCCATAGGGGCGGCATGTCCGCGACCGCCGCCCCCGCCGCCCGCGCCCCGAGCGCCGCCTTCTTCTCCGAGACCGTGCTGGATGTCCGGCACTGGACGGACCGGCTCTTCTCCTTCCGCTGCACGCGCGACCCGGCCTTCCGCTTTGCCGCGGGGCAGTTCGCGATGATCGGCCTGATGGTGGACGGGAAGCCGCTGCTGCGGGCCTATTCCATGGGCTCCGCGCCCTGGCAGGAGGAGCTGGAGTTCCTCTCGATCAAGGTGCCGGACGGGCCGCTGACCTCGCGGCTGCAGAACATCGTGCCCGGCGACCAGGTGCTGATCGGGCGCAAGCCGGTGGGCACGCTTCTGCTGGACAACCTGCGGCCGGGCCGCACCCTCTGGCTGTTCTGCACAGGCACCGGGCTGGCCCCCTTCCTGTCCCTCATGCGGGAGCCGGAGGCCTATGACCGCTTCGAGCGGGTGGTGATCCAGCACACCGTGCGGGACGTGGCGGAACTCGCCTTCCGCGACATGATCGAGGGCCTGCCGGAGCACGAGGTGCTGGGTGAGCTGGTGGCGGGCAAGCTGGTCTACCTGCCCAGCGTCACGCGCCAGCCCTTCGTCCGGCAGGGGCGTGCCCCGGCGCTGATCGAGAGCAACCGGCTGACCGACGAGCTCGGCCTGCCGGCCCTGTCCCCGGCCGAGGACCGGGTGATGCTCTGCGGGTCGGAGGCGTTCAACGCCGATATGAAGACGCTGCTGGAAGGGCGCGGCTTCACCGAGGGCTCGAACCACGCCCCCGGCGAGTACGTGCTCGAGAAGGCTTTCGTCGAGAAGTAACGGCGCCCCGCCGGTCGCGCGGGCCGCGAACCGCGCCGGTCAGGCGGGCTCTCCGCCCGCCTGGAGCGTTCCGTGACGCGGCACAGACTATGGCCCGAAGGACACGCTGCGTCCGGCGAGACACAGTCTTGTAAATGATGACGAAATGTTCAGTGGGTCCGCAACCGGGCCTTCCTGTCGCGCGCGGCGCCGGTCTAGCGTGACCTTGGCGAGTCTGCGCGGCGGCTTGCCCCGCCTCGCGCGCTGGCTCCGGCCGGCCGTCCGGGTGGCAACCTAGGTCCGGGAAGCGCCGCGCCCCGGGGGGGATGTAGGACCCAAGAGAATGAGCACCGCCTATCCGTCGGCCGTCCCGGCCGCGCGAAACCAGCCGATGACGCGAGAGGAGAGGAAGGTCATCCTCGGTTCCTCCCTCGGCACCGTCTTCGAGTGGTACGACTTCTACCTCTACGGCAGCCTCGCGGGGCTGATCGGCGCCCACTTCTTCAGCCAGTATCCCGAGGGCACGCGCAACATCTTCGCGCTGCTGACCTTCGCGGCCGGCTTCCTCGTGCGGCCCTTCGGCGCGCTGGTGTTCGGGCGGATCGGCGACCTGGTGGGGCGGAAATACACCTTCCTCGTCACCATCGTGATCATGGGCGCCTCCACCTTCATCGTCGGCCTGCTGCCGGGGTCGGAGAGCATCGGCATCCTCGCCCCGATCCTGCTCATCCTCTTGCGCTGCCTCCAGGGCCTGGCGCTGGGCGGCGAGTATGGCGGCGCCGCGACCTATGTGGCGGAGCACGCGCCCAACGGGCGCCGCGGCTTCTACACCTCCTTCATCCAGATCACCGCGACGGCGGGCCTCTTCCTGTCGCTGCTCGTGATCCTCGGCGTGCGGTCCTACACCGGGGAGGCGGAGTTCGCGGCCTGGGGCTGGCGCATCCCCTTCCTCGTCTCGATCGTGCTGCTCGCCATCTCGGTGTGGATCCGCTCCACGCTCAACGAGAGCCCGGCCTTCCGGAAGATGAAGGAAGAGGGCACGGGATCGAAGGCCCCGCTGTCCGAGGCCTTCGGCCAGTGGCGGAACGCGAAGTGGGCGCTGCTGGCGCTGCTCGGCCTGACCATGGGCCAGGCGGTGGTCTGGTACAGCGGCCAGTTCTACGCGCTGTTCTTCCTCGGCTCGATCCTGAAGGTGGACGGGCCGACGACGAACCTGCTGATCGCATGGTCGCTGCTGCTCGGCTGCCCCTTCTTCGTGGTCTTCGGCTGGCTGTCCGACAAGATCGGGCGCAAGCCGATCATCCTCGGCGGCTGCCTGCTGGCGGCGCTGACCTATTTCCCGCTGTTCAAGCTCCTGACGGCAGAGGCGAACCCGGCACTCTACCAGGCGCAGCAGACCATCCCGGTGGTCGTGCTGACGAACCCGGCGAACTGCTCCTTCCAGTTCAACCCGGTGGGCACGGCGCGCTTCACCCAGCCCTGCGACATCGCGAAGGCCGCGCTGTCCAGCCGCTCCGTCGTGCATTCGGTGGAGGCGTTGCCGGCCGGGGCGCCGGATTCGGATACGGCGGTCCGCATCGCGGGCGGCGCGCCGATCCGGGCGGCCGATCCGGCCTTCGCGGCGCAGCTCACGGCCGGGCTGACGGCGGCGGGATATCCGGCGGCGTCGAACCCGACGGTGGTGAAGATGGCGGGCCCCTTCGACATCTTCCGGGAGCAGCCGGCGGTCATCATCGGCGTGCTCTTCGTGCTCGTGCTCTACGTGACCATGGTCTACGGGCCGATCGCCGCGGCGCTGGTGGAGCTCTTCCCCACGCGCATCCGCTACACCTCCATGTCGCTGCCCTACCACATCGGCAATGGCTGGTTCGGCGGGCTGCTGCCGGCGACATCGCTCGCGATGATCGCGCAGACCGGCGATATCTACTACGGCCTCTGGTACCCGATCGTCATCGCGGCCGCGACGGTGGTGATCGGCGCGATCTTCATCCCCGAGACGAAGGACCGCGACATCTTCGCGGCCGAGGGAACGCCGGACGCGCCGGTGAACACGGCATCCTACCGGGCCTGACCATCAGGGCCTGACGGGCTGGAGGGGCGTCGGGGGAAACCCCGGCGCCCCTTCCCTTTTGAGGGAACAGGGGCAAGATCGGCCGAAAGACCGGGAGGTTCCGCGTGCCGGATGGCGTCGTGCAAGGGGCCCTCGCGCCCGTGCTGCTGCGGGCGGATGCGGAGGGGGTCGCCACCCTCACCCTCAACCGGCCGGCGGCGCGGAACGGGCTCTCCGTGGCGCTGCTGGACGCGCTCTCCGCCGCGTTGGCGGAGATCGCCGGGGACCCGGAGGTGCGCTGCGTCGTCATCGCGGCGGCCGGGCCGGTTTTCTGCGCCGGGCACGACCTGAAGGAGATCACCGCCGCCTTCGGGCAGCCGGACGGGGGCCGCGCCGTCTTCACCGACCTGATGCGGCGCTGCGCCGGGGTGATGCGGGCGATGCCTGCCCTGCCCCAGCCGGTGATCGCCTCGGTCGGGGGGCTGGCGACGGCGGCGGGGTGCCAGCTCGTCGCCGCCTGCGACCTGGTGGTGGCGTCGGAGGCCGCGCGGTTCCAGACGCCCGGCGTGGACATCGGATTGTTCTGCTCCACGCCGGCCGTGGCCCTCTCCCGCGCGGTGGGGCGCAAGTCCGCCATGGAGATGCTGCTGACCGGCGACGCCGTGGACGCCGAGGAGGCGCGGCGGATCGGTCTGGTGAACCGCGTGGTGCCGGCGGATCGGCTCTCGGACGAGGTCCAGGCGCTGGCGGCGCGGATCGCCTCGCGCTCGGCGCTGGCCGTCTCGCTGGGCAAGCGCGCCTTTCACGCGCAGCACGGCCTGCCGCTGGAGGACGCCTACGAGATCGCCGCCGCGACGATGGTCGAGAACCTGCTGGCCGAGGACGCGGCCGAGGGCATCGGCGCCTTCCTCGGGAAGCGCGCCCCGCAATGGAGGCACCGCTGATGGACGCGCCATCCACCGCCGTGAACCCCTATGACGCCCTGCCGCGCACGCCGGCGAACCACCGCGCGCTGACGCCGCTGCTCTTCGTGGAGCGGGCGGCGGCGGTCTTCCCGGACCGGGTCGCGGTGATCCACGGCAGCCGCCGCTGGACCTGGAAGGAGCACCGGGACCGCTGCGTGCGGCTGGCCTCCGCCCTGTCTCGACGCGGCATCGGGCGGGGCGACACGGTGGCGGCGCTGCTGCCGAACGTGCCGGCGATGCTGGAGTGCCACCAGGGCGTGCCGATGTCGGGCGCCGTGCTGAACGCGATCAACATCCGGCTGGACGCCGACACGATCGGCTACATCCTGGACCACGGGGAAGCGCGGGCGATCATCGTGGACCGGGAGTTGGTCCCGGTGCTGGAGAAGGCACTCTCCCTTTCCGCCACGAAGCCGCTTGTCATCGAATACGATGACAGCGAGGCCCCCTTCCCCCACACGATCGGCGGCACGCCCTACGAGGATTTCCTGGGGGAGGGCGATGCGTCCTTCGCCTGGTCCCCGCCGGCCGACGAGTGGGACGCGATCGCGCTGAACTATACCTCCGGCACCACGGGGCGGCCGAAGGGCGTGGTGTATCACCACCGCGGCGCCTATCTCGGCGCGATCGGCAACGTGCTGGCCTGCGGCATCCCGCCGGCGCCGACCTACCTGTGGACGCTGCCGATGTTCCACTGCAACGGCTGGTGCTTCCCCTGGACGGTCGCGGCCCTTGCCGGCACCCATGTCTGCCTGCGCGCCGTGCGCGGCGGGGCGATGTGGGACGCGATCACGGCGCACGGCGTGACCCATATGTGCGGCGCGCCGATCGTGCTCTCGACCCTGGTGAACGCGCCGGAGCGGGTGATGGGCACGGGCGTCGTCTTCGGCACCGCCGGTGCCGCGCCGCCGGAGGCGGTGCTGGCCGCGGCCGATGCCGCGGGCGTCACGGTGCGCCACATCTACGGCCTGACCGAGTGCTACGGTCCCGCCGTGGTGAACGAGTGGCACCCGGAGGACAGCGAGAAACCCGCGCCGGAGCGCGCCGCCCTTATGGCGCGCCAGGGAGTGCGCTACGTCACGCTCGAGGATTTCGACGTCTTCGCGGAGGGGGACGTCCCCGTCCCCGCCGACGCGGCCACCCTGGGAGAGGTGGTGATGCGCGGCAACATGGTGATGAAGGGCTATCTGAAGGACCCGGCCGCGACGGAGAAGGCCTTTGCCCGCGGCTGGTTCCGCACCGGCGACCTGGGGGTGAAGCACCCGGACGGCTATGTCCAGCTGAAGGACCGGGCGAAGGACATCATCATCTCCGGCGGGGAGAACATCAGCAGCATCGAGGTGGAGGACGCGCTCTACAAGCACCCGGCGGTCGCCGTGGCCGCCGTCGTCGCTGCCCCGGACGAACGCTGGGGCGAGGTGCCCTGGGCCTTCGTCGAGCTGAAGCCGGGCGCCGAGGCGACGGAGGAGGCGCTGATCGCCCATTGCCGGGAACGCCTGGCCGGCTTCAAGACGCCCAAGCGGGTCCTGTTCCGGGAAGTGCCCAAGACCTCCACGGGCAAGCTCCAGAAGGTGCCGCTGCGCCAGGCGGTCCGGGAAGGGATGGTCTAGCCAACCGGCGGGCCGGGGCCAGATGGAACGATTCCGTCTGTCGCGCGCTCACCAGGGGCGAGAGCGGCGGAAGGGCGATGCGCGACGGGACCGAACTGGCAACCGAGGCCGAGCAGCGGGAGGAGTCCGGGCCGACCCCGGCCCAGCGCCGCCGCCGGCGGATGGGACTGGTGGTCGGGGGGCTGGTCCTTCTCATCCTGGCCGCGGTCATCCTCGACCGCCTGCTGGTGGTGCGGCCAGGCGCCGCGCAGATGGTGGTGCTGACCAATTCCGGAGAGGTGACGCGGGTCATCGCCCCCGGCCAGACCGGTTACGTGAATCCCTGGACGGACAGCCGCGTGGTCTACGACATGGCCCTGATCGCGGCCGACCGGGCCGCCCCGCCCCGCGGCATGGGCGCGGTCAGCGCCGAGGGCCATTCCCTGACCGTCTTCGGCACCGCCTACTGGCGCGAGGGACGCGAGGACGACATCCGTTGGCGGGTCGCCCACATCCGCAACCAGGGGGAGACGGTGGCGACCCTCATGGCGGGCGCGGTGCAGGCGGTCGTAGGGCGTTATGCCATGGACGACCTCATCCACCGCATGCCGGAGGTGCAGACGGCCCTGACCGAGGCGCTGCGGGCCCGGGCGCGGGAGCTGCTGCGGGTGGACGTCGCCGAGTTCGTCGTGACGGGCATCGAGCCCGGGGAGAGCTACCGTCAGGTCGTGGCGGAGCGGGAGCTCGGCCGCGCGCGGGCCGCCTCGGTCTCCGCCTCGCCGGCGCTCTCCGCGATGAACCCCTACGCGCTGGAGGTGGAGCGCATCCGCCGATGGGACGGGCGCGGCATCATCCCCGAATTCGGCCGCCGCGGCGGGCCGGGCGGCGAGGAGGATCGCGAGCCCGGCCGTCGCTGAGCGGGGGGGAGCAGACAAGCTGCCGACCTGATCGTCTTGCCGCGGGCCCGGCCGCGCCGCATGACGGAAGCATGACCGCCATCGCGATCCGGGACTGCCGTCCCGGGGATCTCCCCGCCATCGCCCGCATCTACGGCCACTGGGTCGAGACCGGCCGCGCCTCCTTCGAGCTGTCCCCGCCCGGCGAGGAGGAGATGGAGAGGCGACGGGACGCGATCCTCGCCGGCGGATATCCCTACATCGTCGCGGAGGACGCTGACGGGACGGTGCTCGGCTACGCCTATGTCTCGGCCTATCGGCCACGGCCGGCCTACCGGCACGCGGTAGAGAACTCGGTCTATGTCTCCCCGGAGGCCGGGCGCGGCGGCATCGGGCGGGCGCTGCTTACCGCCCTGATCGCGCGCTGCGAGGCGGCGGATTTCCGCCTCATGGTCGCGGTCATCGGGGACAGCGCCAATGCGCCCTCCATCGGGCTGCACGCGGCGCTCGGCTTCCGGCATGTGGGCGTCCTGCCCTCGATCGGCTGGAAGCACGAGCAGTGGCTGGACACGGTGCTGATGGTGCTGCCGCTCGGCCCCGGGGACACGGCGCCGCCCGGCCGGCCGTGACCCTCGCCGGGCCAGCCGGCGTCAGGACGCGGCCGCCTTTCGCAATCGCCCGGTGAGCGCGGCCAGGCGGGTGCGGAGGACCGTCACGGCCTCCTCCGCCTCGTCCAGCGCGCAGCCGATGGCAGCCCGAACCTCGACGGCCCGTGCCTGCAGGGCGCGGCCCCGCTCGGTCAGGCGGATGCGGACCTGCCGTTCATCCTCGGGGTCGCGGTCCCGCCGCAGCAGGCCCGCGGCCTCCATGCGCTTCAGCAGCGGCGTGAGGGTGCCGGAATCGAGGCTCAGCCGTCCCCCGATCTCCTTCACCGTCCGGCCGTCCGCCTCCCAGAGGATCAGCAGCACAAGGTACTGCGGGTAAGTCAGGCCGAGCGGTTCGAGCAGCGGCTTGTAGGCCGCGGTGAAGGCATGGTTCGCGGCGTAGACGGCGAAGCAGAGATTGTCCTCGAGCCGTTGGCAGGAGGGCGGGGGCATCGGATCGGGATCGGTGGGCACCCCCGGAATCTAGCGAGGATGCCACTTGCTTTCAATTAAATTGTGTACTATATAATTGGTCACCGCCTAATGACGGAACCGACCGGGCCGGGCGCCCGCCGAGACAGGAGACGACGATGTCCGTGGACGTGAAGTACACCACCGAGGCGACCGCGACCGGGGGCCGCGACGGCCGGTCCCGGACGGCGGACGGCGCGCTGGACGTACGGCTGACCACCCCGAAGGAGCTCGGCGGCGCTGGCGGAGAGGGCAACAACCCCGAGCAGCTCTTCGCGGCGGGTTACGCGGCCTGCTTTCTCGGTGCGCTGAAGTTCGTCGCCGGCCAGGAGAAGGTGCGGGTGCCCGGCGAGGCGACGGTCACCGCCAAGGTCGGCATCGGCCCGCGCTCGGAGGGCGGCTTCGGCATCACGGCCGACTTGACCGTCTCCCTGCCCGGCATCGAGCGTGCCCAGGCGGAGGCGCTGGTCCAGAAGGCGCACCAGGTCTGCCCCTATTCCAACGCCACGCGGAACAACGTGAATGTCGGCCTGACGGTCGCCTAACGCCTTCGCCCGCACGGGCATGGTGAAGGGCCCCGCCCCGGGTTCCGGGGCGGGGCCTTCGTCGTTCCCGGCACGTCCGTCGCCGCCGTCCCCGCGAAACGTCGCCACGACCGGCGGCGTTCACCCCCCGCCCAAGGGGAAGCCCATGCCCGAACAGACCACCGCGCCACCGCCGATCGCGCAGCACGGGGCGTCGCAGCTCAGCTCCGTCACGCTCGATGCGTACAATGCCGAGCTGCGCGACAAGGACGGTTTCATCGGCGACCGCGCGAGCAAGCGCGCCTTCCGCGCCATCCTGGACGAGTGGCGGGAGCGGATGCGCGCCGCGGGCGAGGACCCGCTGGGCGACGCGCCGACCGAGGAGCTGACGAAGCGCCGCCTGGACAAGGTGCTGGCCGAGGGCGACGTGGAGGCGGCCGGGCTGGTGCAGGCCGCGCTGGAGGAATTCTCGCAGGAACTCGCCGCCGTCACCCGGCGCTTCCTGAAGCTGAAGGGCTGGAGGGACACGCAGCGCATCGCCGTGGGCGGCGGGATGAGCGGCAGCCGCATCGGCAAGCTGGCCATCGGCCGCGCCTCCGTCCTGCTGAAGGCGGACGGCCAGGGCGTGGAGCTGCGCCCCATCGCGCACGAGCCGGACGAGGCCGGGCTGATCGGCGCCGCCCATCTGGCGCCGAGCTGGATCTTCGCGGGCCATGACAGCCTGCTGGCCGTGGACATCGGCGGCACGAACATCCGCGCGGGAATCGTCGAGCTGAACCTGAAGAAGGCGAAGGATCTCTCGGCCGCGCGAGTCATCGGCCTGGACCTGTGGCGGCACCGCGACGACACCCCCACGCGCGACGAGGCGGTGCAGCGGCTCGCGGAGATGCTGCGCGGGCTGGCCGCGCGCGCGCGGTCCGAGAAGCACCGACTCGCGCCCTTCATCGGCATTGGCTGCCCCGGCATCATCGAGGCCGACGGCTCCATCGACCGCGGCGGACAGAACCTGCCGGGCAACTGGGAGAGCAGCCGCTTCAACCTGCCCACCGCGCTCCGGGCCGCCGTGCCGGAACTCAACGGGGAGCCGAGCGTCGTGCTCATGCACAATGATGCGGTGGTTCAGGGGCTGAGCCAGACGCCCTTCATGCAGGACGTGGAGCGCTGGGGGGTGCTGACCATCGGCACCGGCCTCGGGAATGCCCGCTTCACCAACCGCGCGCCCACCGCCTCAGCCGACTGAGTCCGGCCAGGGCACGGGAATCGTATCTCCCGCGATGTAGAGAGGATGCCCGGGCTGGCCATCCGCGGTGACGCGCAGCGCCATCGCCCGCACGCCCGCCGTCGCCAGCAGCGCCGCGACCTGCGCCCCGCGGCCGCGGAGGGGCTTCGGCGGCAGGCCCCAGGCGGCTACGACACGGTCGGCGCGGGCGGACCATTCGGCGATGGCCGCGTCATTGCCGGGCCCGACGGGGTCCTCGGCCTGCAACAGCATCTCCGGCCGTGTGGCGCGCAGCGCGAAGGCGTTCAGCACGACCATGGCGGAGAAGCCCCACCGCCGCGTGAAGTCGCGGGCGCGGCGGACGGTGGGATCGTCCACCGTCTCGTCCGCCGTGCTCGGGTTCATCATGATCCAGGCGCAAAAGCCGGGACTGCCGAAGGGCTTTCCATCCCAGCGGCGCTCCAGCACGGTGCGGTAGCGGCCATCGGCGCTGAACTCGGCGCGGCTGACGACATCCGGCGTGATCTTCAGCCGGACCTTGCCGCCGGGGTCGTGGAGATCCTGGGGACGTCCCGCGGGAAAGAGGTCCGGGGTCTTGCCCCTCACCGCGCGCTCGCGCTCGCCTCCGACCGCGTGGCGCCGACGCGGCTGGCCAGCGCCGCGGCCATGAAGTCGTCCAGTTCCCCGTCCAGCACGGCGGCCGGATTGCCCTTCTCCACCCCGGTGCGGAGGTCCTTCACCATCTGATAGGGCTGCAACACGTAAGAGCGGATCTGGTGCCCCCAGCCGATGTCGGTCTTGCCGGCCTCGGTGGCGGCCGAGACCGCCTCGCGCTTCTGCAGCTCCAACTCGTAGAGGCGGGCGCGCAGCATATCCATCGCGATGGCGCGGTTGCGGTGCTGGGACCGGTCCTGCGTGGACGCCACCACGATCCCCGTGGGGATGTGCGTGAAGCGCACGCCGGATTCCGTCTTGTTCACGTGCTGCCCGCCGGCGCCGGAGGCGCGGAAGGTGTCGGTCTTCAGGTCGGCCGGGTTGATCTCGACCTGAATGCGGTCGTCGATCACCGGGTACACGTAGACCGAGGCGAAGCTCGTCTGCCGCTTGTCGTTGCCCCCGAAGGGCGAGATGCGGACGAGGCGGTGGACGCCCATCTCCGTCTTCAGCCAGCCATAGGCGCTGTCGCCGGACACCTGGATGGTGGCGGACTTGATGCCGGCCTCGTCGCCGTCGCTCCGCTCGGTCATCGTGACCTTGTAGCCATGCGCCTCGGCCCAGCGCGTGTACATGCGGAGCATCATCTCCGCCCAGTCCTGCGCGTCGGTGCCGCCGGCGCCGGCATTCACCTCGACATAGGCATCGTTCGCGTCCGCCTCGCCGGACAGGAGGCTCTCGATCTCCCGCCGCTTGGCCTCCCCGGCCAGGCGGTGCAGGTCGGCGACAGCGGCATCGGCCGTGGCGGCGTCGCCCTCGGCCTCGGCCAGCTCCACCAACTCCAGCGCGTCCGCGACGTCCGTCTCCAGCTTGCGGACGCCGTCGATCTGGCCCGAGAGCCGGGTCCGCTCGCGCATCAGCTTCTGCGCGACGGCGGCGTCGTTCCACAGGCTCGGGTCCTCGGCCCGGGCATTCAGCTCCTGGAGCCGCACCAGGGCGGCGTCCCAGTCCAGGTGGCGGCGCAGCAGCGCCACGCTGTCGGCGATCTGGGCCTTCAGGCCCTCGGCATCGGCACGCATGGGGACCGTCTCAACGGACCGCGCCGGGCGCGGCCCGCACCTCTGTCAGGGAATAGGGGGCCGACCTAGTAGAGCCCGCCCAGGCCGCTGTCCACGGCCGCCGCCGTGGCGGGCCCGCTGCTCCGGCCGCCACCGCCGCCACCTCCATAGCCGCCGGCCATGGGCGGCCGCGCCGCCGTCTCGGTGCCTGGGCGGAAGGCCTCCAGGATCGTGTCGCGACCGGCGGGGATGCGCACCAGCGCCACCCCTGGCGGCGCCCGGAACGGCACGGGCGGGCTGCCCTCCAGGGCCGCGGCCACCACCTCGTTGAAGATGGGGGCCGCGTTGCCGCCGCCCGTCTCTCCCTCTCCGAGTGAATGCGGGTCGTCGAAGCCGACCCACACCGCCACGACGATGTCGGGGGTGAAGCCGACGAACCAGTTGTCGTACTGGTCGTTCGTGGTGCCGGTCTTGCCGGCCACGGGGCGGTTCAGCCCCTGCCCCGCCCGCACGCCGGTGCCGCGCTGGACCACGCCCTGCAGCAGGGACACCATCTGGTAGGCGGCGATCGGGTCCACCGCCACGCGGCGGGTGTCGTTCAGCTGCGGCGGGCCGGCCGTCGGCTCGGCGTCGCAGCCGACGCAGCGCCGCGCCTCGGACCGCCAGACCACGCGGCCGAAGCGGTCCTGCACGCTGTCGATCACCGTGGGCTCCACGGCGCGGCCCCCGTTGGCGAAGGCGGCATAGCCCGCGGCCATCCGCATCACCGTCGTCTCTCCCGCGCCGAGCGCCATGGAGAGAAGGTGCGGCATGTTCGGCATCACCCCGAAGCGCCGGGCGGTGTCGGCCACCTTGTCGATCCCGACCTCCTGCGCCAGCCGGACGGTGACGAGGTTCAGCGACCGCTCGATCGCTTGGCGCATGGTAACCATGCCCTGGCCGGCGCCGCCGCCGTAATTCGTCGGCCGCCACACGCCCTGGGCCGTCTGCAGCTCGAAGGGTCCGTCCAGCAGCATCTGGTTCGGTGGGATGCCCTGCTCCAGCGCCGTGACGTAGACGAAGGGCTTGAAGGAGGAGCCGGGCTGCCGCATCGCCTGGGTCGCGCGGTTGAACCAGGACCGCTCGAAGTTGAAGCCGCCGGACATGGCGAGCACGCGGCCCGTGGAGGGGTCGAGCGCGACGATCGCGCCCTCCACCTGGGGGATCTGGCGCAGGGCCAGCCGCTCCGGCCGGCCGCGAGAGGCGGGCTGGGTCTCGACCATCACCACGTCGCCCACCGCGACCACGTCCGCCATCCGGCGGGGCGCGCCGCCCATGCGACCGTCCCGCACCGGGCGAGCCCATCCGGACACGTCCTCGAAGTGGAGGCGCGCCTCCCGCGGCTGGGCGGGCGCGCGCGGCGCCGGGCGCTCGGCCCAGCCGAGCCGCGCCTCGCGGTCCCGCACCTCCAGCACCACGGCCAGGCGCCAGTCCGGCAGCATCCCCGGCACGCGCGTCACGCCCTCCAGCGCCGGCATCCACTCGGCCGAGGCGGCGGAGATCCGCGCCACCGGCCCGCGCCAGCCGCCGCGGCGGCGGTCATAGTTCATGAGGTGCGTGCGCAGCGTCTGCTCCACCACCAACTGCAGCCGCGGGTCCATAGAGGTGCGGACCACGAGGCCGCCCATGGTGGTCTGCTCCGGCCCGAAGCGCTGGGTCAGCTCGCGGCGGACCTCCTCCGTGAAGTACTGGCCGTGGGCGACCATGTCCGGGCGGGCGCGGCCGCGGAACTGGATGAGCTCGCGCTTGCCGGCGTCCGCCTCTTCCCGCGTGATGACCCCGTCCTCGGCCATGCGGTCCAGCACCCAGTCGCGGCGGGCCTTCGCGGCCTCGGGGTAGCGGGCGGGGTTGTAGTTGTTCGGCGCCTTCGGCAGGGCGGCGAGGAAGGCCATCTCGGCGATCGAGAGCTCGTCCAGGCCCTTGTTGAAGTAGTTCTGCGCGGCGGCGGCCACGCCATAGGCCTGAGCGCCGAGGAAGATCTCGTTGAGATAGATCTCGAGGATGCGCTCCTTGCTCATCGCGGCCTCCAGCCGCGTCGCGAGGATCGCCTCCCGCACCTTCCGCATCAGGGTGCGGTCGGCGCCCACCAGCATGTTCTTGGCGACCTGCTGGGTGATGGTGGAGGCGCCGCCGGCGCGACGGCCGGATCCGAGCTGCTCCAGGTTGGTGATGGCGGCGCGCAGGATGCCGATCGGATCGACGCCGTGGTGATCCCAGAAGCGCTGGTCCTCGGCCGAGACGAAGGCCTGCTGCAGCCGGCGGGGAATGGCGCCGATCGGGACGAAGACGCGGCGCTCCAGCGCCATCTCCGCCATCAGGCGGGAATCGGCCGCGTAGATACGGGACATCTGTGGCGGCTGGTAGTCGGCCAGCCAGTTGTGGTCCGGCAGGTCCGCCGTCGCGGCGCGCCAGAGGCCGTAAGCGGCGATGCCGCCCACCACCACGCCGATCAGCCCGACGGCGAAGACGAAGCCGACGAAGCGGCGCAGCCAGAGACCGCGGCGCTTCTTCTGGACCGGCGGGCGGGCGATCTCCGGCGGCGGGCTCGGGATGTTCAGCTCGTCCACGGGGTCGGGCGCGCCGCGGCCGACGCCGGCCGCCCGGGGGGCGGTGCGCTCGCCCACCAGAGGGCGGTCGGCGCGAAGAGGTGGTTGAGCCATTCTATCCCTCGGGGGCGCCCGGCCGGGCGTCCCATACTTGTCCAGCCGAAACACGACCCGACGCGCGGCAGCCAGGGCGCCCGGCGCCCCGCCCATCCGGCGTCAGCCCTTCTACATCAAATGGGCCCCCGCCGTCCCGGTCTCCAGCGCGGGGCGCCCAAACCTTAACCGGGGGTGGTGAGCACGGTTTCGCGGGGCAGCACGAGTCGCCCCCCCTGTGTCCTCCGGGACGCGGTCAGGCGATCCCTGGCCGGGCGAGAAAGCGCTCTACCGCGCCCGCCAGGGCCCCGACCAGTTTCGCGCGGTGGTCCGGACGGCGCAGCGCCGCCTCGTCCCCGCGGTCCGAGAGAAAGCCGAGCTCGACGAGCATGGAGGGGATGTCGGGCGCCTTCAGCACGGCGAAGGCGGCCTGGCGGTGGGTGTTCGGGAGCAGCGCCACGCGCGAGCGCAGGGCGTCCACCGCCAGATCGGCCAGCCGCTCCGACCCTACCCGGGTCTCCTGCCGCACGAGGGAGAGAAGGATACGCTGCACGTCCGGGGGAACCGGCGGAAGCCGGAGCCCGCCGGCCGCGTCCGCCGCGTTCTCCCGCCGCGCGAGCGCCGCCGAGAGCGCGTCCGAGGCCCGGTCCGAGAGGGTATAGACACTGGCTCCCCGCGCCCCGGGCGCGGAATCCGCATGGATGGAGAGAAAGAGGACGGCGTTCTGCCGGCGGGCGAAGGCGACCCGGCCTTCCAGCGGCACGAAGACGTCGCGGGTGCGGGTCAGCACCACGCGGCAGGCACCGCCCGCCTCGAGCCGGCCCTTCAGCTCCTGCGCGGCGGCGAGGACGATCCGCTTCTCCTGCGTGCCGGAGACGCCGATCGCGCCGGGATCGCGGCCGCCATGGCCGGGATCGAGCACCACCACGGGCCGCGGGTCCGGTCCGGGGCGCGGGGCGGTCCGCGCGCCCCGCGCCGGACGTTCGGCCAGAGCGAGGCCGGGCATGGCCAGGCCCAGGACGCCGGCCCCCAGCAGGGCGCGGCGCGGCAGCGATCTCGTCATCCCCCGGCCCCCCCAGGACCTTGACGAGCATCCTATCACGGATCCGGGCAGAATTGCGGACTCCGCGGGGCCTCACGGGGCCGTGTCCGGCCGGGAGGTGTGGCTTTCCTCCCACAATCCCCCGGCTTGGCTTGCCCCTGGCCCCCCCCCTGCGTATGTTGGGTTGCCCCGGCGGCACGCCGCCGGTGAGGGTTACGGGCACGGCCGACGCGGACAGCGATCCCCCGGCCGCCCGCGCCACCTATGTGGACGCCCGGCCCCGCGCCGCCCCGGACTGGGGCCGACGCCCCCCTTCCCCGAAAACGGGTCCGGGCGCGACGGCCCCGCCTTGTCGGGTCCGGCCGGAGCAAGCCCCCTCCCCGGCGCGCGCCACGCGGCGCGTCAGGGCCCAACCCGTCCGTCACTGGACATCGAACCCGCACGCGCCTGCCGCCGGCCCGTCCGCGCGCCCTCCCGGCGCCGCACGGGGCCCGCGCGCGGCGCGCCGAAACACCAGGGCCGTCCCGACCGGGACCCGGCCCGCCGAGCGGGAAGGAGCGGAGAGGCCGGAGGATGACATCCCCTGCGCCACGCCGTTCCCCGCCCGCGCCCATGAACCCCATCCGCCGCCGGCTGCCCCAGGGGCCCCGCGGCGCGGAGCCACGCGTTTCATGACCAAGCGCATGCTGATCGACGCATCCCACCCCGAGGAGACCCGGGTGGTGGTGCTGGACGGCAACCGCATCGAGGACTTCGATGTCGAGACCGAGAACCGCCGCCCCCTGAAGGGCAACATCTACCTCGCGAAGATCGTGCGGGTGGAGCCGTCCCTCCAGGCCGCCTTCGTCGAGTACGGCGGCAACCGCCACGGCTTCCTCGCCTTCGGCGAGATCCACCCGGACTACTACCAGATCCCCGTCGCCGACCGGCAGCGCCTGATCGAGATGCAGGCCCAGGAGGATGACGAGGAGGACCCCGAGGACGAGATCGAGACCGCCGCGGAGCGCCTGGCGCCGCGCGACGATGCCGACCTGAACGCCGCAGCGGCCGAGCGTCCGCCGGGCGAGGCGGCCCCCACGGAGACGGCCGGATCGGCGACCGAGGCGGCCGGCGTCCCGGCGACGGCGGCCGAGGCCGCCGACACGCAGCCCGGCGCGGCGCCGGGCGAGAGCCTCGGCGAGGACGGCGCGCCTGCCGCGCCGACCGGCGAGCCCCCTGCCCCGGCCCCGGAGCCGACCGACGCCCCGGCGAGTGATGCCCCGCCCGGCGAGACCGGCGGCGGGGAGGACGGCGCCCCGCCGCCCCGCACCCAGCCCATGTCCATGCATGTGGACCGCGTGAGCGAGGGCGATGGCGAGCCCCATGAGAACGGCGAGCACGGCGGCGACGTCGAGACCGTGACCGAGGCCGCGCCCCCGCCCGAGACCATCGGCGGCGGCCGCCGCCGCGAGGAGGAGGACGAGGATTCGGAGGATGAGCCGCGCGAGCGCCGCATCCCCTCCCGCTACCTCCGCCACTACAAGATCCAGGAGGTGATCCGGCGCCGCCAGATCATCCTCGTCCAGGTCGTGAAGGAGGAGCGCGGCAACAAGGGCGCCGCGCTGACCACCTACATCTCCCTCGCCGGCCGCTTCTCGGTCCTGATGCCGAACTCGCCCAAGGGCGGCGGCGTCTCCCGCAAGATCTCCTCCGTCGCGGACCGCAAGCGGCTGCGCGAGGTGATCGACGAGCTCAACCTGCCGCGCGGCATGGGCATCATCGTCCGCACCGCCGGCGCCCAGCGCCCGAAGCCCGAGATCCGGCGGGACTGCGAGTACCTGCTGCGCCTCTGGGACAACATCCGGGAGCGCACCCTCGCCTCCATGGCCCCGGCGCTCGTCTATGAGGAGGCGAACCTCCTCAAGCGCTCGATCCGCGACAACTTCTCCCGCGACATCGAGGAGGTGCAGATCGAGGGTGAGGAGGCCTTCCGCGAGGCCCGCGAGTTCATGCGCGCGCTGATGCCGCAGCACGAGCGGAAGGTGAAGCACTACCGCGAGCCGGGCATGCCGCTCTTCGCCCGCGCGGGCGTGGAAGCGCAGCTCGACGCGATGATGTCGCCCGTCGTGCAGCTCCGCTCCGGCGGCTACATCGTGATCAACCAGACCGAGGCGCTCGTCTCCATCGACGTGAACTCCGGCCGCGCCACGCGCGACCGCCACATCGAGGACACGGCGCTGCGCACGAACCTGGAGGCGGCGGACGAGATCGCCCGCCAGCTCCGCCTGCGCGACCTGGCCGGCCTCATCGTCATCGACTTCATCGACATGGAGTCCAGCCGCAACGACGCGATGGTAGAGCGCCGGCTGAAGGAGGCGCTGACACAGGACCGCGCCCGCATCCAGGTCGGCCGCATCTCCCATTTCGGTCTGCTGGAGATGTCCCGCCAGCGGCTGCGCCCGAGCCTGACGGAGCACGCCTTCGTCACCTGCCCGCACTGCCAGGGGCTGGGCATCGTCCGCTCCGCGGATAGTGCGGCCCTGGCCGTGCTGCGCGCGATCGAGGAGGAGGGCGCCCGCCGCCGCGCCGCCGAGATCGTGGTCCACTGCGCCGCCGCGACGGCGATGCACCTCCTCAACCACAAGCGGGAGCGCATCGCGGGGCTGGAGGAGCGCCACGCGATGTGCGTGCTCTTCGAGCCCGACCCGACGATGCACGGCGCCCAGCTCCGCATCGAGCGGACCCGGCCGCAGATCCAGGGCGCACCCGTGAGCGCCCCGCCGGCCGCCGCCGCCCCCGCGCTGCGGATGGACTATGTCTCGGAGCCCGCGGCCGAAGAGGCCGAGGACCTCGCTGAGGAGGAGGGCGAGGAGGAGAACGGCCCCGCCGGCGCCGAGGGCGGGGACAAGTCCCGCCGCCGCCGCCGTCGGCGCCGCGGCGGACGCCGCGAGGAGGGCCGGAGCGCCGAGGAGGGCACCGAGGCCACGGCCGGCGAGGAGCTCGCCGAGGCCGAGGAGCCGCGCGTCACCGAGGCCGGCGACGAGGAGGGCCCTGGCGAGCTGGAATCCGCTGGCGCCGGCGAGGCCGGCCGGGACTCCGAGGGCGAGCCGGGCGAGGAGGCCCGCAACGGCGATCCGCGCCGCCGTCGCCGCCGTCGCCGCCGGGGCGAGGCCCCGCGGGAGGGCGACCGCCCGGAAGTCCGCGACGAGGAGCGCCCGGAGATGCGTCCCGAGCCGCGACCCGAGCCGCGCTTGGCGCCGCGCTACACCGGCCCGACCCCGGCCGATCCCTTCGCCGGCACCTATGACCACCTGCTGGACGCGATGGAGGCGGCCGAGGAGGCCGCGGCCGCCGCTCGGCCCCGCCCGCGCGCGCCCGTGACCGAGGCCCCGGCCGCCGCGTTGCCAGGGGGGATCGTTTCCGGCGAAGCACCGGCCGAGGCCGCGCAGCGCGCGGAGCCGGCCGATGCCGTCGAGCCGGTCGCCGAGGCCGCGGCCCAGGCTCCTGCCGAGAGCGGTTCCGGCTTCGTCACGCCCGAGGCCGCGGCCGCCGCCGCGGAAGCTCCGGTCTCGGAGGCCCCCTCCCCGGAGGCTCCGATCCCGGCGACCCCGGAGCCTGCCCCTGAGGCCGCACCGGCCCCCGCGCCGGAGCCCGTGGCCGCCGCCGAGCCGCCGCGTCAGGAGCCGGTGGCGGCACCGCCGATCCAGCCGGTGGTGCTCGGGACCCCCGACGCGCCGTCGGCCCCGCCGAAGCGGGGCTGGTGGCGGCGCTGACCCTTCGCGGAAGGGTGGCGTGAGCGACGAACTCTTCCCCCCGCTTCGCGCGGGGGGGCTGACCCTCCGCGCGCTGCGCGCGGAGGATGCGACAGCCCTGCACCGGCTGGTGAACGACTGGGAGGTGGCGCGCATGATGCAGCGCATCCCCTTCCCCTATCCGCGCGAGCTGGCGGATGAGTGGATCGCCTCCACCCATGCCCAGATCGCCGCGCGCACCGCCTGGCACCTCGCCATCGTGAAGGAGGAGGGCGGGCGGGAGACGCTGGTCGGCTGCATCGGCCTGACCACCGCGCCCGACGCGCCGCGCCAGGGAGAGCTGGGCTACTGGGTCGGGCGGCGCCACTGGGGCGCCGGCATCGGGCGGGAGGCGGCCTCGCGCCTTTCCCGCTGGGCACTGGCGAATCTTGAGATGGACGTCATCCGCGCCTCGGCGCTGGAGGACAATCCACGCTCCGCCGCGCTGCTCCGCCGGATCGGCTTCGTGGAGGAAGGGCGGGCCGAGCGCGAGTTCTCCGCCCGCAACGCGCGGCTTCCGGTCACCCGCTTCCGCATGTCGCGGCAGGACCTGACCGATCTGGCCCCCGCGCCCGCCGAAGCGGACGGCGTCCCGGCCGTGTCGGCGCCGACGGGCTTCGGGGCGAATCTCCTGCTCGTCGCAGCCTGCGGGCTGATCGATGCGGACGGGCGCGTGCTGCTCGCGCGCCGGCCGGAGGGCAAGTCGATGGCGGGGCTGTGGGAGTTCCCCGGCGGCAAGCTGATGCCTGGGGAGACGCCGGAGGAGGCCCTGATCCGCGAGCTGCGGGAGGAACTGGGGATCGACGTCTCCGCGGCCTGCCTCGCGCCCTTCGCCTTCGCGTCGCACCCGCTGGATGGGAAGCACCTGCTGATGCCGCTCTACCTCTGCCGGCGCTGGACCGGGACGGTGACGGCGCTGGAGGGGCAGGGCCTGGCCTGGGTGCGGCCGAACAAGCTGGCGGACTACGCCATGCCGCCGGCGGACAAGCCGCTGGTCGCGCTGCTGCGCGATTTCCTCTGAGGGCAGGCTCGGTCCGGCACGGCGGCCTCGGGAAGGCGGCGGCGCGCGTTGCGCCACCGCCGTGGCACCGGACCGGCGGGGGCAGTTTCCCGTCTGCCGGGATCGGGTCTAGGAGGAGAGGTAGAACCTCACGGAGGCGCGCCGCATGACGAACCCCACCGCCGCCCTGCTCATCATCGGGAACGAGGTGCTGTCCGGCCGCACCCAGGACGCGAACCTGAAATTCATCGCGACCCGCCTGGGCGAGCTCGGCATCCCCTTGCGGGAGGTGCGGGTGATCCCCGACGTGCCGGAGACGATCATCGGCACGGTGAACGCGGTGCGTGCGGCCTTCACCTACGTCTTCACCACGGGCGGGATCGGCCCGACGCATGACGATATCACCAGCGAGTGCGTCGCCCGCGCCTTCGGCGTGCCCTGGGAGGTGCACGAGCCGTCCCGCGCGATCATGGAGGCGGACTACGCACGCCGGAACCCGCCGGTCGCGATGAACGCGGCGCGGCTCCGCATGGCGACCCTGCCGCGCGGCGCCGAGCCGATCCTGTGCTCCGAGACGAGCGCGCCCGGCTTCCGGATGGAGAACGTCTTCGTCATGGCCGGCGTGCCGCGGATCATGCGGAGCATGTTCGAGGTAATCGCGCCGACGCTCCAGCGCGGCACCCCCGTACAGTCCCGCACCCTGCACGCGAACGGGCTGCTGGAGGGCCAGATCGCGGCGGCGCTGGAAGCGGTGCAGGCGCGCCATCCTGCGCTCGATATCGGCTCCTACCCCTATTACCGGGAGGGCGGGAATGGTGTGGCGCTGGTGGCCAAGGGCACGGACGCGGCGGCGCTGGACGCGGCGGCCGCCGAGATCGCGGAGCTGATCCGCGCGGACGGGAAGGTGCCGGTAGAGGGCGAGCCGCCGGCGTGACACCCGGGGAGGCGCTGCTTCCCCGGCCCCCTCCGCCGGGCGGCTGACAAGCCCCCGGACTCCGTGATCTGAAGGCCCCCCCCGTGGGACGCCGTGCGTCCGATCCTGGCGGATTGGGTCCTGGCGACCGGTGATGACTTTACCCAGGGTCGCCAGCGCAGATCCGCCGCGCCAGCCGCACCGCCGTGTGGCCGCGCATCACACGGGGACTCGGCATGACCAGCAGGCAATCGTCGTGCGGGGTGCGGATCTCGGCCTCCCCGTCCTGGGCGATCAGGGTGCCGGCACGCGGCACCACGTCGCCGCCGCGCAGGCCCGCCGCGAAGGCGAAGTGGCGCGTCGCCGCGACCACCGTGCGGGTCACCTCCCAGGCGGTAGGCGGCGGCACCGGTGGAGCGGAGACGCCGGGCCACATGCCGAGCCGGCCGAGCAGCCGGATGGCGCTCGAATCCAGGACTGCGGGCGTCTCCGGCTCCCAGTGCATGCCGCCCTCGACGAGCGCGGCGGTGGCTCGACCGTCCTGGCTGGCGAAGGGGACGTAGTCGATCAGGCGCGGCCCCTCCGGGTGGCCGTCATCGGCGACGACGGTGCACGGCGTGCCGATCGCGCAGGCCAGGTCGCGGGCGCGGGCCGGGCGGCCTGCCAGGATCAGCGGCTCGGACGGCCACAGCATGGAGTGCAGGTCCAGCAGGACGTCGGCCCGCTCCACCACCGGCAGGAGTTCCCGGGCGCGCCGGAGCTCGACGCTGTCGTGGCGGGCCGCGAGGCGCTCGGGGCTCCAGAGACGGTTCAGGTCCTCGTCCACGTAGCGGGACAGGGTGGGATCGGCCGGGTCGAAGCGGTTGAAGGCCGCGAGATTGGCGAAGACGAGCGTCAGGCGTCCGCGCAGGGGCCGCAGCCCCCTCTCCAGCCAGCGCGCGAGGACGAGAGCGCCCGCGATCTCGTTGCCGTGGATCAGGGAGACGATGACGGCGTGCGGCCCGGGCGCGGCGGCCGCGAAGCTCCAGACGCCCGGAACCTCCCCGCCGGCGGCATAGGGCCGCAGATCGGGGACCGGCAGCCGGACGGCGAGGCTCGGCTGCGGCACCGTCACGCGCGACGGCCACGCCGCGACCGCGGCCCCTCATCGCCGCGCGCGCGTTCCCCACGCGTCGGCGCGGGCCGCTCCGATCTCGCCATCCGTGTCTCCCGCGGCCACTCTAGCCGTCGGCGCCGCGCCGACCAGGGGGGCGCCGGGTCACCGCCGCACAAGGTCCGCCGATGCCGCTCTTCCTGTCCCGCCTGTTCCCGCCGCGCCCGAGCTTCCTCGCCGACATGACGCCGGAGGAGGGCGCGGTGATGGGCGCGCACGCCGCATACTGGTCCGGGCTGGCGGAGCGCGGGATCGCGATCCTCTTCGGCCCGGTGCCGGACCCGGCGGGCCTGTTCGGGGCCGGCGTGCTGGAGGCGGCGGATCTCGCCGCCGCGCAGGCGATCGTCGCCGAGGACCCGGCGCTGCGGAGCGGCCTCGGCTTCGCGGGCGCCCTGCACGAGATGCCCGGCGCCGTGCTGGGGCGCCGGGTCGGCCCGGCCTGACGGGGAGCGGCGCACCGCTCCGAGGACGGGGCGGTTCCCGCCCCGCCGGGATCAGCGCATGGCGGGCGCGTAGATCAGCCCGCCCTGGCTCCAGAGGCGGTTGATACCGCGCTCGCCGAGCATGGGCAGCAGGGTGCGGTCGAAGATCTCCCCGTAGTTGCCGACCTGGCGGATCGCCTCATAGGCCCAGCGGTCGTTCAGCCCGAGCATCGTGCCGAAGCCGCCCGAGACGCCGAGCAGGCGCTGCACGTTCGGGTCTGCGCTGCGCAGCCGCTCCTGCACGTTCGCGCTCGTGATGCCCTGCTCCTCCGCCTCGATCAGCGCGAAGAGAGTCCAACGCACGATCTCCAGCCAGCGCTGGTCACCCTGCGCCACGACCGGGGAATAGGGCTCCTTGCTCAGCACCTCCGGCAGCAGGATGAAGTCGTTCGGGTTCGGCGCGCGGGCGCGGGTGCCGGCGAGCGCGGCGCGGTCCCAGTTCATCGCGTCGCATCGGCCGGAGAAGAGCGCCTCGAAGATCTGCTCGAGGTTCTGGAAGACGAGCGGGCGGAGGGTGATGTTGTTGGCGCGCGCGAAGTCCGCGACGATCAGCTCGTTGGTGGAGCCGGTCTGGACGCAGACCGAGGCGCCGTCGAGCTGCACGGAGCGCTCCAGCCCCGGGCTGCGCCGCGCCAGGAAGCCTGCGCCGTCATAGAAGGCGACGCCGGTGAATTCGAGGCCAAGCTGGATGTCGCGCTGGAAGGTCCAGGTGGTGTTGCGGGAGAGCACGTCGATCTCCCCGCTCTGCAGGGCGGTGAAGCGCTGCGCGGCGGAGTAGGGCTGGAAGCGCACCTTGTTCGCGTCGCCCAGCACGGCGGCGGCGAGCGCCCGGCAGAACTCGGCGTCGAAGCCCACCCAGCGGCCCTGGCTGTCCGGCACGGAGAAGCCCGGCGTGCCCTGGGAAACGCCGCAGCGGATGTGGTCGCGCTGGCGCACCGCGTCGTAGATCGGCGTCGCGCCGCGGGTTGCCGCGGGCGCACCGGGAGCGGCGGGCGTGGCCGGCGCCTGGGCCTGCGCCGCCCCGAAGGCGAGCGGCAGGGCGAGCAGCGCGGCGGTGAGATTTCGGCAGAGGGCCGCGCGCGCCAAGGTGGCGAATCGCATGGTGTTCGTTTCCCTGGTGAAGCGGGGGCATCCTGCCCCGTGCCTGTCAGGGGGAAAAGCCGTCCAGCGGGATGGGCGGCGGGCGGCCGGCGATCCCGTCCGCGATCACGCGGGCCGATCCCATCGCCAGCGTGAAGCCCAGCCCGCCATGGCCGATGTTCAGGTGCAGGTTCGGGTAGCGCGGCACGGAACCGAGGATCGGCAGGCCGGTCGGCGTCGCCGGGCGCAGCCCGGTCCAGGGGTTCAGCACCTTCCAGTCGGTCGCCTCCGGGAACGCCTCCTGCGCCTGGCGCACGAGCAGGTCCAGCCGCCGCAGGTCGAAGCGTGTGTCGTAGCCGACGAGGTCCGCCATCCCCGCGACGCGCAGGCTGTTGCCGAGCCGCGCGTAGACCACCTTCGCCGCGAAATCCGTCACGCTGATCCGCGGCGCCGCCGCGTCGGACAGGATCGGCAGCGACAGGGAGTAGCCCTTCAGCGGATAGATGGAGGGGCGCAGGCCCAGCGGGTGCAGCAGCCGCGTGCTGCCGGAGCCCATGGCCATCACCACGGCGTCCGCCTCGATCACCCCCTCCCCCGTCAGCACGCCGACGGCGCGCTTGCCGATCGCGAGGATCTGCCGGACCTCGTGCCCGAAGCGGAAGGCGACGCCGAGATTGCCGTCGCGCATCGCCGCCTCCAGCCCCGCGCAGAAAAGGCGGCACTCCGCCGCGTCCTCCCCGCGCGTGAGGATGCCGCCGACGAGGCGGTGCCCGATGCGCGCGAGGGAGGGCTCGGCCGCGAGGCATTCCTCACGCGACAGCGCCTCCTGCTCGCTCCCCAGGGACCGCTGGTAGTCCAGCAGGCGCCGCGCGGAATCGAAGGCCGCGGCGTCGGAATGGGCGATGAGCTTGCCGGAGTGGCGGAAGGCGCACTCGATGCCCTCCTCCGCAATCGTCGCGCGCGTCAGGTCGCGGGAGAGGAAGGAGAGGAGCAGCAGTCGCCGTGTCGTCTCGTCCGCTTTGGCGCCGTTGCAGGCGGCCAGGAAGCGCAGCCCCCACTCCCACTGCGCCGGGTCCAGCCGCGGGCGGAAGCGCACGGGGCTGCCGGGGTCCAGAAGCCAGCCCGGGATCTTCGGGATGATCCCCGCCCCGGCCAGCGGCGCGACATAGGAGTAGGAGAGCTGCCCTCCATTGGCGTGGCTCGTCTCCAGCGCCACCCCGCTGCGGCGCTCGATCACCGTCACGGCATGGCCGTCCCGCGCCAGCAGGTAGGCGGCCGCCAGGCCGGTGACGCCGGCGCCGAGGACAAGGACCTTCATGCGGGCACCATCGCGCGAGCCGCCGTCACCCCGTCATCCGCGCCACGATGTCCACCACGCAGTCCACATCCGCCCGCCACCTCTTCTGTCCCGTCGGGTCCTCCGGGTCCGCGCCGCCGACGACGAGCGCGTAGCGGTGGCCCAGGCTGGAGAACATGTTCGCATGGGCCTGCAGCCAGGTCATCATCGGCTCCACCGACACGACGACCGTTCCGGGCCGGCAGAAGACCGTGTTGAACATCCCGGCGCCCCCGGGGCCGACGACCACGCGGGCGGCGGCGAAGTGGCGCACCTGCTCCTCGAAGGCATGCGCTTCCGGCTCGAAGATGTGGAAGCCGCGGTCGCGCATCGCATCGATCAGGGCCTCCTCGTTCAGGCAGCGGCGATATCCGGGGCGGGTCCGGCCCTGGGCCAGCCGCGAGACGTAGAGCTTCTCCGGCCGAGGTCCGCCGCCCCGCCCGTGCCGCTCCGCCACCTCCCGGAAGAGCGCGACCGACGCCGCGTCCAGGCCGCCGCCCCGCGCGCGCAGGCCGGGGAGGATGAGCGATTCGAAGGCGTAGACGCGCCGGTGGTCGTGCGGGACCACGCGCCCGGGGTCCACGCCGAAGGCCCGCAGCACGGCGGATTGCCAGGGATTCCCGCCCGCGATCAGGGGCAGACCGTCCAGCCCGCACTGGCGCAGAGTGACCAGCTTCGGGACGGCCCGGACAAGGAAGGCGCCGTAATTCCCCTGCTCCATCGCGGTCAGGCAGGCGGCCTCCCCCGCGATGCGGACGGGCTCGCCGGCCGAAGGGGAGAAGGAGAAGCTGTCCTCGGCGGCAGCGTAGTCGAGGGGCACGGACTCGAAGCGGCGGCGTCCCTCGTTCCGGAAGACCTCCGCGGACAGGCCCGAGACGCGGCTGTCGGTGACGAGGCGGGGCGGGCCGCCGGTGACGACGGCCCGCTGGCCGCACAGGACCGCGCCGGGGATGCGGACCACGAAGACCTCTCCCCCGGGCAGGTGCGTGGGGCGGAGAAGGCGCTCCGCCGCCTCGCAGTCGCCGAAGGGGCGGGCCAGGATCTCCGGCGGCCGCCGGAGCGCGCCCTCACCGGTCCGCCCCGGCTCGGACAGCAGCACCGTGGCCCCGGTCTCCGGCGGCAGGAGGAGCGGATCGCCGGGGACGATCCGGCCGGGAAGGGCCAGCGCCCCCTGCACCCGGCCGTCAGCCCCCTTGCGCCGTCAGGACGACCACTGCGCCACGAAGGCGTCGAGCCCCACGTCGTAGCCGGCGCCGAGCGCCGCGAAGGTCCACTTCCCGCCCTCCCCGCGATAGAGCGAGACGGGCTGCACGCTCACCTTGCCCGCGAAGTCCGTGCCGAGCGGATAGCTCGCGAGGACCGAGCCGTCCGCGTCGTTGTAGAGCGTCGCCACGGCCTTCAGCTTCGACCAGTCCTGCCGGCGCGCGAGGCCCTCGTGGATGGTGGCGACCACCGCCACCTCGGTCGTCTCGGGCGGCAGGGCGTTGAGGTCGATGGTGACGGTCTCGTCGTCGCCCTCGGCCTGGCCGGTGCGGTTGTCGCCGGAATGCACCACCGCATCCCCCGGCGCGCGGAGGTTGTTGTAGAAGATGAACCACTCGTCCGCGATGAAGCTCTTCTTGTCCGCGCCCTTCAGCACCGCGACGGAGACGTCCGCGTCGAAGGCCGCGCCGCCCATCGCGTTGCCGTCCCACGCGAGTCCGATGCGGACGCGGCTCAGCCGCTTCTCCAGGTCGAAGCTGCCGCCCTTGCGAAGGTTGATGGCCATGGGGGGTTTCCTGTGCTGGGGGATCAGGCGGAGGCGGCGCGGAGCCAGGTGGCGAGCTCGTCGGTCACCAGCCCCTCGTACAGCGCGTCATCGGGGATGCTGGCGATGTCCGGCACGGACATGAAGCCGACATTCGGATAGCGGTCCCCCATTCGCTCGATGAAGGGGAAGCTCCCGCCGCCGATGCCGATGAACTGGATGTAGAGCGGCCGGCTGGACGTGGCCTCGATGGCCGTCTCCGTCTCCCGCTGGTCCGTGTTCTCGCCGTCGGTCAGGAAGAGAAGCAGCGCCGGGGTCTGGGGCTTCTCCACCTTGCGGCCGCCGAAGCCGAGGAAGCCGCCCACCCGCTCCGCCTCGAACCAGTTCGCTCGCGCGGCGGCGATGGGCGGGGCATAGGCGGTGCCGCCCCATTTGCTGATGGGACTGTCCATGATCTCCCGCCGGACATAGCCGCCGATGCTGCTGCCGGTGATCGTGGGCAGGGTGGCCATGCGTTCGTCGAAGGCCCAGGCGTCCATGCTGCCGTCATCGTCCAGGTTCATCGCCAGCGCGAGGAAGCGCTCCGACACCGCCTGCACCACGCCGCGCACGTACAGCTCCTTCATGGAGCCGGAGACGTCGATCGCGAAGCCCACCCGGGCCCGGACCGTGTGGATCTTCCGCTTGGCGAGCACGATGCCCGCCTTCTTCCGCAGGTCGATCATGCTCATGGCGCGTTCCTCCCGCCCATCCGCCCGTTCGGTCCCGGCGACAGGGCGTCGATCGCCGCGGTGATCCCGTCCGCTGCGCCGCGCAGGCCCGTCGCGGCCGTCCGCACCTCCCGAGGGGCGGCGCGGGTGCCCTGGGCGAGGATCGCGATGCTCTGGACGCAGTTGCGCTTCCACAGGCCGACCAGGTCCACGGTCAGGGACCGCGCGCCCGCGTGGAGCTCGGCGTAGCGCAGGCGGAGCACCTCGAGCTGTGCCGCATCGGTCGTCGCGACGATGCGCGATTGCCGCAGTCCCGTGCCCCGATCCTCCAGCGCGCGCAGGGCGGAGGCGAGGCGCGGATCGGCCGCCTCTGGCCGGGCATGCAGGGCGAGCACGGCCTGGAGGGCCCGGATATGCGCTTCCAGCTCCTCCCGGGCGGCCGCTTCCTCGGCGATCATCGCCTCGATCTCGTCCAGCCCGGCGCGGAGCTTCGGCAGGGCGGCGTCGATGCCCGCGCACTCCAGCTCCACCGCACGGATGGCGTCCCCCAGCCGGTCCTGCGCGGGCGCGAGGGAGCGCAGCACCCGGGAGGCGACGCCGCCATCCGCCGCGAAGAGGTCGTCCACGCTCAGCCCGGTGATCTGCCCGCGGATGCGGCCCATCCGGGCGGTGACGTCGTTCGGCACCTCGGAGCGGACGAGGTCGAGCATCCGGTCCGGCAGCGCGCCGATCCGCGCCTGCACCGCGCTGCCGAACTCCGCGACGAAGCGGGCCTCCCCCAGCCGTTCGGCCAGGGCCACGGCAAGGGTCCGGGCCTCCGCCATGACCTTCGCGGAGGCCGTGCCCTCCGGATCGGTCACGAGGTCGAGCACGGGCGGGCGGGCGACGGCGATCCCCGGAAAGGCCGGTGCGGGGGCCCGGGCCGGCGCGGCCGGGGCCTGGACCCTGACCGGAACCGGAGCCGGTGCCGGTGCCGGTGCCGGTGCTGGCGTCGGGACAGGGGTTGTCCCGTTCCCGAACAGCGGCTTCGGCACCGGTGCCCCGCTCGAGGGCCGCGCCTCGCCACCCGGCGGCCCGGATGGCGGCCCGGATGGCGGAAAGAGCGGCTTTGGCCTGTCCGTCATGGCAGGGCGCGTCCGGCTTGGATCATGGTCGCGGAAGGGCCCTCAGCCGCGCGGACGCCTGGCCTCCGCGACCAGCCGCTCCAGCTCGGGCAGCTCCACCGCGCCGGGAACGATCGTGTCCCCGATGATGAGGGCTGGTGTCCCTTCGATCTGCAGGCGCTGGGCGAGGGCGATGTTCCCCTGGAGCCGCGCCTGGATCGCGGGGTCCTCCATGTCGCGGCGCAGGCGCGGCCAATCGAGCCCGGCGCGCTGCGCCTCGGCCTGGAGCACCGTCTCGGTCGGCTCCACCCGCAGGCGCATCAGCGCGTCGAACAGCGGCTCGTACTTGCCCTGCCGGTGCGCCGCGAGCAGCGCGCGGCTGGCGAGGACGGAGTTCGGCCCGAGGATCGGCAGGTCCTTCAGCACCACGCGCACGTTCCGGTCGCGTTGCAGAAGCTGCTGCATGGCGGGGTAGAAGCTCTTGCAGTAGCCGCAGCGCGCGTCGAAGAACTCGACGATCGTCACGTCGCCGCGCGGATTGCCCTTCACCGGATCGGCGGCGTCGCGGAACAGGGCGTCGGCGTTGTCGGCCAGGGCCTGGCGCCGGGCCGTCTCCTGCGCCTGCCGCTCGGAATCCTGCAGCGCGCCGATCGCCTCCCGCAGGATGGTGGGATCGGTCCGCAGGGCCTCCCGCAGGATGGTGACGATCTCCGCCCGCTGCTCCGGCGTGAAGCCCTGCGCCAGGGCGGCGCCCGCGGCCAGGACCAGGGCGGCGGCGGCCATCATAATACGTTTCATCGGTTGCGGTCCCTTCGGAGTATCTCTTCCTCCGCCCGGCGCTGGTCGCGGGTGAGGTTGTCGCGCCGTACCACGTTGCGCAGATCCGTGGCGCGCAGGCGGGCGGGGCCGGGGGGCAGGCCGCGCTCGGCGCGGGCGGCGCGGAAGCGCGCCTCGGCCGTGTCGCCCTCTGCCATGGCCTGCTCCGCCATCGCCAGCTCGGCGTTCGGCAGGTCCCCCAGGCGGCCATAGGCCACCGCGAGCTGGGCCCAGGCGAAGCCGCTGTCGCGGTCCTCCTGCACGGCGTTCCGCAGCTCCGTCACCGCCTGCCGCAGCGCGGCCTGGTCGCCGCGCTCGATCAGGGCGCGGGCATGGGCGATGCGGATCAGCGGCTCCCCGGGCGCGAGCCGCACGGCCGCGGAGAGCGGCGCGATCGCGTCCAGCGGCCGACCACCCTCGAACAGGATCTGGCCCTTGAGTTCCAGCAGATAGGGGTTGCCGGGCTGCTCGCGGATAATCGTGTCCAGGATCTCGATCGCCGCGTCGGTGCGGCCGGAGCGGAACTGGGCGATGGCGCGGGCATAGCGCCCGGCGGCGGAGTTGTCGTTCTGGTAGCGGCGCCAGGCCACCATCGGCGCGTCGATGAAGGCGATCAGCTTCGCCCGGACCATGGCGAAGCGCGTCTCCAGCGCGGCGGGCACCGAGACGTCGGAGAAGCGGCTGCGGCCTATCTGATCCCGCACGAACTCCAGCCGGTCCCGGGACAGGGGGTGGGTGCGGAAATACGGGTCCTGCCTCGCGGCCGCCAGCAGCTCCTGATCCAGCAGGCGGCGCAGCAGGCGCTCCAGGCCGCGGCCCGACCAGCCCAGCCGGTCGAGGAAGACCATGCCCGCCTGGTCCGCCGCCTGCTCCTGGTTCCGGCTGAAGGCGTAGAGCTCGCCCATGGCGCTGCTCTGACCCCCGAGCATCATGCCCATGGCGACGTCGGAGGAGCGCGCGGCCACCCCGGCCCCGGCGCCGATCAGCATGGCCGCGATGGTCCGCAACATTGCGGCCCGCATCTCCTCCGGCAGGCGGGCGACATGGCCGCCGGCGACGTGCCCGACCTCGTGCGCCAGCACCCCGGCCAGCTCCCCGGCGCTGTCCGCCTGCTGGATGAGCCCGGTGTGGATCACCAGCCGGTTGCCCTGGGTGACGAAGGCGTTGATCGCCCGGTCCTGGACGAGGGTGAGCTGGACCAGCCGCCGGTCCACCCCGGCCGCCCCGAGGAGCGGATCGAGGAAGGCGCGGATCATCGCCTCGGTCTCCGCGTCCCGGATGGTGGCGATGGCGGCGCGGGAGCCCCCTTGCGCCCACGCGGCGGGCGTGGCCAACACCGTGGCCACGACCAGGATCGCCGTGACGGTGACCCGGGCAAGGAGACGCGACAGGGCGATGGCAGGCACGATCGGCACTCGCATGGGGGGCACCCTAGCCGCAACGCGGGCCGGCTGTGCAGCCCGCCCCCCGATGCGGGTCCCCGGGCGCGGCACATCCGCGCGGGCCGGCTCGTTCGCCCTGGCGCTCGGGCTGCTGGCGGGGTGCTCCACCCTGGAATCGGTGGGCAACTCGCTCGGCGGCGGCAATCCGGTCCAGGCGGGGCAGCAGGGCTTCGTCCGCGGCTTCCTGGGCAATGTGGTGGCCGAGGAGCCCCGCGCGGCGATCGTCGGCCGCGACGTGCTCTCGGCCGGCGGATCGGCGGCGGATGCGGCCGTGGCGGCGGCCTTCGCCCTCTCCGTCACCCTTCCCTCCCGCGCCGGGCTGGGCGGAGGCGGCGCCTGCCTGGGCTATGATCCCCGGCGGAACGAGACTCAGGCCTTCCTCTTCCTCCCCGGTGCGCGGGCGGGCGTGCCCTCCGGCGCGGACCGGCCGGCGGCGGTGCCGCTCATGGCGCGCGGCCTCTTCGCCCTTCACTCGCGCCAGGGCCGCCGCCCCTTCGAGGAGACGATCTCCCCCGCGGAGAGCCTTGCCCGCTTCGGCACCACCGTCTCCCGCGCGCTCGCGGCCGACCTCGCCGCCGTCTCCGGGCCGCTGCTGGCCGATCCCTATGCGCGCGTCTCTTTCTCCGCCAATGGCGCGCTGGTGGCCGAGGGCGGCCGGATCGTGCAGCCGGACCTCGCCACCACCCTGTCCCAGCTCCGCACGTCGGGCGTGGGCGACTTCCACGGCGGCGGGCTCGCCCGCCGGATCGAGGAGGCGAGCGCGGCCGCCGGCGGCTTCCTGACGGTCGGGGAGCTGCGGGCCGCCGTGCCCCAGGCCGTGGCCCCGGTGTCGGAGCGGCTCGGGAGCGACATCCTCAACACCCTGCCGACCGCGGTGGATGGCGGCGCGACGCTGAACGCCTTCCGCGCCGCGGCGGCCGGCCAGGGGGCGCCAGTGGTCGGCGGCATGGTCCCGGCCAGCACGGCCCTCGTGGTACAGGACCGGGACGGCGGGGCGGTGTCCTGTGCCTTCACCCTGAACAACCTCTTCGGCACCGGGCGGGTCGCGCCGGGCCTGGGCTTCCTGCTCGCGGCGGCGCCGAACCTCGGCAGCGTCTCCGCCCCGCCGCTCGGGGCCATCCTGGTCACCAATTCCAACACCCGCACCATGCGCTACGTCGGTGCCGGGTCGGGCCAGGGCGCGGCGCCGGCCGCGGCCGGCGGCCCGGCGGGGCTGCACATCGTCCGCCGCGCCGCCCTGCTGGATGCCGTCGCCTCCGGCGCGCCGGAGCCGGGCCGGGCGGTGGCGGTGTCCTGCCTCGGCGAGGTCTCGGCCCGCGGCTGCCAGGCGGTGGCGGACCCGCGCGGGGCGGGGCTGGCCGCGGGGAACAACTAGCTTGGCCCTGAAGGTCGGGCGCGGAGCGCACGCGCCGCCCTTCCTCGTCATGGACGTGATCACGGCGGCCAATGCCCGCGCCGCCGCGATCCCGCCCGGAGAGCCCGGCATCCTGCGGATGGAGGTCGGCCAGCCCGGCACCGGCGCCCCGCGCGGCGCCGCCGAGGCCGCCATCCGCGCCCTGCGGGACGGCCATCCCATGGGCTACACGGAGGCCTTCGGCCTGCGGTCCCTGCGGGAGCGGATCTCGGGGCATTATGCCAGCCGCTACGCCACGACCATCCCGGCCGCCCGGATCGCGGTGACGGTCGGGGCCTCTGGCGCCTTCCCCCTCGCCTTCCTCGCGGCCTTCGACGCGGGGGACCGGGTGGCCATGGCCGCGCCCTACTACCCGCCCTATGCGAACATCCTGACGGCGCTCGGCATGGTGCCGCAGCTCCTGCCGTGCGACGCCTCCACCCGCTTCCAGCCGACCGTCGCCATGCTGGAGCGGCTGGACCCGCGGCCGGCCGGGCTGATCGTCGCCTCCCCCTGCAATCCCGCCGGCACGATGCTGCCGCCCGACGAGCTGGCCGCCATCGCCCGCTGGTGCGACGCGGAGGGCGTCCGCCTCATCTCCGACGAGATCTACCACGGCCTGTCCTACGGCCTGGAGGAGGCGACCGCGGCCGCCTTCTCGGGCAGCGCGATCGTGGTGAACTCCTTCTCCAAGTACTTCTCGATGACGGGGTGGCGGATCGGTTGGCTCGTGCTGCCGGAGGATCTGGTCCGCCCGGTGGAACGGCTGGCGCAGAACCTTTTCATCTCCGCCCCGCATGTGGCGCAGGTCGCGGCCGAGGCCGCGTTCGACTGCATCCCGGAGCTGGAGGCAAACCGCGCCGCCTATCGCCGCAACCGGGAGGCGCTGCTGGCCGGCCTGCCCGCGGCGGGCTTCGACCGGATCGCCGCGGCGGACGGCGCCTTCTACCTCTGGTGCGACGTGGGGCACCTGACGAATGACAGCCCCGCCTTCTGCGCCCGGATGCTGGAGGAGGCGGGCATCGCCGCCACCCCCGGCGTGGACTTCGACCCCGAGCGCGGGTCGCGCTTCGTCCGCTTCTCCTATTGCGGCCCGGAGGCCGACATGGCCGAGGCGCCGGGGCGGCTGGCGCGGTGGCTCCGCGCCGGGGTTGGCTGAGCCGCGCTCAGCGCGGCATCATGTTCGCGCGCTGGGCGCACTCGCGCATCTTCTGCAGCGCCGCGCCCGCGCCGCTCAGCGACAGGTTGAGGTTCCGGCTGCCGACGTCGACGCGCAGCTCCCGCCCCGCGCGCATGGCGACCAGCAGGTCGGAGATCTGACGCGCCTCGTCCTCCGTGGTCGCGAGGACCACCATCACGGGGGCGCCAGCGCGAGGGACGCGACCCTGCATCTCGAAGGTCCGCTGGTCCACCCGGAAGCGAACGGTCTCGTCCGCGGCGAAGGTCGCGCCCTCCATCTGCACGGCGAGGACGAGGACCACCACCTCGTCCGCCCCCTTGCCGATCGTGATCTGGAGCGAACCCCGGCCCGGCGAGGGCGTGCCGGAGATGCAGCCCTGCCGTCCGGGCGCGTTCAGCGAGCCCTCCACCCACTGGCCGTGGCGGGTCAGCTGCGGCTGCCCCGACTGGGCCGGGCGCTGCCCCTGGGGCGACCGCTGCTGGGCCTGGGCGGCGGATGCCGCGAGCATCACGAGGAGGGCGAGCGCGAGCCGGATGAGCATGGGGCCCCATAGAGCAGATCGGCGGGCGAGGGGAAATCGCCGGGGCGCGTGAATTGCGCACCACGACCGGCTTCGGAGGATCGCGAACGCGTGATCTCGTGCCGGATCATCCCATCTGGAAGACCGGTTTGGCACGCCTGGCACGCTGCGTCAGGGCTTCGGGTCGGCCTCCGCCCCCGCGTGGTACCGGCCGTCCCCGCGCGGGGTGACGGGATCATGGGTGCAGAGAATGGCGAGCTCCGCCCCGCGCTCCCGCGCCAGGGCGCGCAGGCGGCCGGCGCTGGCATGGCGGGCGCCGCGGTCCACCTCCATCACGCCCTGGTAGCTGCTGGACAGCGGCGGGCAGTCCTTCTCGTCCGCCAGTTCCGAGTGCATGAACACCGCGTCCCCCGCGTGCAGCACCCAGCCCGCGCCGGTGTCGAGCGCCACGCCGCAATGCCCGCGCGTGTGGCCCGGCAGCGGCACGAAGAGAACGCCCGGCGGCAATCCGTGGCGCCCGCCGAAGGCGTCCAGCCCCATCCAGGGCGTCGTGCCATCCCGCGCGTCGTGCTCCTGCATGACGGCCGGGATCTGCGCCGGCCGGTAGCGCTGGGCCGCCTTCAGCCCCGCGCGCTCCCGCGCCGCGGCCGCCTCCACCGCGTGGACATGCACGGCGGCGCCCGGAAAGTCGCTGATCCCGCCGGCATGGTCGAAGTCGAGATGGGTCATGACGATATGCCGCACATCCGCGGGATCGAGGCCGAGCCCGCGGACACGCGCCACCGCCGTATCCTGCGGATCGAGCTGGACGCGATCGGCGAAGCGGAAGATCGGCGACAGGCGCGGATTGGGATGCGCGACATCCTGCAGCCCGACGCCCGTGTCCACGAGGATCAGCCCGTCCTCGCTCTCCGCGACGAGGCAGCGCAGCGCGAGGCGCGCGGCGCCGAGGCCGGACGTGACGCCGTCCCACAGCTTGCCGCCATAGGGACGCATGGCACCGCAGTTGATGACGTGGACGCGCATCTCCGCCGAACGGCACCGCGGCGGGCGAGTTGCCGCGCGGACCGCATGCGGCGACCGCCGTGACATCGCCGTCCCGGCGCATCTCGGAAAGGTGAGACGCCACGTTCCGAGAGCGTGCCAGTCTGCGAGCGGGGGCGTGGACGAGGGGCGGAGTGGAACATGGACGTCACGCTCGAGTTCAGCATCGCCTTCGTGGACGGCGCATCGCCGCACCATGCGCGTCCTCCGGTTCTCCGGCGCATCACGCCGAGTGCCGAGGTGGTTTCCCTGTCGCGCGACCGGGCGACGCTGCGTGCGCGCGTGTCGCTGCCCACGATGACCGCCGCCACCTACACGCTCTCGCTGTCCGGGCGGGACTTCTTCGACGCGGAGTTCAGCTTCAGCCTCGTCGGCCTCGGTCCCGTGGTGACGCCGATCGTGGCCAGCCCCTTCGTGCGCCGCGTCGTCGTGCGGCCGGACCCGCGCGGCCCGGTCGTCGCCATCGACGTGATGGCGCCCCGCCTGCGCGAGGTGCCGGGCCCCGGTCCCGACACCGTGCGCCAGCAGCGCGTCGCCCGCATCGCGGACGAGCCGCTGGCCGCCTTCCCCCGCCAGGCGCCGGTCGGGCGCGGCAATGGGGTCCTGGTTCACGAGCCGGACGGAAACACGTTCCTGGCCGATATCCGCAGCGTGGATGTGGAGCCGGCACGCCTGCACTACTTCGAGCTGAAGCAGGGCCACGCGCTGATCGCCGCCTATGTGCCGAGCCGCGCCCTGCCCACCGCCGGCGACTACGTCATGTACTTCAAGCCGCCGAAGCACAATGCCACGACGCCGAAGGAGGTGGTCGAAATCTACATGACCCAGGGCGGCGCGTCGGTGCACTCGCAGATGGCCGCCTATGAGGAATCGGAAACCACGGCGATCCACCTTCTGCTGGTCGGGGAGGCCGGCAGCGTTCCGCAATGGCTGGTGACCGCGAATGGCCTGCACGCTGCGATCCTGGAACTGGATGCCTCGCTGCGGGCGGGCAACCCCTTCCTCGTCGGCAGCGGCGTGCGCTCCATCGCGCTCGCCGGCTTCAGCCAAGGCGGCGAATACCTGGCCAGCGTCATGCACCGCGTGACCCACTCGCCGCTGGACGGGCTGCTGAAAGCGGTCTTTGTCTTCGATTGCTTCTTCCCGAACGGCGAGCCGCCCTTCAAGAACAGCCTGCGCACCTGGTTCAATGGCGGCAGCGACCGGGTGATCCGGTCCTACTGGGGCCACACCGTTCACCGATGCGACCTCTACGA
The DNA here is from genome assembly GCF_050154705.1 of Muricoccus radiodurans. Classification (GTDB taxonomy): domain Bacteria; phylum Pseudomonadota; class Alphaproteobacteria; order Acetobacterales; family Acetobacteraceae; genus Roseomonas; species Roseomonas radiodurans. The sequence continues at coordinate 5,528,399 of NZ_CP189561.1, read as the reverse complement.
CAGCGAACCCGGCTCCGCCTTCGCTGGCGATGACGGCACGGTGCAGCGGACGATGCGCTTCGGCCACCCGGCGGGCGTGCCGGACTACATGTGGATCGGCTTCACCGAGGCCTTCCTGAAGCACCGCTGCCAGTTCCTGAAGCAGGGCACCGACCTGCACCACGCCATCCCGAAGATCTTCCTGCCCCATGCGCTGCGGACGGCGGGGATGGCGCGTCTGGGGATCTGAGACGTCGGTTCGGCGGCCCTGGGGGAGAGAAGGAATTCTCTCCCCCAGACCCCCACTCATCTTCTTTTGTCAGGCTGCCGCGGAATTCGGAGATGGGCTCCCCCCCCCCGAATTCCGCGGCAGCCTGTCGAGAAGAATTGCGGGGCCGAACGCACTGCCTCCGACGGTCCGGGGAGGGGGACGATTCCTTCTCCCCATCCCCGGGGACCGTTCAGCCCCGCCCCGCGACGTGCCGGTCGAAGGCAGCACCGATCACGTCCCAGGTCGCGTCCCGCCCGGTGAAGAGGCGAAATCCGTCCACCGCCTGGCCGACGGACATCTCGCGACCCGGCATGATCGCGCAGCCCGCCGCCTTCGCGGCCGTCAGCAGCGGCGTCATCGGCGGATGATACACGGCGTCCGCCACCCACATGCCCGCTTGCAGGGAGGCCGGGTCCACGGGGCAGGAGGTGTCCGGCAGCATCCCGGCCGGGGAGGCATTCACCACGCCCTTCGCGCCGCGCATCCCTTCTTCCACCGTCGGGGACGCGACGAAGCGGCCGCCGCCCCAGCCCGAGGCCTCGCGCGCCAGGGATTCGGCGCGGGGCAGGTCGCGGTCGAAGACGCGCACTTCGGGCACGCCGGCCTTCGCGAGGGACCAGGCGATGGCCCGCCCCGCTCCCCCGGCGCCGAGCAGGAGCGCGGGACCGGATTTCACGGCCTCTCCCACACTGCCGAGCAGCCCGGCGAGGAAGCCGGTTGCGTCCGTGTTGTGGCCCGTGAGCTTCCCGCCCCGGACGGTGATGAGGTTCACCGCCCCCACCTGCGCCGCGCCGGGGTCCAGCGCGTCCAGGTGGTCCATCACCGCCTGCTTGTAGGGGAAGGTGACGTTGATGCCGGCGAAGCCGATCAGCCGCACCCCGTCCAGCACGCGGGCGATGGTCGCCGCATCGGCACCCCCGATGGAGATCAGGTGGTAGCGGACGTCGAGCCCCGCCGCCGCGCCTGCCGCCTCCATCATCGCCGGGGCGGCGGAGTGGGAGATGGGATAGCCCAGCAGCCCCAGCAGGACGCGGTGGATCGTCGCCATGGCGCTACGACCGATACGATCCGTTGATGTCGATGTAGCCATGCGTCAGGTCGCAGGTCCACACCGTGGCCGAACCGCTCGAGAGGCCGAGGTCCACGGCGATGTCGATCTCGCGGCCCTTCATGTGGGCGTTCACCGGGGCCTCGTCGTAGTCCGGCACGACGCCGCCGTTCCGGGCCATCCAGGTGCCACCGACCGCGACCGAGAGCTTGTCCCGGTCCGCCGGCTCCCCGGCCTTGCCGACCGCCATGACGATGCGGCCCCAGTTCGCGTCCTCCCCGGCGATGGCGGTCTTCACCAGCGGGGAGTTGGCGATCGCCATGGCGACGCGCTTCGCCGAGCTGTCCGAGACGGCGCCCTTGACCTCCACCTTGATGAGCTTCTGCGCCCCCTCCCCGTCCCGCACCACCTGGAGGGCGAGGTCGAGCAGGAGTTCCGTGAGCTGCGTCTCGAAGGCGTCGATCGAGGCGCCGGTCAGGGCCCCCACGCGCGGATGCTCCGCCTGGCCGGTGGCGAAGAGCAGCACGGTGTCGGAGGTCGAGGTGTCCGAATCCACGGTGGTCAGGTTGAAGGACTTGTCGACCGCGTGCCGCAGCGCGCGCTGGAGGGCAGCGGCCGGGATGGCGGCGTCCGTCGCCACGAAGCACAGCATCGTGGCCATGTCCGGGGCAATCATCCCCGATCCCTTGGCGATGCCGACGATCGTGACCTTCTGTCCGCCGATCTCCACCACGCGGGCGGAGGCCTTGGGGAAGGTGTCGGTCGTCATGATGCCGCGGGCGGCGTCGGCCCAGCCGCGCTCGCTGAGGGAGGCGTGCAGGGCGGGCAGCGCCGCGGTCAGCTTCGCGTGATCCATCACCTGGCCGATGACGCCGGTGGAGGCGAGGAAGACCTCCTCCGGCCTGCCGCCCACCAGGGCGGACGCGGCGGCGGCGGTGGCCTCCGTCGCCTCCACGCCGGCCTTGCCGGTGAACACGTTCGCGTTGCCGGCATTGGCCACCAGGGCGCGGGCGCTCTCTCCCTTCAGGGCGGTGCGGCACCAGTCCACCGGGGCGCCGGGGCATTGGTTGCTGGTGAAGACGCCCGCGACGGTCGTGCCGGGGGCGAATTCCATCATCATCACGTCCGGGCGCCCCTGGTAGCGCAGCCCGGCCGCGGCCACGCCGAGCTTGACGCCGCGCACCACCGGCAGGGGCGGCAGGGACACCATTAGGGGGGAGACGGGGATCGCCTTCGCCATGGCCTCGTTCCTCCTACCGCGCGGGGACCGGCCGGGCGGCCGGCGGGGCCGCACCACCCGGGGCCGGCGGGGTGGCCCCATCCAGCAGGGAAGGGGCGCGCTGCGGCGAGCCGTCCATGTTGAAGCGCTCCACTCGGGCGGCGCCGCGGATGCGCTCCACCGCGGCGTTCACCGTCTCCTCGAAGGCCGCCTGGCGGAGCGAGTCGCGGGACTCCTCGAAGGTCGGGGCGGGCGCGGCGCGGCGCTCCTCCACCTTGATCACGTGCCAGCCGAAGGGGGTCCGCACAGGGTTCTCGGAGATCTGGCCGGCCTGGAGGCCGAAGGCCGCCTCGGCGAATTCCGGGATCATGTCGCCCCGCTTGAAGAAGCCGAGATCGCCCCCCTGCTGGGAACCGGGGCCGGAGGAGCGGCGGCGCGCCACCTCGGCGAAGTCGGCGCCAGGGCGGCGGACCTCCTCCAGCGCCGCGCGGGCCTCGGCCTCGGACTGCACGAGGATGTGGCGGGCGTGGACCTCCTCCTCCCCGGCGGCGCGGGTGGCGGCCCCGCGCTCGAAGCGGGCGCGCAGCGCCTCGTCGGTCAGGGCGGGGGCGACCTCCCGGCGCAGGAGGGCCTGTTGCAGTTCCTGGTCCTCGGCCCGCTGGATGCGGCGGCGCACCTCGGGGTCGCGGTCCAGCCCGTCCGCCCGGGCGCGGGTGACGAGGGCCTTCTGGGCGATGAGCTGGTCCAGGATGAGTGGGAAGAGCATCGAGGGCGGGGCGGCCCGCAGCTCCTCCGGCAGTTCGCCCGCGGCGTCGCGCACGTCGGAGAGGCGGATCTCCTGCCCGTCCACCCGTGCGACCACCGGGTTTTCCTGGGTGGGTGTCGCCGGGGCCGGCGCCGCCTGGGCGGGCGCGGGCGCGGCGGGGGCAGCGGCCGGCGGGGTCTGGGCCAGGGCCGCCCCGAAGGCGGCGGAGGTCAGGATGGCGGTGGACAGCATCAGGCGACGCATCGCGGGAAGACTTCCAGCAAAAGGGGGCGCAACATGACGGAGCGGAAAGGACCCCACAAGGCGGCGACCGGGAGCCTCCGGCTTTCGTTGACCGGCCGCCCCCCCTTGCCTATCTCTGCCGCCTGCACCCAAGGGCCGCCCGGTTTCCGGCCGCGCCGAGGCCCGCCCGGGTCCGGCCCCGCCAGCCGGTGCCCGGAGATTGTCCGACCCGATGTTCGCCCGCCTCGCCCGTAGCCTCTTCGGCACCTCGAACGACCGCGTCCTGAAGGGGTACCGTGCGCGGGTGCCGGCCATCAACGCGCTGGAGCCGCAGATGGCGGCCCTGTCGGACGACGCCCTGCGCGCCAAGACCCCCGAGTTCCAGGAGCGGCTCGCCAAGGGCGAGTCCCTGGACGCCATCCTGCCGGAGGCCTTCGCGGTCTGCCGGGAGGCCGCCAAGCGCGTCCTCGGGATGCGCCACTTCGACGTTCAGCTGATCGGCGGCATGGTGCTCCATGACGGCAAGATCGCCGAGATGAAGACCGGCGAGGGCAAGACCCTCGTCGCCACCCTGCCCGTCTACCTCAACGCCCTGGCCGGGAAGGGCGTGCACGTCGTCACCGTGAACGACTACCTCGCCACCCGCGATGCGGAGTGGATGGGCCAGCTCTACACCTGGCTGGGTCTCACCACCGGCACGATCGTCTACGGCAAGACGGACGGGGAGCGGCGGGATGCCTATCACGCCGACATCACCTACGGCACGAACAACGAGTTCGGCTTCGACTACCTGCGCGACAACATGAAGTACCGGCTGGACGAGATGGTCCAGCGCCCCTTCGCCTACGCCATCGTGGACGAGGTCGACTCGATCCTGGTGGACGAGGCCCGCACCCCGCTCATCATTTCCGGCCCGACGGACGATACCTCCGACCTGTACAACCGCGTGGACACGGTCGTCGCGGAGCTCGTGAAGGACCCCTCGACCTTCGAGAAGGACGAGAAGATGAAGACGGTCTCCCTGACGGAGGCCGGGACCCAGACCGTGGCGGATGCGCTGACCGCGGCCGGGATGCTGGAGGAGGGCGACCTCTACGACTTCCACAACGTGACGCTGGTCCACCACGTGAACCAGTCGCTGCGCGCCCACACCCTGTTCACGCGGGACGTCGACTACATCGTCCGCCAGGACAAGATCGTCATCATCGACGAGTTCACCGGCCGCATGATGGAGGGCCGCCGCTACTCCGAGGGCCTGCACCAGGCGCTGGAGGCGAAGGAGGGCGTCACCGTCCAGCCGGAGAACCAGACGCTCGCTTCCATCACCTTCCAGAACTACTTCCGCCTCTTCCCCAAGCTGGCCGGCATGACCGGCACGGCGGCGACCGAGGCGGACGAGTTCGCCGAGATCTACAAGCTGGAGGTGGTGGAGATCCCGACCAACGTGCCGGTGGCGCGCGCGGATTCGGACGACGAGGTCTACCGCTCCGCCGCCGAGAAGTACGAGGCGGTCGCCACCCTCGTGCAGGAGGCGCGCGACCGCGGCCAGCCCTGCCTCGTCGGCACCACGAGCATCGAGAAGTCGGAACTGATCTCCTCGCTTCTCAAGAAGAAGAACATCCCGCACCAGGTGCTGAATGCCCGGTACCACGAGCAGGAGGCGGCGATCATCTCCCAGGCCGGGCGTCCCGGCGCGGTGACGATCGCGACCAACATGGCGGGCCGCGGCACCGACATCAAACTTGGCGGCAACGCCGAGATGCTCGCCCGCGCCACCTTCCCCGGCGAGCCGGACGGCCCGGAGTTCGAGGCCCGCCTGGCCGAGATCCGGCGCGAGGTGGAGAGCAGCTCCGAGAAGGTGAAGGCCGCCGGCGGCCTCTTCGTTATCGGCACGGAGCGGCATGAGAGCCGCCGCATCGACAACCAGCTCCGCGGCCGCTCAGGCCGCCAGGGCGACCCGGGCGCGTCGCGCTTCTTCCTCTCCCTGGAAGACGACCTGATGCGGATCTTCGGGTCCGACCGCATGGGCGGGATGCTGCAGAAGCTCGGCCTGAAGGAGGGGGAGGCAATCGTCCACCCCTGGATCAACAAGGCGCTGGAGAAGGCCCAGAAGAAGGTCGAGGCGCGGAACTTCGACACGCGCAAGAACCTGCTGAAGTACGACGACGTGATGAACGACCAGCGCAAGGAGGTCTACGCCCAGCGGCGGGCCTTCATGCAGGCCGAGAACGTCGCCGAGACGATCGCCGAGATGCGCCAGGAGGTGATCGACGAGATGGTCTCCCGCGCCATCCCGGAGAACGCCTATCCCGAGCAGTGGGAGATGGAGGCGCTGCAGTCGAAGGTGCGGGACACGCTCGGCCTCGATCTGCCGGTGATGGACTGGGGCCGCGAGGAGGGGATCGACGAGACCCAGATCCGCGAGCGCATCACCGAGGCCGCCGAGCGCGCCTATGCCGCCCGCTCCGCCAATATCGGCCCGGACCGCATGCGGGAGGTGGAGAAGTCCCTTCTGCTGATGGTCTTCGACAAGGTGTGGAAGGACCACCTTCTCTCCCTGGACCACCTGCGCCAGGGCATCGGGCTGCGCGCCTACGCCCAGCGGGACCCGCTGAACGAGTACAAGTCCGAGGCCTTCAACCTCTTCAACGCGATGCTATCGGAGATGCGGGAGGAGACGACCCGCTGGTTGATGCAGGTGGACCTTGCCCCCGAGGCACCGCTGCCCAGCCCCGACCCGATCTCCTTCACCGACGCCCGCCACCCCGCGCCGGACGAGATCGGCGGCTACGGCGAGGGCGAGGCGCTGTCCTACGGCTCCGCCGCCCCGCTTGCGGCGCCGCGCGTGGCGGAGGGGGTGGACCCGAACGATCCCACGACCTGGGACCGGACGCCCCGCAACGCGCCCTGCCCTTGCGGCTCGGGGAAGAAGTACAAACACTGCCACGGGCGGGGCTGAGTCCCCGCCCGGCGAGGACGCAACCCACCCGGTCCGGTTGCGCTATCGTTTCATCAGGATCAAGGGAGCGACGATATGACCACGCCTGGCCGCCACGCCATCCGGGCCGCCGCCGTTCTTGCCATGGCGGGACTGGCCGCCTGCGCCCCGGTGGTCGGACCCTATGAGCAGCAGGCCGCCGGTGCGGCCCAGGCCTGCCAGCAGGGCTACCAGCAGGCCTGCTACGACTACCAGGCCCTCGCCCCGGCCGCGAATGCGGAAGCGGCGCAGAACGCCCAGAACGCGCAGGTCGGCACGGCCGTCGCCGCCGGCGTCATCGGCGCGGCGGCGGGCGCCGCCATCGTCGGCGCGACGACGCGGGACCGGGGCTACCGCCGCGGCTACTACGACCGGCCGCGCCGCTACTACTACCGCTGAGCCGGGACGGGCCGCCCGTCGCGGCGGCCCCGCCCGAAGGGCGGAGAGGCCCGGATCGGGCCGCTGGACTGGGAGGGTTCAGCGACCCGCTTCGGCTTGCCCCGCTTCCACCGAGCGCGTTCCGAGGTCCTCCGCGAAGCGCAGAAGGTAGCCGTCCGGGTCCTGGACGAGGAACTCGCGCTGCCCGGCCTCGACGCTTCCGGCCCGGTACCAGGCGTCCTCCGGCGGTTCGAGGAGTGGCCAGCCGGCCGCGTCCAGCGCCGCCAGCATCGGGGCGATGCGCTCCACCATCATCTGCAGATTGATACCCCGGCCGAAAGGGCGGTCCATCTCCGCCGTCTCCCAGCGTCCGTTCCGCTCGCACAGCATCACCTGCAACGGCCCGCGGGCGAGATAGGCGAAGCGCGCCGCCGGCCGGTCATAGGCCACCGCGAAGCCGAGCGGCCCGCACCAGAAGCGCAGGCTCTCCGCCAGGTCGGTCACCGCGAGTTCCGGGACGAGCGGCGCGAATCCGCCGGCCGGCATCCGCCCCCTGCCCGGGGAGGCGGCGCGCGCGGCCGGATCGGCGATCGGCGCGCCGAGCCGATCCGCGGCTGCGGGAGGAGGACTCGTCATCGCCCCGGCCGGTCGCGGCACTCAGTCCTCGGGCACGAAGCCCGACGCGCTGACGATCGGCCCCCAGGCGTCCCGCTCCCGCCGCAGCCGGGCCGCGAAGTCGGCGGGGGACAGCGTCAGCGGCGCCAACTCGATCCGCGCCAGCGCCTCCCGCATCTCCGGCGTGCCCACCGCCGACACCACCGACTGATGCAGGGCGGCGACGACGGCCTCCGGCGCCCGGGCCGGCAGGAAGACGCCGTACCACTCCTCATGCGTCAGGTCGGGATGGCCGGACTCCGCCATGGTGGGGATATCGGGCACGTTCGGCATGCGCTGCGGCGACGTCACCGCGAGGATGCGCATGGCCCCCGCGCGGTGGTGCGGCATGGATTCCCCGATCGGCAGCAGCGTCGCGCTGATCGTGCCGGACAGCAGGTCCTGCATCGCCGGCGCGGAGCCGCGGTAGGGCACGTGGTTGAGCGTGATGCCCGCGGAGCGCGCGAGCTGCGTGCCGATGAAGTGCGGCATGGACCCCGGCACGGGCGAGGCGAAGTCCGCCCCATTCGGCCGCGCCTTCGCCCAGGCGATGTAGCCGGCCAGGTCCCGCGCCGGATGATCCGTCCGCACCGCGAAGCCGAAGGGGAAGATGCAGACCGGGGAGACCGGCGTGAAATCCGCGATCGGATCGTAACCGAGCGTGCGCGGGTAGAGATGCGGGTAGATCGTCAGCATGGAGGCCGGGGTCTGCACGAAGGCGGTGCCGTCCGGCGCGCTGCCCTTCAGGTTCTGCAGGGCCAGCCGCCCGCCGGCGCCGGGGCGGTTGTCCACGATGGCCTGGCCCGCGCCGCCGGCCCGCATTCGCTCCACCAACAGCCGTGCGACGATGTCCGACGTCCCGCCCGGCGGGAAGCCGACGATCGCGCGCAGCGTGCGCGACGGCCCCTGCGCGAGGGCCGGGCCCGCCAGCAGCGCCGTGCCGAGACCGAGCGCCGCCCGGCGTCCGGGAAGAGGTGGGGTCATGGACATCCTCCGGTGGGCCGGGTTCCCGGCCGTCTGGGCCCGAGGCTATCGCGCCCGGCGGGGCCCGTCAGCGTCCCTTGACGATCAACGTCCCCTGAAGACCGGCGGGCGCTTCTCGAGGAAGGCACGCATCGCTTCCTGCGAGTCCTCGTACCGTCCGAGCTCGGCGGTCAGCTCCTGCTCGAAGCGGTAGCCGTCGCGCAGGCTGGACCACTCGATCGCGTTCAGCCCGTGCTTCGCGAGGCGCGTCGCCACGGGGCTCTTGGCGGCGATCTGACGGGCCAGGTCCATCGCCGCCGGCATCAGCTCGTCCGGCGGCACGCAGGCCTCGACCACGCCCAGCCGGTACAGCTCCGGGCCGGGCACGCGGTAGCCGGTCAGCATCATCCGTCGCGTGCGGGAATGGCCGAAGAGCCGCATGGCGTGACGCCCGCCGCCGAGCAGCCCGACATCCACCTCCGGCAGGCCGAGCGAGGCGGTTTCGGACGCGATGAGCATGTCGCACGACGCCGCCAAGGCCAGCCCCGCACCGAGGGCCGGGCCGTTCAGCGCGGCGATGACGGGCTTGCGGCACTCATACACCGCGTCGAAGCCGGCGCGTCCGCGGCGGAGGTGCTGGGTCGCGTCGCCCGGTCGCCGCTCCGCCTCCCGCCCGGCCCGGGCCTTGATGTCCGCGCCGGCGGAGAAGATCCGGCCCGCGCCGGTCAGCACGGCGCAGCGCACGGCCTCATCCTCCGAGATGCGGTCGAAGGCGAGGGCGATCTCCTCCTGGAAGCGCCGGTCCTGTGCGTTGACGGGCGGGTTGTTCATGGTCACCACCGCCACGTGGTCGGCGATGGCGACGCGGATGACGGTCAGGTCGTCCATGGTTCCTAGTCCAGCCTCACGTTCGCTTCGCGGATCAGCCGGCCGAACTTCGCCGTCTCGGCATCGATGAAGGCCACGAACGCCTCGGGGGTGGAGGGCATCGTCTCCAGCCCGCGCTCGGCGCACCACGCCGCGAAGCCGGGGGAGCGGACCACCGCCTGCAAATCCCGGCTCATCCGCGAGAGGATCGGCGCGGGAAGCCCTGCCGGCGTGAGCAGGCCGAGCCAGGTGGAAAAGACGTAGCCGGGCAGCCCGCCCTCCGCGATCGTCGGCACATCAGGCAGCCGTGCCGCGCGCCGGTCCAGCGAGACTCCGAGGGCGCGGACGCTGCCGGCGGCAATGTTCGGCGCTGCCGTGATCGCCACGTCGAAATAGCCGCTGATCCGCCCGGCCAGCAGGTCCGTCATCAGCGGCGCCGTGCCGCGATAGGGGACGTGGGTGATCTCCACCCCCGCCATGCTCTTGAACAGCTCCAAGGCGAGGTGCGAGGCGCCGCCATTGCCGGACGACCCGAAGGTGAGCGCCCCCGGATTGGCGCGGGCATGGGCGATCAGCTCCGCCACGCTGCGGGCCGGCACGCCGGGATGAACGGTGAGCACCATCGGCGATTGCGCGATCAGCCCGATAGGGGTGAAGTCCCGTACGGGGTCGTAGCCCAGCTCGGGATACAGCGCGGCATTCGCCGCCTGGGTCCCGAGGAAGCCCATGAAGATCGTATGCCCATCGGCCGGCGCCCGCGCGACGAGCTGCGCCGCGATATTGCCGCCCGCCCCGGGGCGATTGTCCGCCACGACAGGCTGGCCCCAGAGGGCGCCGAGCTCCTCCCCCACCTTGCGGGCCAGCAGGTCGGTGATGCCCCCGGCCGGATACGGCACAACGAAGCGCACCGGGCGGGTCGGCGTCCAGGGTGCGTCGAGCGAGGGGGCCCGCGAGGGCGCGTCCTGCGCGCGGGCGTGGCCGCCGAGGGCGAGTGCGAGGACCAGGGCCGTGCGGCGCCGCATGAGCATCCCCCCGACATGCGCATCGGCCGTCGTGCAGGCCGCGATGCCTCTTGGGCGGCCTGGAGCCGCCGGCGGGAGAGGCTGCGCCCGGCCGCGGCGTCCCGCAATCCGGCTTCCGCGCTGCCCCGCCTTGCCCTATCACCCCGCGACGCATTTTCCAGGGAAGAGGAACGTCCCCGCATGACCTCCCGCGTGAACCGCCGCGCGCTGCTCTCGGCCGCGCCGGCCGCCGCCGTCCCGGCGGTGCTGGCGACGGGGGCCGCCGCCCAGACTCCGGCCGCGCCCGCTGTCGTGACCGCGCCGGAGGTGCGCTGGCGCCTCACCTCGTCCTTCCCCCGCTCCACCGACATCCTGTTCGGCACGGCGGAGGCGGTGGCCCGCCGCGTGGGCGAGCTGACCGACGGCAAGTTCCGCATCCAGGCCTTCCCGGGCGGCGAGATCGCCCCGGCCCTGTCCGCGCTCGACGCCGTGCAGGCCGGGTCGATCGAGTGCGCCCACACCGCCTCCTACTACTACATCGGCAAGGACCCGGCGCTCGCCTTCTTCACCGCCGTGCCCTTCGGCCTGAACGCGCGGCAGAACACGGCGTGGCTGCGCTTCGGCGGCGGCCAGCAGCTGATGGACGAGATGATGCGCGAGTACAACGCCGTCGCCTTCCCCTGCGGCGACACGGGCGCGCAGATGGGCGGCTGGTTCCGGCGCGAGATCCGCACGGTCGAGGACGTGCGCGGGCTCAAGTTCCGCATCACCGGCCTCGCCGGCCAGGTCTTCCAGAAGATGGGCGCGACGCCCTCGGTCGTCCCGGCCTCGGACATCTACTCCTCGCTGGAGCGCGGCACGATCGACGCGGCCGAGTTCGTCGGCCCGCATGACGACGAGAAGCTCGGCTTCGCCCGCGTCGCGCCGAACTACTACGCCCCGGGCTTCTGGGAGCCGGGCGCGCGGCTGCACTTCCTGGCGAATCAGGCCGCCTACAACGCGCTTCCCGCGCAGTACAAGTTCGCCATCCAGGCCGCCTGCGCCGAGGCCGACGCGGAGATGGTCGCGAAGTACGACGTGGCGAACCCGCAGGCCCTGCGCCGCCTGATCGCCGCCGGCACGCAGCTCCGCTTCTGGTCCCGCCCGATCCTCGAGGCCGCCTGGCGCGCCACCAACGAGGTGATGGAGGAGATCTCCGGCCGGAACGAGCGCTTCAAGCGCATCCTGGAGGCCCAGCGCCGCTACCGCGACGAGGTCTACACCTGGCACCGCGTGAGCGAGAACTCCTTCGACAACTTCGCCTTCACCGCCAGCCAGACGGTTCGCTGAACCGCCTGATCGGCGTAGCGTGACAGGGGCGGGGCCGCAGGGCGCCCGCCCCTCTTCTTTGGGATCGCCCACATGGACGCCACCGCGCTGCTCTCCGCCCTGCTGATGGGCGTGGTGGAGGGGCTGACCGAGTTCCTGCCCATCTCCTCCACGGGCCATCTCATCCTGCTGGGGGAGCTGATCGGCTTCCAGGGGCCGCCCGGCAAGGCCTTCGAGATCGCGATCCAGCTCGGCGCCATCCTCGCCGTCATCCTGGTGTACTGGCGCGACCTGATCCGCATCGGGACGGGCATGTGGCGGCCGAAGACGCTCGAGCGCTACACGGCGGAGAGCCTCTTCCTCGCGTTCCTGCCGGCGCTCGTGATCGGCGCCCTGTTGCATGGCCCGGTGACGGACCTGCTGTTCAACCCCTGGGTCGTGGCCGTCGCGCTCGTGCTCGGCGGAATTGTCATCATCCTGGTGGAGACACGGCGCGGACCGCCGCATATCCATTCGGTGCCGGAAATCGGGCCGGTGGCGGCGCTACTGATCGGCCTCGGCCAGGTGGTGGCGATGGTGCCCGGCACCAGCCGGTCCGGCGCGACGATCGTGGCCGCCCTGCTACTCGGGGTTGAGCGCCGGGTGGCAGCTGAATTCTCATTTCTGTTGGCGATTCCCACAATGTTCGCCGCCACGGTCTACAGCCTCTGGAAAGCGCGACACGGCTTGGATATGTCTGGCCTGGGACAGATCGCAGTGGGGTTCGTCGCGGCCTTCGCGGTCGCCCTGGTCGTGGTCCGAACCGTGCTTGCATCCATCTCCCGGATCGGCTTCGTGCCCTTCGGGTGGTACCGGATCGTCCTCGGCCTGGTGATCCTGGCCTGGCTCGGACTGTCCGGCCTCGGGCGCGGCTGAGGCGTTCCACCCGGGCCGACCGGGTGACATCCACGGCGGCATGCGGCTGCCGGAGAGGGGGAGTTCCCATGCGGGTTCACGGCTGGCGCGCGGGGCTTGGGCGGATCGTTCCAGGGCTGCTGGTGGCCGGCGCGCTGCTGCTGCCCGCCGGCGCCGGCGCCCAGTCCTGGCCGAACGACGCCGGCCCCAGCCTCGACGTCCTTCGCGGCTCGATCCAGCAATGGGACCGGCTGGCGCCGCCGCCGGTCGATGCGGAGCGGCAGGCCGCCATCATCCCCGCGGTGGTCGATCCGCCCATCACCACCACGGTGGATGTCGGCCGCCCCATCGTTGCCCCGCTGCCCAGAGCGCCGCAGCCGCAAGTGCGGACCGGGCGGAGCGTACGGCAGACCGTCCGGCGCACCCGGCGCGGCACCACGACCTATCGGGCCAGCGCCCGCGGCACTAGCGCGGACGCGCTGGAGCGCAGCGTGAACGAGCGCGAGCGGCGCCTGGAGCGCATGCAGCAGGACCTGGAGGCCGACCGGCAGCGCCTGCAGAACCTCCGCGGCGGCGGCCCCGGCGCCTCCTTGGCGCCGCCGGCAGGCGGTGGCGGTTTCGTTATCGGCCCGGCGGCGGCCGCGACCGTTACGCCTCGCTGACCCGTCTTGCCAGCGGGCGCGTAAGAAGGCGTCTTATGGGAATGGATTCGCCATTCCGGCGAATCCATTCAGGAGTTCTTCCATGAAGCTGCCCGCCACGCTGATGGCCATGTCGGCCCTCGCCCTGCTCTCCGCCTGCGCGTCCGAGCCGCCCCCGCCGCCCCCGCCCCCGCCGATGGCCGCCGCCGCGCCGCCCCCGCCCCCGATGGCCGCTCCGGCGCCCACGATGGCCCCGGGCCGCTACGTCGGCGTCGCTCGCCTCGCCCAGCCGTCGCGCGCCTGCCGTATCCGCAGCATGAACGTGTCCGCCACCGTCGCCGGGGATCAGGTCACGCTGAACGGGCGCCGCCCGATGCAGCTCACCAACGCCCGCTTCGAGGACGGCATGATCATGGGCGAGACGTCCATGCGGAACTGCCAGTACAACGTGTCGCTGCGCCCGGCCGCGGCCCGTCGGGCACACCGCCGCGCTCGCTGACCGGCTGGGCGGGCCGACCGGAGCGTAACGCCCCGATCGGCTGCCTCGGCAGGTCGTCCGACGATCCGGGGGCACGGGCAGCCTGGATCGTCCGGATCAGGGCCCCATCGCGGGGCCGATGGCCCAGGGGCGCCGCGAGGCGCCCCTTGCCGCGTCAGGCGGGCTGCAGCGCCGTCTCGTAGGAGGCCTCGGTCTTGGACCGCACCTCCTCCTCCGTGACGCCGGGCGCCAGCTCCGTCAGCGTCATCCGGCCGGCCGCCTTGTCCACCTGGAAGACGCCGAGCTCTGTCACGACCATATCGACCACGCCCTGGCCCGTCAGCGGCAGGGAGCAGCGGTGCAGCAGCTTCGGCTTGCCCCCGGCGGTGTGCTCCATCAGCACCACCACGCGCTTGACCCCGGCGACGAGGTCCATCGCGCCGCCCATTCCCTTCACCATCTTCCCCGGGATCATCCAGTTCGCGAGATCGCCGTTCTCCGCCACCTGCATGGCGCCGAGGATGGAGAGGTCGATGTGCCCGCCGCGGATCATCGCGAAGCTGTCGGCGGAGGAGAAGAAGCTCGTCGTCGGCAGTTCCGACACCGTCTGCTTGCCGGCGTTGATGAGATCGGCATCCTCCTCGCCCTCTAGCGGGAAGGGGCCAAGGCCGAGCATGCCGTTCTCGCTCTGGAGTTGGACGGAGACCCCATCGGGGATGTGGTTCGCCACCAGCGTCGGGATGCCGATGCCGAGGTTGACGTAGAAGCCGTCCTCCAGCTCGCGCGCGGCGCGGGCCGCCATCTGGTCGCGGGTCCAGGGCATGGTTCGGCCTCCTCTCAGCGGGCGGTCTGGGTGGGCAGGGGATCGGTGCCGGCCGCGGCGGGCACCGGCGCCTCGCTCCGCTTGCGGACGGTGCGCTGCTCGATCCGCTTCTCGTAGCCCGGCGGGCAGACGATGATGCGCTTCACGAAGATGCCGGGCGTGTGGATCTGATCGGGATCGAGCGATCCCTGCTCCACCAGCTCCTCCACCTGCACCACCGTCACGCGGGCGGCGGTGGCCATCATCGGGTTGAAGTTCCGCGCGGTCTTCCGGTAGATCAGGTTGCCCTCCGGATCGGCCTTCCAGGCGTGGATGAGCGCGAGGTCCGCGACGATGCCGCGCTCCATCACATAGGTCTGGCCGTCGAACACCTGGGTCGGCTTGCCCTCCGCGACAGCGGTGCCGACGCCCGTCTTGGTGAAGAAGGCGGGGATGCCGGCGCCGCCGGCGCGGATGCGCTCGGCCAGCGTGCCCTGCGGGTTGAACTCGATCTCCAGCTCCCCGGCCAGGTACTGGCGGGCGAACTCCGCGTTTTCTCCCACGTAGCTCGCGATCATCTTGCGGATCTGCCGGGTCTTCAGCAGCAGCCCCAGCCCGGCATCGTCCACGCCGGCATTGTTCGAGACGCAGGTCAGGCCCTTCACGCCCGAATCCCGGATCGCCTCGATTAGCAGGGAGGGAATGCCGCAGAGCCCGAATCCGCCGGAGTGGATGAGCATGTCGTCGCGCAGCAGCCCCGCCAGGGCGGCCCTCGCGTCGGGGTACAGCTTCTTGCTCATGCGGCTCTCTCCGGCGTGCGGCCGGGCCGACCCTAGCCTCCGCGAAGGCCCCTCGAAAAGGGTGGGAGAAAGCGCCGGAAGGGGCCTTGCCCGCCCCGCCGGGCGCGGCTATATCGCCGCACCCCGGGTGGGGGGCCATAGCTCAGTTGGGAGAGCGCTTGAATGGCATTCAAGAGGTCGTCGGTTCGATTCCGATTGGCTCCACCAATTCAGGCCGGTTGACCGGCCAGGGGAAAGCGGGGCGCCCGGCGACGGGCGCCCCGCTTCGCGTTTGGGGGCTGCAGGCAGTGCGTCAGCCCACGCCCACGATGCGCCAGGCGTATTCCCGGCCGTCCGGCTCGGCGATCGTCACCGTCTCGCCGGGGCGGCAGGGGCTGCGGCTGCGCAGCACCGCGTGCAGCGGCGCATCCACCGGGCTGTCGTCGCGGCGGAAGAAGCGAAGCGCCCAGCCCTCATCCGGATCGTACTGCACGTCGCCTTCCATCAGGCCCTGGCCCGGCCAGATGCGCCGGGCCGGCCAGGGTTCCGGATCGGCCTGCCAGGCGGCCGGATCGGGATATCCCTGCGGGTCGAGCGTGAGCCGCAACTCGTAGCGGTGCTCCGGACTTCCTTCGGGAAGGCCGGTTCCACCGCCCGGCGACAGCACGACCAGCGGCATCTCAGCCTCCTCGCCTCTCGCGGGCCGGCGGGTCGCCCGCAGTCGCCCCCCGGCCCGTCGGCCGACCTTTCCGCGCGCGAGATCAGATCGCGACGCGCACACCCAACTCGACCACGCGGTCGCTGGGGATACGGAAGAACTCGGTCGCGGGAACCGAGTTGCGCGACATGACCGCGAAGAGCCACTGCCGCCAGCGCGACATCTTCGGAACCGTCGCCGCGACCAGCTGCTCCCGCCCGAGGAAATAGGAGGCCTGCATCGGCTGGTAATCCACGCCGAGTTCCCGCAGCCCCTCCAGCTCCTTGGGGATGTCGGGGCTCTCCTGGAATCCGTAGCAGAGCGTGACCCGGTGGATGTTCGGCGCCAGCTCCTCCACCTTGCGGCGCTCCGTCGCGCGCGGCGTGTCCTCGCCGGTGACGGTCACGAACAAGACCTTCTCGTGCAGGACCTTATTGTGTTTCATGTTGTGGAGCAGCGCGTTGGGCACGTAGTCCGCCTGGCTCGTCATGAAGATGGCCATGCCCGATACGCGCGTCGTGCGGGATTGCGGCAGCCTCGCCAGGAAGGACTTCAGCGGCAAGCTGTCCTGCCGGAAGCGGCTGAACAGCAGGTCCCGCCCCTTCCGCCACGTCAGCATGCTGGCAAACAGCCACCCGCCGATCACCAGCGGCACCCAGCCGCCCTCCGGCACCTTCAGCACGTTGGAAAGGAAGAAGGTGAGGTCCAGCGCGAAGAGCGGCGCGAAGACCGCGATCACCAGGGCCAGAGGCCAGCGGAAGGTGCGGTGGAACACCAGTCCCGCCAACGTGGAGGTCGCGAGGAAGGTGCCCGTCACGGCCAGCCCGTAGGCGGCCGCGAGGCTATCCGAGTTGCGGAAGGTGACCACCAGGACCAGCACGCCGACGAGCAGGGCGAAGTTCACCTGCGGCAGGTAGATCTGCCCCTCTTCCGTCTCGCTGGTGTGGCGCACGATCAGCCGCGGCAGGAAGCCGAGCTGCACGCATTGCCGCGCGATGGAATAGGCGCCCGAGATCATCGCCTGGCTGGCGATGATCGTCGCGCAGGTCGCCAGCACCACCAGCGGCAGCCGCAGCCATTCCGGCGCCAGCAGGTAGAAGGGATTCTCCAACGCCGCCCGGTCGGACAGCATCAGCGCCCCCTGCCCGAGGTAGTTCAGGGTCAGGGACGGTAGCACGAAGGCCACCCAGGCCACCTGGATCGGCCGCCGCCCGAAGTGCCCCATGTCGGCATAGAGCGCCTCCGCCCCCGTCACCGCCAGCACGACGGAGCCGAAGGCGATGAAGGCCGCGAGCTTGTAGGTGATGCAGAACTGCACGGCGTGGTGGGGAGAGAGGGCCGACAGCACCTCGGGTTCCCGGAACACCTCGATCAGGCCGAGCAGCCCGATCACGCCGAACCAGGCGACGGTGATCGGGCCGAAGATCTTTCCCATCAGGCCCGTGCCCCGGTATTGGAACAGGAACAGCCCCATCAGGATCGCCAGCGACAGGGGGACCACCGCCCCCTCGAAGGCCGGGGAGATGACCTTCAACCCCTCCACCGCCGACAGCACGGAGATGGCGGGGGTGATCACCCCGTCGCCGAAGAAGAGCGCCGCGCCGGCGATGCCGGTGACAGCGACGGCCCTCCGCCCCCGGTCGCTCCGCGTCACGCGCTGGGCGAGGGCCATCAGGGCGAGGATCCCGCCCTCCCCCCGGTTATCCGCCCTCATCACCAACCAGACGTATTTCACCGTCACGACGATGATGAGCGACCAGATGATGAGGGAGAGGATGCCGAGGATCTCCCAGCGCTCCAGCCCGTCCGAGGAGAAGTGGAGCAGCGCCGCCCGCATGGCGTAGAGCGGGCTGGTGCCGATGTCGCCATAGACCACGCCCAGCACCCCCAGCAGCACCGCTGCCGAGAGGGGCTGTCGGGGACCGTCGGGGGCCGCTGAGGTCACGGATGCGCCTGCTTCATGTCGTCGCGGCCGGGGAATGGCCCCCCGCCCGCCCGGCAGCAACCCCCCGCACCCCGCAGGGTTGCAGGGGTGCCATGCAAGGGCATGGCCGGAGGCGCTCCGGCCACGCCCGCGCGGCGGCCCTCAGTGCCCCCGCAGGATCTGGGAGAGGAAGAGCCGCAGCCGGTCCGTGGCCGGGTTGTTGAAGATCTGGGAGGGGGTGCCCTGCTCCACCACCTCACCCCGGTCCATGAAGACCACACGGTCGGCCACCTGCTGGGCGAAGCCCATCTCGTGCGTGACCACGATCATGGTCATGCCGGTCTCGGCCAGCCCGACCATGGTGTCCAGCACCTCCTTGATCATCTCGGGGTCGAGGGCGGAGGTCGGCTCGTCGAAGAGCATGATCTTCGGCTTCATGCAGAGGGCGCGCGCGATCGCCACGCGCTGCTGCTGCCCGCCGGAGAGCTGGCCCGGGTACTTCTTCGCCTGCTCCGGGATCTTCACCCGGGTCAGGTACTCCATGGCCAGCGCCTCGGCGTCCTTCTTCGGCATCCGCCGGACCCAGATCGGGGCCAGGGTGCAGTTCTCCAGGATCGTCAGATGCGGGAAGAGGTTGAAGGACTGGAACACCATCCCGACCTCGCGCCGGATTGCGTCCAGGGCGCGCACGTCGTCGGTCAGTTCCGTCCCGTCCACCAGGATCCGCCCCTCCTGGTGGGTCTCCAGCCGGTTGATGCAGCGGATCATGGTGGACTTGCCCGACCCGGACGGGCCGCACACCACCACGCGCTCCCCCGTCGCGACCTCCAGCGAGACGTCACGCAGGACGTGCATCGCGCCGTACCACTTGTTCACGCGGTCCAGCAGGATGGCGGGCGGCGCGTCGGTCCGGATGGCGGAGGCGACGTGGGTGTCGGCCTCGAGAGCGGCACTCATGCTGTGATCCTCTTTCTCGGGCTCAGCGCACGCGGTGGCGGTTCAGCTCCGCCTCCAGGTTCTGGCTGTAGCGGGACATGGCGAAGCAGTAGACGAAGTAGACGACGGAGATGGCGACGTAGACCTCCACGCCGAAGCCCTGCCAGGCGGGTTCCACGATCGCCGTCTTGCCGGCCGTCAGCAGGTCGAAGATGCCGATGATCAGCACCAGCGAGGTGTCCTTGAAGAAGCCAATGAAGGTGTTCACCAGTGGCGGGATCACCAGCCGCAGCGCCTGCGGCAGGATGATGAAGGCGGTCTTCTGCCAGTAGGACAGGCCCAGCGCCTCGGCCGCCTCGTACTGCCCCTTCGGAAGGGCCTGGAGGCCGCCGCGCACGACCTCGGCCAGGTACGCGCCGGCGAAGAGGATGACGGCGACCTGCGCGCGCAGGAGCTTGTCGATGTTCATCCCCTCCGGCAGGAAGAGCGGGAACATCACGCTGGCCATGAAGAGCAGCGAGATGAGCGGCACGCCGCGGATCAGCTCGACATACACGATGCAGAGCAGCCGGATCGCCGGCATCTTGGACCGCCGCCCCAGCGCCACCAGGATGGCCAGCGGAAAGGCGAAGGCGAGCCCGAAGGTCGCGAGGATGAGGGTGATCGGCAGCCCGCCCCAGCGCTCCTGCGGGACGAAGGGGAGGCCGAGGATGCCGCCCCACATCAGGATGCCGATCACGGTCAGCGTCACCGCCCAGACCACCGCCAGTTCCCAGCGCCAGAAGCGACGCATGGCCGAGACGATGAAGAGGCCGGTGAACAGCACGCAGACCAGCGCCGGCCGCCAGTGCTGCTCGTAGGGGTAAGTGCCGAAGAGGATGAAGCGGTGCTTCTCCGTGATCACCGCCCAGCAGGCGCCGGGATTGGGGGATGCCTTCAGCTCCCGGCAGGCGGCCGTCTGGTTGTTCGGCACCGACCAGATGGCATTCACGAAGGCCCAGTCGATGAAGGACAGGGCGTAGCGGACGACGAAGTAGCCCAGCACCAGCGTGACCGCGGTGTTGATCCAGGAGGAGAAGAGATTCGCCCGGGCCCAGGCGATCGGCCCGGTGGTGAGCACCGGCGGCCGCCTGGGGGCCGAGGCCTCCGGGACTCCGGCGACGGCGGTGCCGAGGGTGATGTCGCTCATGGCCGCCTCCTCAGCGCTCAACCAGCGCGATGCGCGAGTTGTACCAGTTCATGAAGAAGGAGATGGACAGGCTGATCGTCAGGTAGACCAGCATGATGATCGCGATGCCCTCGATCGCCTGCCCCGTCTGGTTCAGCGTCGTGTTCGCGATGGAGACGATGTCCTGGTAGCCGATGGCCACCGCCAGGGACGAGTTCTTCGTCAGGTTCAGGTACTGGCTGGTCATCGGCGGCACGATCACCCGCAGCGCCTGCGGCAGCACGATTCGCCGCAGCACCGTCCCGGGCCGCAGCCCCAGGGCCTGCGCCGCCTCCCACTGGCCCTTGGCAACGGCCAGGATGCCGGCGCGCACGATCTCGGCGATGAAGCCGGCGGTGTAGGTCACCAGCCCGACCAGCAGCGCGAAGTACTCGGGCGAGATGGTCAGCCCACCGACGAAGTTGAAGCCGCGCCGCTCCGGCCACTCCACCCCGACCGGGGCGCCGCCCACCACCCAAACCACCAGCGGCAGCCCGACCAGGAAGCCGAGCGCGGCCGGCCAGATCGGCCGCGGCTGCCCATCGGCCATCTGCCGCTTCCGCATCTCCTTCGTGAAGAGCCATGTGGCGAATGCGCCGGCCACGAAGGCGAGCAGCGCCCAGGAATGCCCGACCTCCCAGTCCAGCCAGGGCAGCTTCAGCCCGCGGTTGCTGAGGAAGACGCCGGTGACCGGGTTCAGCGCCCCGCGCGGCGGCGGCAGCGACTGCAAGATGGTGTACCAGAACAGCAACTGCAGCAGCAGTGGGATGTCCCGGATCACCTCGACATAGACGGCCGCGATCTTCGAGAGCAGCCAGTTCTTCGACAGCCGCGCGATGCCGACTAGCGTGCCGAGGATCGTGGCCAGGATCACGCCGACCACCGCCACCTTCAGCGTGTTCAGCACGCCCACGGTCAGAGCCCGCAAGTAGTTGTTGGCGGGCGTGTACTCGATCAGCGATTCGCCGATCGGCAGCCCCGCCTCCCGCGTCAGGAAACCGAAGCCGGTCGCGATCCGCCGCACTTCCAGATTGTGCTGGGTGTTGCGCACCAGCCACCAGACGATGCCGACCACCGCGCCGACGATCAGCACCTGCCAGACGATGGCGCGCACCCGCTCATCGGCCCAGGAGAGGGTTAATTTCTTCTTCGGCGGTGCGCGGAGGTGCCGCGGGTCGATGGTGGTCTGCGACATCCGGTGGTGCCTTGCAGAGAGGGAAAACAAAGGGAGGGGCCGCGGGTGCGGCCCCTCCCGGGATCAGATCAGCGCAGCGGCGGCGCGTATTGCAGGCCGCCATTGGTCCAGAGGGCGTTGCGACCGCGCTGGATGCCGATCGGCGTCAGGTTGCGGTCGAACACCTCGGCGTAGTTGCCGACCTGGCGGATGATCTGCACCGCCCAGTTGTTCGGCAGGCCGACCATTTGGCCGAGTTCGCCGGTGCGGCCCACCAGGCGCTGCACGTCCGGGCGCGGGTCGTTCGCCATGCCCTCCACGTTGGCGGCGGTCACGCCGAGTTCCTCGGCCGTGACCATCGCGAAGTGGACCCACTTCATAATGTCGGCCATGCGCTGGTCGCCGTGGCGAACGGCCGGGCCAAGCGGCTCTTTCGAGATCACGTCCGGCAGGATCAGGTGATCCGCCGGGCGCGGCTGGGTGGCGCGGGTGGAGGCGAGGCCGGAGACGTCCGTCGTGTACACGTCGCAGCGGCCGGACACATAGGCGCCCACGACCTCCTCCAGCCGCTCGATCACCACGGGGGTGAAACGGATGCGGGCGGAACGGGACCAGTCCGTCAGGTTCTGCTCGGTGGTCGTGCCGGGCTGCACGCAGATGGTGGCGCCGTCCAGCTGCGCCGCGTTCTGCACGCCGGCGTTGGCGCGGACCATGAAGCCCTGGCCGTCGTAGAAATTGATGACGTTGAACTCGAGCCCGAGCGAGGTGTCGCGCGACATCGTCCAGGTCGTGTTGCGGGCGAGGATGTCCACCTCACCGGACTGGAGCGCGGTGAAGCGGCTCTGCGCGGTGGTGGGGACGTAGCGCACCTTGCTCGCATCCCCGAGGATGGCGGCCGCCATGGCACGGCAGAAGTCCACGTCGAAGCCGCGCCACACGCCCTGGCTGTCCGGCTGCGCGAACCCGGCGATGCCGGTGTTCACGCCGCAGATCAGCGTGCCGCGCTGGCGGATGGCATCGACGGTCGGCGAAGCGCCGGTCGGCGCCGGGGCCTGGGCGAGGGCGGGGATGGCGCTGAGCGCCGTCATGGCGACGGCACCGATGGCGCCGAGGGTGGTCAGCCGCAAGGGCTTCATGAACTCTGGTCTCCCCCAGGGAAGGAACGGTGGTCCCGGGCAACATGCTGCGCCAGGGATGTGCCCCGATCAACGCGGGATTGCGCGGATCGCGGGGCAATCCCCCTACCTGCCCCAGGCCCGTCCGGCAAATCCGCCCGCCGAAACCGCCTGGAAACGGCAGCTTCCTGGACACGCAATCCTCATGCCGGTGTTAACCGCCCTCCTCGCGGCTCTTCCCCGCGCCCGCGGTTGGTGCGACCACACCGGCCTTCGGAAGGAGCCGCGCTTGCTCACCCTGGACCCCGCCCGCGTCGCCGCGCTGCTGCCCTGGGGCGCGCT
Source organism: Muricoccus radiodurans (assembly GCF_050154705.1). GTDB lineage: Bacteria > Pseudomonadota > Alphaproteobacteria > Acetobacterales > Acetobacteraceae > Roseomonas > Roseomonas radiodurans. The sequence goes on along the minus strand of NZ_CP189561.1, from coordinate 5,505,757 downwards.
GAACGACGCGCTCGCCGCCATGTTCCGGCAGGGCTGCGAATCCCCGCTGCGCCACGCCCACACCTGGCCGGAGGGCGCGGGGGAGAACACGCTCCTCCTCATGCCGGCCTGGCAGGCGGGCCGCTACAGCGGCGTGAAGATCGTCCATGTCGCGCCCGCCCACGCACCCGCCGTCCACGCGGCCTATCTTCTGTCCGACGCGCACACCGGCGCGCCGCTGGCGCTGCTCGACGGCGGCGCGCTGACGGACCGCCGGACGGCCGCCGCCAGCGCCCTCGCCGCGCGACACCTCGCGCGCCCCGACAGCCGCCGCCACCTGATCCTCGGCAGCGGCAAGGTCGCCCACGCCCTCGCCGGCGCCTACCGCGCCGCCTTCCCGATCGAGCGAATCGCGGTCTGGTCCCGCGACCCCGCCAACGCGGAACGCCTCGCCGCCCGCCTTCGCGCCGAGGGCCACCCAGCGGTCGCCGCGGCCTCGCCCGACCCGTCGGAGGCCGACATCGTCTCGGCCGCGACGCTCTCCACGACGCCGCTGCTTCGCGGGGCGGCCGTCCGGCCTGGCACGCATGTGGACCTCGTCGGCGCCTTCCGCCGGACGATGCGCGAATCCGACACCGACCTCATCGCCCGCGCCACCCTCGTGGTCGACACCCGCGCCGGCGCCCTGGCCGAGGCCGGCGACGTCACCCAGCCCATCGCCGAGGGCGCGATCACCGAATCGCACGTGGTCGCGGAGTTGGCCGAGCTCCTCCGCGGCGCCCATCCCGGCCGCCGCACCGCGGAGGAGATCACCGTGTTCAAGTCCGTCGGCTGGGCCGGGGAGGACCTCGCCGCCGCGATTCTCGCCTACGAGGCCGCCCGGGCCGAGACCGCCCCGCCGGACTGAGGCAGCACGACCGACGCCGCCTCCACCCGCGCGCCGGCCGCCTCCAGCGCGGTCCGCGCCGCTTCCGGCACGGCCCATCCCAGTTCCACGCGCCCCCGCGCCAGCCGCAGCGGCGGCCGCGGTCCCGCCGGCAGGCCCGACGCGCCGGACATCGCGAGGACGAGCGCCGATTCCAGCGCGGGGGACCGGTACTCCACCGCCGTCCCGTCCTCCCCTTCCAGCGCCAGCGGCCCGCCGGAGGCGAGCACCAGCAGCGGCAGCAGGTCACCGATCACCCGGTCGGCCCGCCCGCTCCGGACGCTCTCCTCCCGCCCGAGCGCGAGGTAGCCGCGCGCCAGCCGGTCATAGTCCTGCGCCGCGTCCCAGGCCCGGGTAACGAGCTTCGTCACCCGTTCCCCCTCCGGCATCCGCGGCACGGCGGATTCCAGGTTGGCCGTCAGCACCATGGAGAGATTGTTCACCGCGTGCCGCACCGGCCGCAGCAGCAGCGCCATCGCCTGGTCGGCCGGTGTGGTCATGCGTCCTCCAGCGAGAGAAAGGGCGTGGGGAAGGTCTTCCTCCCTGCTCCCCCCCGCCTGTTCCCGTCAGGCTGCCGCGGAACGGATCAGGGATGTTCCGCGGCAGCCTGACAGAAGAAGGAAGGGGTCCGGGGGAGTTCACTCTCCCAGCCTCAACCCGGCAATCCCACAAGCACGTCATGGAATAACCGGGCCGGCAAGGTGCCGCCCCGCACGTCGTCCATCGGCGTCGCATCGTCGTTGCCCAGCCAGACGCCGATCACCTGCCCGCCGGAGAAGCCGACGAACCAGGCGTCGCGGTTGTCCTGCGTCGTCCCGGTCTTCCCGGCCACCAGCCGGCCCGGCGCCGAGGCGGCGCGCCCGGACCCGCGGGCCACCACCGCCTCCAGCATCCGCCGGATCGCCTGGGCGTGCTCCGGGTTCACCGCCCGCGCCGGGGCCGGCGCCGCCGCCGGCAGCACCCGGCCCTCGGACCGCGCCGAGGCAATCCCGTGCGGCGTGACACGCAGCCCGCCGTTGGTGAAGGCGGCATAGGCGGCGGTCAGCTCCATCAGGCTCGCCTCCCCCGTGCCGAGCGCGATCGTCGCGTCATTCGGGAAGGGTCCCGCCAGCCCGAGCCGCCGCGCCACATCGGCCGAGGTCCGCCATCCCCCACCCCGCTGCAGCACCCGCACCGCCGAGGTGTTCACCGAATGCGCCATCGCCTCGTCCAGCGGCAGGTCGCCCCGGGACCGCCAGCCGCCATTCCCCGGCGACCAGCGCCCGAGCGTGATTGGCGCGTCGGACACCGTGCTGTCGGGGGAAAGTCCCGCCTCCAGCGCCGCGAGGTAGACGAAGGGCTTGAACGCCGATCCCGGCTGCCGCCGCGCGGAGACCGCCCGGTTGAACGGGCTGCGCCGATAGTCCCGCCCGCCCGCCATCGCCCGCACCGCCCCGGTCGCGGCGTCCAGCACCACCACCGCCCCCTGCCCCACCCCGGCCGCCGCGCCCGGACCGGCCAGCAGCGCCTCCAGCCGCGCCTCCACCAGCGCCTGCGCCCGCAGGTCGAGCGTCGTCCGCAGCGCCAGGTCGGCGGAGCCGGGGTAGCGCGCCGCGAGGTCATCCATCACCCAGTCCGCGAACCAGCCGAGGTCGCGGGAGGGTCGCGCGGGAAAGGCGATCTTCTCCGCCTCCGCATCCGCCTGGGCCTCGGTCAGCGCGCCGGTCGCGGCCATGGCGCGCAGCACCTCCGCCCCGCGTGCGGCCGCCGCGGCCGGGTTCGCCCGCGGATTCAGGCGGGACGGCGCCCGCGGCAACCCCGCCAGCACCGCCGCCTGCCAGATCGTCAGGCGCCGCGCCGGAACGCCGAAATACAGCCGGGCCGCCGCGTCCACCCCGTAGGCCCCGCCGCCGAGATAGACGCGGTTGAGATAGATCTCGAGGATCTCGTCCTTCGTGAAGCGGCTCTCCAGCCACAGGGCGAGCATCGCCTCCTGCACCTTTCGCCGCAGCGACCGCTCCGGCGTCAGGAAGAGGTTCTTCGCGAGCTGCTGCGTCAGCGTGGAGCCACCCTGCGACACCCGCCCGCTGGTCGCGTTCACCCAGGCCGCCCGCAGCAGCCCGAACACGTCCAGCCCGAAATGGTGGCGGAACCGCCGGTCCTCGATCGCCAGCAGCGCGGTCGGCACGTGGATCGGCAGGTCGCGCACCCGCACCGTCTCCCCGTACAGGTCGCCGGCCGTCGCGAGCAGCCGCCCGTCCGCCGCCTCCAGCGTGACGGAAGGCCGGCGCGTGATCGCCAGCGCATCCTCCGGCCGCGGTAGGTCCCAGGCGAAGAAGAGGAACAGCGCCGCGAGCGCGACGGCGCCCCAAATCGTGCCCTGCACCAGCCAGGCAAGCAGCCGGCCCCGGCGCCTGGAGACCGGCGGAGTCGCAGCGGCCGGCGCCGGCGCGGGCGGCTCGGGCGGTGCCATGCGTGAGGGATTCCCGCGCCTTGCGCGGGACGCGGAGGCCGCCATGCGTTCCGTCGTTGCGGTCGGGCCCCTCGGCATGCGACACGCCCTTACCACGATAACGTGAGGGCCGCACCAAGACGGGCGGGCCAGAGAGGGGAACCCACCGGATGCGGTTGGCGACGGGACTCCGTTTGCGCCTCGGCAGCCTCACGCTGCTCGCTCTCGCGGCCATCTCGGTCGCCCCGCGCGAGGCACGGGCGGTGGTGGACAGCCAGCAGTGTCGCGGCGAATGCGGTGCCACCCTGCCGGAGCGCGGCCAGAACAGCGCCGTCATCCAGGCCTGCCTCATGCGGTGCGAGACGCGCCGCGCCGCCCTCGGCAATGCCGGCCCCACCGGCACGACCGCCATGCCGACGCCGGCAACCCCCTGGACCCGGCTTTCCAACGGCTCCCGGCCGGAGCTCGACCGCCTGACGCGGGAGGCGCGGGACCAGGCCATGGAGCGCCGCCAGGGCAACCAGGGCTTCACCGTCATGGCCGGAACGCCCGCCGCAACGACCGCGGCTGCTCCGACCGCTGCTGCGGCGCCCGCCACCGCGGGCCGCCGTCCGGACGGGCGCCCGGGTGCCCCGCCGCCGCCCGTGCCGGTCGCCGTCGCCGGCGCGGCCCCGAGGCCGCAGCCCGGCTCGTCCTTCCTCGGCTCCCTCATGGCCGCCCAGGCAGCGGAGCCGGGCATGGCGGCGCGGGCCAGCGCCCCCGTCGTCCCGACCGGCGGGCTGCACGGCGCGATCTATCTCGCCGCCACCCCGTCCCGCAGCTACGGGCTCGCCGTGGGCATGGCAGACCGCGCCGCCGCCCATCGCGGGGCGCAGAGCGGCTGCGTCGGCGGCCAGGGATCACCCTGCCGGATGGCGGCCGAGTTCACCGCCCGCTGCGCCGCGGTGGCGCACGCCCTGCGCGGCGCCGGCGCGGTCACGATGACGAGCCACCCCAGCACCTTCACCGTGATCGCCGCGACCACCGGCACCGGCAACTCGCGGCCCGAGGCGGAGCGGGCCGCCCTCTCGGCCTGCAGCCAGCGCGGCCGGGGCGTGCAGTGCCAGGTCACCGAGGCGCGCTGCGTCAGCGGCGCCTGAGCGGCCCCGCATGAGCGACGCAGCCCCCACCCTCGCCCGCCTGGCGGAGGTCCGCCGCGGCCCCGCGATCGAGAGCGTCCACCACGGCGTGGTCGCCGTGGCCGACGCGTCGGGTGCGATCCTCCATGCCTGGGGCGACCCGGCGCTGACGACCTTCCCCCGCTCCTCCCTCAAGCCCTTCCAGGCCCTCGCCCTGGTGGAGAGCGGCGGCGCCGACGCGCTGACGACCGAGCACCTCGCCCTCGCCTGCGCGTCGCACCGCGCCGAGCCCTTTCAGGTCGCGATGGTGTCGGACTGGCTGCGCCGCATGGAACTGCCCGAGAGCGCCCTCGTCTGCGGCCCCGCCTGGCCGATGGGAGAGGCGGACCACGTCGCCGCCATCCGCGCCGGCGACCGGCGCCGGGTCTTCCACAACTGCTCCGGCAAGCATTGCGGCTTTCTGGCCGCTTCGCGCGCCCTCGGCGCTCCGACCGCCGGCTATGATAGCCCGGACCACCCGGCCCAGCGCCACTGGCTCGCGGCCTTCTCCGACTTCCTCGGCCACGACGCCGCCGCCCTGCCCCGCGGCACGGATGGCTGCGGCCTGCCCGCGCTGAACCTCTCCGTCGGCGACATGGCCCGCGCCGCCGCCCGCTTCGCCGCCGGCGCCGTGCCCGGCGCCCGGCGCGCCGCCACCGCCCGCCGCATCCTGGGCGCCATCGCCGAGTTCCCCGACCACCTCTCCGGCCGCGACGCCGCCACCAGCCGCGTGGTCCGCGCGATGGAGGGCCGCGTTCCCCTGAAGCAGGGCGCCGAGGGTTTCGTCGTCGCCTTCGTGCCCGAGCGCGGCCTGGGCATCGCGATCAAGATGGCCGACGGCGCCTCCCGCGGGAAAATGGCCGTGCTGGCCACCCTTCTCGGGCGCCTCGGGCTGCTGGCCGAAGACCGCGTCGCGGCGCTGGTAGAGGCGGTCGAGGACCCGATCCTGGACAGCAACGGGCAGCGGGCGGGACAGGTGGTGCCGACCCTGAATTAAGGTTCGGACGGGTCCGCATCGAACGGCTTGACCGGCCCCTTGTCGCACGGGAAACCTCCGCTCCCATGACCGTGAACCTCTCCCCTGATGTTCTCATCGTCGGCGGCGGCCCCGCCGGCTCCACCGCCGCCTGCCTGCTGGCCCAGGCGGGCCGCGACGTCGTGCTGCTGGAAAAGGAGCGTCACCCCCGCTTCCACATCGGGGAGAGCCTCCTGCCCCGGAATCTGGACCTGATCCGCCGCCTCGACCTCGAGGAGACGGTGAAGCGCATCGGCGTGCACAAGCCCGGCGCCGAGTTCGTCTCGGACCGCACCGGACGCTCCTCCGCCTTCTCCTTTTCCAACGCGCTGAACCAGGCCTGGACCTATGCCTACCAGGTCCGCCGCGCCGACTTCGACGAGGCGCTGTTCCGCGCCGCCGCCCGCCACGGCGCCACGACTAGGGAAGAGGTGCGCGTCACCGACATCCATTTCGGCAAGCCCGGCGAGCGCGCCGAGGTCGTGGCGAAGACCGCGGAGGGCGAGGTCACCTACCGCCCGCGCTACGTGCTCGACGCCTCCGGCCGCGACGCCATCCTGGCCGGCAAGATGCGGATCAAGGAGTCGAACAAGTACAACAATACCGCTGCCATGTACGCCCACTTCAAGGGCGTGGAGCGGCGGGAGGGCGAGCTGGAGGGCTATATCTCCGTCCACCTCGCGGAGGATGGCTGGTTCTGGCTCATCCCCCTGCCGGACGACGTGATGAGCGTCGGGTTCGTCGGCAACCAGTCCGCCTTCAAGAACCGCAAGGGCACGCCGCGCGATCTCTTCCTCGACCGCATCGCCTCCAGCCCGACCGTCAGCGCCCGCGTGCGGACCTCCGACATCGTCTCGGAGATCTACGCCACCGCCAACTATTCCTACCGCGCGACCTCCGGCTGCGGGGACGGCTTCCTCATGATCGGGGACGCCTTCGGCTTCGTGGATCCGATGTTCTCCACGGGCGTCCTGATGGCCATGACCGCCGGCGAGCTCGGCGCCAAGGCCGCCGACACCTGGCTCGACGACCCTGTCCGCGGCATGGAGATGGCGAAGGAGACCAACCGCCAGCTCGCCGCCGCGATGGACGACATCTCCTGGCTCATCTACCGGATCAACGACCCGGTGCTGCGCAGCCTCTTCCTCTCCCCGAAGAACACGCTCTGGATGCGGGACGGCATCGTCAACATGCTCGCCGGCAACCTCGGCGGCGGCCGCTTCGACGCGCGCGCCACCGTCTCGGTGCTGTCGTTCAAGACGATCTACCACGTCTTCTCTTGGCTGCACCGCCGCGGCTGGGGGCCCGCCATGCCGGAGGCGCTGCCCGCCCCGTCCATGGTCCCGGCCGAGTGACGGCCGGCCCGCCTCCCCCGGCACGGTGCCGGGCGGAGGACGGGCCCTTTGATCCCGGGCGCGCCGCCTACTCCATACGCACGCCGGCGGCGCGGATCACCTCGCCCCAGCGCGCCGCCTCGGCCGCGATGGCGCGGCCGAATTCCTCGGGCGTGTTGCCCACGCCCTCATAGCCGATCGCCGCCAGCCGGGACTGGACCTCCGGCCGCCGAACCGCGGCGGAGAAGGCGGCGTGCAGCCGCGCCACTCGATCGGGCGGCGTCCCGGCCGGCGCGAGCAGCCCGTACCACGCCTCCACCGCGATCTCCGGCCCGCCGGATTCCGCGACGGTCGGGATGTTGGGAAAGGGAGCGAAGCGGCGGGGCGTGGTCACCGCCAGCGCCTTCACCGCGCCCGACTGGACATGCGTGATCGAGGCCGGGCTGTCGAAGAAGAGATGCGTCTCCCCCGTCAGCACGCTCTGCGTCGCCTGCGGGGTGATGCGGTAGGTGACAGGGGTCATCTGCACGCCGGCCGCCCGCATGAACAGCTCCGCCGCCAGGTGCGGCACGGTGCCGATGCCGGCATTGGCCACGTTGATCGCGCCAGGGCGCCGCCGCGCCTCGGCCACCAGCTCCCCCATGGTGGAGAAGGGCGCGCGGGGATTGGCGATCACCAGCAGCGGACCCGTGATCAGCATCGAGATCGGCGCGAAGGCGGTCAGCGGGTCGTAGCCCATGTCGCGGTACAGCCACTGGTTGATCACCAGCGGCGACGCCGCGTTCAGCACCAGCGTGTTCCCGTCCGGCGCCGCCCGCGCCACGTCGCGGGACCCGATGTTACCGCCCGCCCCCGCGCGGTTCTCGATCACCACCGGCTGACCCAGCGCCGCCGCCACGGGATCGGCGATCAGCCGTCCCACCACATCCGTCGGCCCGCCCGCGCCGAAGGGGATCACCAGCCGGATCGGCCGGTCGGGCCAAGCGGTCTGCGCGCGCGCGACCGCCGGCAACGCGAGCCCGGCGGCGAGGACGCCGCGCCGGGTCGCGCTCATTCCGGCCGGATCCCCGCCGCGGCGACGAGCTGCGCGTTGCGCGCCGTCTCCGCGTCGATGACCCGCTGGAAGTCCGCCGTGCTCTCGTTCAGCGGTGTCAGCCCGAGGTCGGTCATGCGCCCCCGCGCCTCCGGGTCCTGCACCCCCGTCAGGATCGCCTCCCGCAGCCGTGCGACCGTCTCCGGGGGAAGCCCCTTCGGCCCCCAGGCGCCGCACCATCCCTCGAGCACGAGGTCAGGGAAGCCGCCCTCGATGAGCGTCGGCACCTCGGGCAATTGCGGGAGGCGCTGCGCGGAGGAGGTGGCGTAGGCCCGGATGCGCCCGTCCCGCACGAGTTGGAGCGCCGCGCCGAGCGGCGAGAAGAAGAGCGGCACGCTGCCGGTCAGGATGTCGTTCATCGCCGGCCCCGTGCCGCGATACGCGATCACCTGCGCCTCGAACCCCAGCCGCGTTCCCAGCGCCGCTGCGCCGAGCTGCCCGATGGAGCCGAGCGACGAGCCCGCGAAGGAGAAGCGGTCCGGCGCGGAGCGGATGGCCTGGACCAGCGCCGCCAGATCGCGCGTGGGTGCCGAGGCCTGGCCCACCAGCACGTACGGGATGGACACGGTGCGCACGATGGGCGTGAAATCCGCGCGCGCGTCGAAGCCGACGTTCCGCTGCACGAGGGCGAGCAGGAGATGCACCTCGTTCGAGTAGAGCACCGTCAGGCCATCGGGCGCCGAGCGCGCCACGTGGTCCGCCCCGATGGCGCCCGAGGCGCCGGAGCGGTTCTCCACGATCCAGCTCTGCCCCATGCGGTCCCCGGCCTTCGGCGCGATCAATCGGGCCGTGACGTCGTTCGTTCCGCCGGGCGCGTAGGGCACGACGAGCCGCGCGGTCGCACGGGCGGGGGCCTGGGCGCGGGCGATCGCGGGCGCGGCCAGCCATGCCCCGAGGGCGACGCGGCGCGTGAGGCGCGGGGCCATGCAGTTCCTCCCATCGCCGGATCGGGCCGGCCTTCTCAGATGCTTAGATTTCGCAGCATTATCCGGGAAGGACAAGCGGCGCGGGATCGCCGCGGGACCGGTGGCGCGGCCGGACGGGCCGGGGTGCGGGAAGTCGGCTCGCGCCGGCGACGGAGGCGTCGTGATGGCACATCGTCCAGGCGGCAACGGGCCGGGCGCCACGGCCCCGAATTCGCATCGCCGGTCGGCACCGGCCCGGAGACCATGACATGCCCACACGCCGCCCGCTGATCGCCTCGCTCCTGCTCGCGGCCGGGCTCCGGCCCAGGCAGCCTGGCGCATCGTGACGGAATATCCGGCCACCGCGATGCCGGGCGAAGGCGTTGCCCACTTCGCGGCGGCTGCGACGCGCCTCGCCGCCGGGGCGCTGGCGGTGCAGCCGGGTTTCGATGCGCCGGGCGGGCTGCGTTCCGCCGGGATGCTCCGCGCCGTGGCGGAGGGGCAGGTGGAGGCCGCCGACGCCTTCACCGGCGCCCTGGCCGGGGAGACGCCGATCTACCAGCTCTCCGCCCTGCCCTTCCTCACCGGATCGGCGGCCGACACGGCGCGGCTGCTGGCGGCGGCGCGCGCGGCCTATGTCGCGGCCCTCGGCGCGCGGGGGCTGGCGCTTCTCTACGCCACGCCCTGGCCGGCCTCCGGAATCTGGTCCCGCAACGCGCTGCCGGATGCGGACTCCCTCCGCGGCCTGCGCATCCGCACCTATGACGCGGTGAGCACGGAGGTGTTGCGCGAGGCGGGCGCGGCCCCGGTGCAGATCTCCTTCGCCGACGCGATGCCCCGCCTGCGGGCCGGGGCGCTGGATGCGGTGCTGTCCTCGGGCGATGGCGGCGCGGGCGCGCGGCTCTGGGAGATCCTGCCGCATTTCACGGTGATCGATTACGCCTCGCCGCTCAGCCTCGCCTTCTGCCGGGCCGCGGCGCTGGCCGAGTTGCCCCCGCCCGCGCGCGCCGCCGTGGAGCAGGCGGGACAGGAGACGGAGGCGAGGCAGTTCGCCGCCATCACCACGCGCTTGACGGAGAACGAGGCGCGGATGCGCGCGAACGGCGTGACCATCGCCACCTCGCCGGCGCTGCGGGACGCCCTGGCCCGCGCCGCCGCGCCCGTGGTCGCCGCCTGGACGTCCCGCGCCGGCGAGGAGGGTGCGCGGGTGCTCGCAGCCTATCGCGCCGGGGGATGAACCGTCAGTCCGGCCAGGCCTCCAGCAGGTCCACCGCGTCCCCGTAGCGCGAGGCCATCTCCACCACCGCGGACTCGCGCAGCGCGTTGAGGAAGCCGTCCTCGATCAGCGGGGTGCTGCCGGCCATCACCGTGCTGTCGAAGGAGACGAGGTCCATGTGGATGGGCGGCTCCTCCCACTCCGGCATGACGCGGCGGATGTAGTCGGACGGCTTGATGAGGTCGATCCCGTAGTGCAGCGCGCCGGGGGAGTTGGAGCCGGCCGGGTAGATCTCCCGCCGCGGCGCCTTCGGGTTGAAGCCGCAGCCGAGCTCGATCAGGCGGCCGCCGACGAGCATGTCCCGCAGGATCTCCGCGTAGGGGCCATGGCCCGTCACCTCGGTGATGCGGTCATCCTTGAAGACGACGCCGTAGCGCTCCGCGAAGGGGCGCGGGAAGCCGACGCCCCATTCGGGATAGACGACGCCGTTCACGGGGACGACCAGATCCTCGTCGTTGTCCACGCTCGTGCGGTCGTAGAGGTTGGGACCGTGGCAAGGGAGGTAGTGGACATAGGCGCCCGGTTCGTCCGCGCACATCTTGCCGCGCCAGCGATTGGAGCGGAGCTGGAGCTCGCGCATCCTGGCCGTGAAGCCGATGTGCAGGTCGGTGCCGCGCGGGTCGGTGAAGTGCAGGTCGAAATCCTGGCCCACGGGATAGCGAGCGGCGGTGGCGCGGATGATCTCACCCACTAAGTCGATCGGGAAGCGCGCCTGCGGCGTGTCCAGCAGGCCGAGGTCGCGGAAATAGGTGATCTTCACCCAGCGCTGCCCGCGCTTGCGCTGCGCGATGCAGAAGGGGTCGATGATCGAGCAGAACCAGGAGGACACGACGAAGTCCGCCTTCTCCAGCAGCGGCTTCACCTCCTCCGGCATCTCGGTGACCTGGGTGGTGTCGGCCATCACCATCCAGGGCCGCACGCCGCGGGCGCGGGCGAGGCCGGAGATGGCGGCGACCACCTTCGGGTCGAGCTTCGGGTCGGCCAGGAACAGCATCCGCTCCCCCGGGCGGACGGCGAAGACGCGGGTGAAGTTCTCCAGCGCCTCGAAATGCAGGCCGGTCAGCACGTTGGGCAGGGTGTCTGGGGCGGGCAGGCCGCGGCCCTTGAAGAGTTCGGTCGCCGCGGGCGCGAAGGCGCTGGGATGGGTGTCCGGCATGGAGGTTTCCTCGCGGCCGTTTCCCGGCCGACCCTTCGAGGTCTAAGCGTGCGGCGGCCGGGCCGGACGGGTCAAGCCGGTGGGCCGTAGCCCCCGCCGGTCGGGGTGACGATCGTCACCGCCTCTCCCGCCTCCAGCGCGGAGCGGGCGCAGCCCGGCAATTCCTCCACCCTGCCGTCGTTCCGGCGGACGAGGTTCCGGCCGCGCTCGCCGGCTTCTCCGCCCTTCAGGCCGGGCGGCGGGACCTCCCGGTGGCCAGCGAGGATCGCGACCTCCATCGCCTCCCGGAAACGGATGGTGCGGCGTGTGCCGTCGCCGGCCTTCCAGCGTCCGTGGCCGCCGGAATCCGGGCGGATGGAGAATTCCTCCAGCACGACGGGGAAGCGGGTTTCCAGGATCTCGGGATCGGTCAGGCGGGAATTGGTCATGTGGGTCTGCACGGCGGGGGCGCCGTCGAAGCCCTCACCGGCCGGGGCGCCGGAGCAGATCGTCTCGTAGTACTGGTGGCGGTCATTGCCGAAGGTGAGGTTGTTCATCGTGCTCTGCGCCGGGGCCAGCGCGCCCATAGCGGCGAGGATCGCGGAGGTGACGGCCTGCGACACCTCCACGTTGCCGGCCACCACCGCGGCCGGGCGCTGCGGAGCGAGCATCGAGTTCTCCGGCACCACGATCCGGATTGGCCGCAGGCAGCCGGCGTTCATGGGAATGTCGGAATCCACCATCAGCCGGAAGCAGTAGAGCACCGCCGCCCGGGTGACGGGCTTCGGCGCGTTGAAGTTGTCGGGCTGCTGGAGGGACGTGCCGCTGAAGTCCACCACCGCTTCCCGCGCCGCGCGGTCCACGGTGATGCGGACCTGCACCCGGCGGCCGAAATCCATCGGGTAGGTGAAGGAGGAATCCTCGGGCAGCCGGTCCAGCACGCGGCGGACGCTCTCCGCCGCGTTGTCCTGCACGTGGCGCATATAGGCGTGGACGACGTCCGCGCCGAAGAACTCCACGGCGCGAAGGAGCTCCGCCGCACCACGGGCATTGGCGGCGACCTGCGCCTTCAGGTCGGCGATGTTCTGCGCGGGGTTGCGCGCGGGATAGGCGGCGCCGGTCAGCAGCGCGAGCGCCGCCTCCTCCTGGAAGCGCCCCTCCTCCACGAGGTGAAGGTTGTCGATGTAGACGCCCTCCTGCTCGATCGTGGTGGCATCGGGCGACATGGAGCCGGGGGCGGTGCCGCCGATATCGGCGTGATGACCGCGGGAGGCGACCCAGAAGCCCACCTTCTCGCCCAGAAAGACGGGCGTGCAGACGGTGATATCGGGCAGATGCGTGCCGCCGTTATAGGGCGCGTTGATCGCCCAGACGTCACCCGGGCGCGGGTTCGGGTTGGCGCGGATGACGCTCTCCACGCTGCCGTCCATGGAGCCGAGATGGACGGGGATGTGCGGCGCGTTGGAGACGAGGCCGCCAGCGGCATCGAAGACGGCGCAGGAGAAGTCCAGCCGCTCCTTGATGTTCACGGAGCTGGCCGTGTTCTGGAGGGCGACGCCCATCTGCTCCGCGATCGAGCGGAAGAGGTTGTTGAAGATCTCCAGCATCACCGGATCGGCCTCGGTGCCCAGCGCGACACCGCGCGGGAGCGGCTCCACGCGGTCCAGCACGAGGTGGTCGCACGGCGTGAGGGTGACGGACCAGCCGGGCTCGACCACCACGGTCTGGTTCGCCTCGATGATCAGGGCGGGGCCGGCGATGGGCTGATCCGGGCGCAGCACCTCGCGCCGGAAGACGGCGGCATCGTGCCAGGCGCCGGCAGAAAAGAGGCGGGTGCGGCGTTCCGGTGCGGGTGCGGGACCGTCCGGCTGCGCCGACGCGACGGGCGCGTCGGACGCGCCGCCACCCGCGGCCTCGGCCAGCGCGGCCTCGATCACCACGGGGCGGGACGGGTCGATGAAGCCGAA